>DASPKW010000139.1:0-10119 GCA_035627895.1 Tepidisphaeraceae bacterium | reverse complement strand
CTGCTGGTCTTCGAACTTCACCACTTTCGGCTCGATCTTCTTCTCGAGTTTGAGAATGTGGTAACTCTGCTCCGCGCCGATCGGGTCGGAGATGTCCCCGTCCTTCGCGTTGAACGCCCAGTCCCGGAACCCCTGCGGGATCGCCCCGAGGTCGCCCGGCCACTTCGCCGTCTGCCGCGAGAACACCGGCAGCTCCCCGCCCAGCGGCGCCGTCTTCGCGTTGTGGCTCATCGTCCGCGCCACCTCTTCGAACTTCTCCCCCGCCGCGATCCGGTTCTTCGCCCGCAGCGCTTCCTGCGGGTTGGCGCACTCGATGTGCCGGATCTGAACCGTCTGCCCGAACCGCGCGTTGTACGCCTCCCGGACGTTCTCGTCCGTGATCCGGTCCTTGAGCAACGGCTCGGCGATCTTGCGAAGGATCGCGTTGGTCTCGATGACCATGTCGAACTCGCCCCGGCTCAGGCCCGTCCGCGCCAGCAGTTGCTCGAGCGCCGCCGCGTAGTCCGCCTTCTCGATGTCCTTGAACCCCGCCTTCATCGTCCGGTCGAGCTCGGCCGCGACGTCCGCCTTGGTGACCTCCACCTTCTTCTTCACCGCTTCCTGCCGGGCCAAATCGAGCTGCGCCTTGCTCAGCAGCACCTTCAGTCCGTACCCCTCCATCAGCGGCTTGTGCATATCGGCGACCGTGATCGCCTGCCCGTTCACCCGCGCCACGACCTGCCCCGCCGGCACCTCCGCCAGCGCGACCGGATTGGTCACGTCCCGCTCCCCCGCCGCCTTCCCCTGCTGCGGCGGCGCGCCCGCGTACCCCGGCCCCGTCACGAGCGCCCCGGCCATCACCATTCCGAGCAGTCGATTCGGCGTCACGTTACGTCTCCGACAAATACCGGGCACGCGCGCACGTCGCTCCGAGCGACGCGCAGACCGACCAGTATCCCGTCCGCCCCACGACAAAGTCAAGAATGCCCTGCGTTCCTGGCGAGGCCTGCGACTGCCGCGAGGTGAGACGCCGCGCGTCGGTCCTCAGACGCACCGTAACCCCCCTCACTTCCCCTCGCCCCCGCGCTTGCCCCCGTCGACCGGCAGCCGCACCCGAAACGTCGCCCCCTCCCCGGCCACGCTGTCCACCTCGATCGTCCCCCCGTGATCGTTCACGATCCCGTAGCTGATCGACAGCCCGAGGCCCGTGCCCTGGCCGATCGGCTTGGTCGTGAAAAACGGGTCGAAGATCCGGTCGAGGATCTCCCGCGGAACACCCGACCCGCGATCCTTGACCTCCACCACCGCCTGCCTCGCCGCGCCGTCCAGGCGCGTCGAGATCCGCACCTCGGCACCCTGCGGCGACGCGTCGATCGCGTTCGTCAGCAAATTCATGACCACCTGGTTCACCTTCGCCGCCTGGCACTTCACCTTCGGCAGCGGCGCGAGCTCGGTCACCACCGTCACGCCCTTCCGCTTGGCGTACCCCTGCACGATGTTCACCGTCGACTCGATCCCCGCGTCCAGATCCGCCTCCTGCCGGTCCCCCTCGTCGAGCCGTGCGAAGTCGCGCAGGTCCTTCACGATCTGCTGGATCCGCCGCAGCCCCTCGCGCGACCGCGCGAACAACCCGTCCAAATTCTCCAGCGTGTACGGCAGATCGATCTCCTCGATCAGCGCCGACACCTCCGCCCGCAACGCCTCCGGCAAACTCCCGTCCGCCGACCGGTACATCTCCAGCACGCGCCGCAGCGCCCCCACGTCGCGCTGCAGCACGGCCACGTTGTTGTTCACGAACGCCAGCGGGTTGTTGATCTCGTGCGCCACCCCCGCCACCATCTGCCCGATCCCCGCCAGCTTCTCCGTCTGCACGACCTGCGACTGCGCCCGCTTGAGCGCCTCGTGCGCCGCGTGTTCCGACTCCACCGCTTCCGCCAGTTGCCGGTTCGCCTCCTCCAGCCGCTTGTTCGATTCCTCCACGATCAGCTGCGCCCGCCGCTTGTCCGTCACGTCCCAGAACAGGCCCTGCGTCCCGATCACCCGCCCGGCGTCGTCGTAGACCGGCGTCTTGACCACCTGCACGTACAGCGTCTTCCCGCCGGGCGTCACGTGCTCCTCGATCACGTCCCGCGACTGCCCCGCCCGTACCACCGCCTGGTCGTCCTTCCGGTACCGCTCGGCCAGGTCGGCCGGGTAGAAGTCGAAGTCCGTCTTCCCCACGATCTGCTCGGCCGTCCGGTTCAGTTCGGCACAGAAGTTCGAGTTGGCGAACGTGAACCGCCCCTGCAGGTCCTTCCGGTAGATGTGCTGCGGGATCGTCTCGACGAGCGAGTGGTAGAACGCCTCGCTCCGCGCCAGCATCGCCTCGGCCTCGCGCCGCCGGAGCTCGGTCCGCAGGATGCTCCGGGCCGACAGGTACGTGACCGTCATCAGCACCAGGATCGTGGCGACCGCGAACAACGCCGCCCCCATCTCCGTCCCGTACAGCCCCTTGTCCTGCCCGACCAGCCGCACCCACCCGAGCAGCAGCGGCGCCAGCAGCGCGACCGGCAGCAGCTTCCGCAGCGACGCCCCCCCGGCCGTCCGGCTCACGAGGACCGACACCGGCTCCTTGCGCGGCCGCGCCCCCAGGATGCCGACCGACAGCGCGACGAACGCCGCCGCCGTGTTCGGGGCCATCGCGATGTACGTGTGCAGCGCCCCGTAGAACTCCTTGACGTGGTAGAGGTACCCGGTCAGCGCCGTCAGGCCCATGGCGCCCGCAAGGAGCGCGAGCCACACGGCCGGCCGCCGGCGCCGCCGCGACCACTCGACGTCCATCCCCGCCAGCGCCAGCCCCGTCAGCACGAACGCCGTCGCCGTCGTCGGCGCCATCCGGTTCCCAGCCAGCTTCGACGTGAACACCAGTTCGTCGACCGCCCACGGGAACCCGACGAAGTACGCCAGCAGCCGCTGCACGCCGATCGCGATTACCCCGACCGCCAGTAACTGCGCGACCGCGCGCGACCGCCACCCCGGCCCCGCCTCGATCCCGCACAACAGCCACAGCGACCACGCCGACAGCCCGAACCCGATCGCCGTCACCGGGTTCATCGGCACCGCGCCGTTCAACACCGACCGCATCCGCGGCACGTCGAACACCCACCCCGCGAGCACCATCACCGCGACCCCCGCCACGAACACGCAGCACGCCCGCGTGACCGCGCGCGCGATCAGCAACATCCGCGGGCCAGCCGTCAGCCGCGCCGATTCCAGCAGCTCCCACTCCGACTTCGCCTTGCCCGTCACCCCGTCCCCCGCCGCGCGCGGCCCGGCCCCGTCCCCCCCGCCACCGCTCCGTACGCCCGAGTCCGACGCCCGGCTCACGAAAACCTCCTCGTCGCGCTCCCCCCACCAAGCCGCGGGCCACATCATACCCGCTGTCGCCCCGGTCCCGAGTTTCGTCATTCGACATTCGTCATTCGAATTTCGTCATTCGTCATTGACCCATCACGTTCCCGGCAGCGTAATCGTGAACGTCGTCCCCTGCCCCGGCTCGCTCGTCACAGCGACGCTCCCCCCGTGCATCTCGACGAACGCCTTCACCACCGAAAGGCCTAGCCCCAGCCCCTTCTTCCCGTACTCGAAGTGCCCCGACGAGTGGTGCGAGACGTCGAACGACGTAAAAAACGTGTCGAACACCCGGCTGACGCTCGCCGCGTCCATCCCGACGCCCGTGTCGCTCACCCAGATCCGCGCGGGGCCCGACCGCCCGTCCTCCCCCTGCCGCCGGGCGCCGACCGTGATCGTCCCCCCGTCCGGCGTGAACTTCACCGCGTTGAGCAGCAAATGGTTCACCGCGTCACGAATCTTTTCCTCGTCGACGGTCAGTTCGCCCAATTCCTCTGGCACGTCCACGATAAGAGTCTGCCGCCGCGTGACGACGAACGGCCGCACATCGTCAGACGCCCGCCGCACCAGCCGCGCCAAATTGTGCCCCGACAGCGCCGGCTTCCGCTCGAACTGCTGCATCGACAGCATCGTCACGATCTGGTTGATCAGGTGCTGCATCCGCGTCCCCGCCTGCTGGATCCGCCTGAGCAGCTCGCCCAGCTCGCCCTGCGCCCCCGGGTACATCGCCGCCAAATGCGCCACGCCCGTCAAAATAGTCAGCGGTGTGCGCAGCTCGTGGCTCGCGACCTGGATGAACGCGTTCTTGAGCTGGTCGGCCCGCTGGAGCTCGGCATTCGCCTTCTCGAGCTCGGCGTTCTTCGCCCGCACTTCCTCGACGAGCGTCCGCCGCTCGACCAGCAAATCGTGGTGCCCGCACGCCTCCCGGATGATCGTCAGCAGCTCGTCCGGGTCCCACGGCTTGGTGATGTAACGGTAAACGTCCCCCTTGTTGATCGCGTCGATCACGGCCTTAAGGTCGGCGTACCCGGTGAATAGCAGCCGCGTCGTCTCCGGGTGCCGCTCACGGACGCGCTCGAGCAGTTCGACGCCGTTCGTCTCCGGCATCCGCTGGTCGGTCATCACCACGTCGACCGGCTCGCGGTCGATCACCCCCATCGCGTCCGACGCCCGCGTCACCCCCAGCACCTTGTACTCTAGGCGCAGTAGGTCCTTCACGCTGGCCACCACGTCGGCCTCGTCGTCGACCACCAGGATCGTGTGACGCTTTCTCTTTTCCATCCGGTCTCCGGCCCGCTCCACCGCGCCCCACAGACGATGGTAGACACTTCCCTGACGCCGCCGGTAGAAAAACCCTACACCGCCCCATTCCTAATCGGTAACCCACAAAACACAAGGCCGGCATGATCAAACGCAAAGAGGCGCACCCGGGCGGGTGCGCCTCTTTCTGTGCATCACCTGTTCGGCGCCCGCCTACTTCGTACCGAACGCCCACACCTTGTCCGCCGACCGCACGACCACCATCCCGTCGACCAGCGCCACGCTCCCGCGCGTGCCCTTGGCCTCCAGCGCCACCTTCGACAGCAGCTTTCCGTCGACCGCCGACCAGCAGAACACGTCCCCGTCCTCGTTGGTCGCGTAGATCTTCCCGTCGCCCGCGGTCGGCGACCCGCGCAGCACCGGCCGGCTCTCGATCGGCACCGACCAGATCTTGGTCCCGCTCGCCGGCTCGCCGCACGACAGGGTCTTCTTGTCCCCGTCGAGCACGTACAGCTTGCCTTGATAAACAAGCGGGACGCACACGTCGGTGCTGAGTTCCAGCGCCTTCCACGCGAGGTGCGTCTGCGTCACGTCGCCCTGGCCGCCCTCCTTCCAGGCGATCATCTTGCCGCCCTTGGGCGGGCAGGCGATCGCGATCCCCTCCCACGTGACCGGCGACGGCACCAGGCGCCAGTGCGGGATTTTTTCCGGGTTCCAGCCGCCGGCGCGCCAGATTTCCTTGCCGGTCTCGGGGTCGTGGCCGGTCATGCAATCGCCGCCGGCGATCAGGATCTGCGTGCCCGCGGGCCGCTCCCACGGGATTGGCGTGCCGAAGCTCTCGCGCGACTCGGCGACGGCGTCGCTCGGCCGCGCGACCTTGAACTGGTCCTTGCCCGTCTCCGGGTCGATGCCCAGGACGTACGACTCGGCGAGCGTGTCGCCGGGCTTGGCGGCGGCCAGCCCGTTCGCGGCGACGTTGCGGTGCACGGCCTGCACGTACAGCTTGTTCTTATAGAGCAGCGGGCTCGAGGCGTAGAGCCAGAGCATGTTCCACTTGCCGTGCTCCTTCCACAGGTCGCGCTTCCAGAGCGGCTTGCCGTCCATTTCAAACGCCGCCAGCAGGCCGTTGCCGTACAGGAAGATCACGCGCTTGCCGTCGGTCACGGGCGACGGGCTGGCGAAGTTGTTCCGGCTGTTCTTGACGAACCCGTCGCCGACCTCGTGCTGCCAGAGCACCTTGCCGTCGGCCTTGTTCAGGCAGATGGCCATCAGCTTCATCGAGTCGTTCGCCGACGCGGTCGTGAAGATCCGGTCGCCGTGGATGACGGGCGTGCCGTTGGAGTGCCCGGGCATGGGGGTCGACCAAAGCGCCGTCGCCTTGTCGAGCTTGTCGGGCAAATTCTTGGCGCTGCCGGCGCCGTTGTACGTCGGCCCGCGCCACTGGGACCAGTTTGCGGAGTCCTGGGCGCCGGCGCCAAGCCCGCCCAACACGATCCCGACCACCGCCAAGCTCCTGCCGATCCAACGCGCTGCTCGCATGTCGTGATCCTCTCGATTGAAGCCGTCATCAAAGTTTCCGACCGACCCGTTATACCCGCGGCACCCCGAGCCGTGGAGACCGAGAAGGACTCAAATGACGAATGACCAAATTCGAATGACGAATCAATGACCAATGACGAATGACCAAGGACGCAACGCGCGGCGGGCTCGCCTTTCCCGTTTCGTCATTGAACATTGGTCGTTCGGATTTGATTCTTCGAATTTGGTCATTCGTCATTCTGCCCCACTCTTCCCTCCGCCCCGTCCATCCCGCACAATCGCCGCCCGATGACCGCGCCCCTGGTTGACCCGCCCGCCGACGCCCTATCGCCCCGCGCCCCGCGCGAGCGGGCGAAGATGTACGTCCAGCGCAAGCTGCTGATCCTCGTCCTGCTCGTCCCGTTCTTCACGGTGTGCTACTACCTGCCGCAGTGGCTGCCGCTGGTCCCCCACACCAAGATCCCCCTGCTCGCGATCGACCGGGCGGTCCCGTTCCAACCGGGGTGGATCTGGCCGTATATGTCGATGTATTTGCTGCTCCCGCTGCCACCGGTCCTCTCGATCCGGGTGGACCACCTCCGGCGGTACTCGCTCGGCATGGCGCTGATGTTCGTCACCTGCTGCGTGTTCTTCTTTGCCTACCCGATCGCCTACCCGCGGCCCGAACTGCCGGCGGACGCCGACTGGTTCTACCGGTACATCGCCGCCATCGACCAGCCGATCAACTCGCTCCCGTCGCTGCACGCGGGGCTGACCGTGTACGCGCTCCTGTACGCCCGACGCGCGCTGGCGGACCTCGGCCCGCGCACGCTCACCCCCCTGCTCGTGCTCGGCTGGATCTGGGCGGTGCTGATCCTGTACGGCACGCTGGCGACGAAGCAGCATTACCTGGTCGACCTCCCGGCAGGGGCGGTCGTCGCGTGGGTCGCACACTGGATCGCGTGGCGCGGGGCGGACCGGCCGGCGCCGAGTCCGCAGTAGATCACGGTCGCCCCTTGTAGCCGCCCCGCTTGCGGGGCGCGGCCAAAAGCGCTCCCGCGGGCAACGGCGTCCGGACCACGAGCGACTTCAGACGCGCCCCGGAAGCGGGGCGACTACAAGAGGTCATTCCACGTCGTCGCGTTATGATCCCGTCCATGCGACCCCTCCCCGCGTTGCTCGCCCTGCTCCTCTCCGTCTCCGCGACCGCTCAGGTCATCACGCCCAAGGCCCACCACCTCCGCTATGGCGACGCCGCCGAGTGGGACGACGTGACGACGAAGCCCGAAGGCGACCGCCTCGCGCTGCAATTCGACGCGAAGGCCAACGCGCGCGAGCAGACGCTGTGGATCCGCCACCGCGACCTCCGTCACACGTGGGTGCTCTCGCTGAACGGCAAGCTGCTCGCACGCCTGGCGCCGGAGACGGACGACATGCGCGTCGCAATCGCCGTCCCGCCGGGCGCCCTCCGCGACGGGGTCAACGAGCTCACGCTCATCCCGCAGGCCAGCGCCAACCTCCGCCAATTCGCCGACGACGTCTTCGTCGGCCCGATCTCGCTCGTCGACCGCCCCCGCAAGGACGTCCTCACCGAAAGCTATTTCGAGCTCGTTTTGTGGGACAAGGCGACACCCCGGTTCAGCGGCACGCCGATCCCCGGGCGCTTCACGATCGTCGACGAACACGGGTCGCGCGTCGACCTCGGCACGCCCTCCTCCGACCGCCTCGCCGTCCGCCCCGGGGTCGTCTACACCGCCGACGGCCGCGCCAAGATCGATGTGCCCGCCGGCCGCTATACCGTCTACGCGGGCCGCGGGTTCGAGTGGGGCATCGACTCGCACCGCACCGAGCTCGCCGCCGGCGAGGGCGAGCTGCGCATCCTCCGCATCGGCCGCGAGGTTGACACCGCCGGCTACGTCGCTGCCGACCCGCACGTGCACACGTTCACCCACTCGAAGCACGGCGACGCGACGGCGCTCGAGCGCGCGATCACGCTGGCGGGCGAAGGCATCGAGCTGCCGATCGCGACGGACCACAACCTCAACATCAGTTTGGAGGACGTCGCCAAGGCGGCGGGCGTCCGGCAGCACTTCACGCCGGTCGTCGGCTCGGAAGTGACGACGCCGAAGCTCGGGCACTTCAACGTGTTCCCGCTCGACCCGGCCGGGCCGCCGATCGACTATCGGCTGCCGACGTGGGACCGCCTGTTCGCGGCGGTCCGCCAATCCACGCCGACCGGCGTGGTGATCCTCAACCACGCCCGCGACGTCCACGGCGGCTTCCGCCCGTTCGACCCGAGCCGGCACATCTCGATGACGGGCGAAGACCTCGACGGGTGGAACCTGCCGATCGACGCGATGGAGGTCATCAACTCCGGCGCGACGACGTCCGACCCGCGCATCCTGTTCCGCGACTGGATGGGCCTGATCAACACGGGCCGGCGCGTCGCGCCGATCGGGTCGAGCGACTCGCACGACGTGGCGAAGTACGTCGTCGGGCAAGGGCGGACGTACGTGCGGGGTGCGGACGGCGATCCGGGCAAGGTCGACGTGGCCGCAGCGACCGGGGCCGTGAAGCGAGGTCAGGTGCTCGTGAGCTACGGGCTGCTGGCGGACCTGCGCGTCGGCGGGAAGTCGGTCGCAGGCGAGATCGTGAAGTCGGTCGGAGACCTCGATGTCGAGTTGGTCGTTTCCGGCCCGTCGTGGACGCGCGCGAGCAGGGCTGAGGTCTACATTAACGGCGAATTGTGGAAGACGATCGACGTGCCGGCGGACGCGGCTGCCAAGCCGGGGAGGAAGTTGCAGGCGACGCTGACGATTCCCCGCCCGCCGCACGACGTGTTCGTCACGGCGCTCGCGATCGGCCCCGGCGTAACAGAGCCATACTGGCCGCCCGCCAAGCCGTACCAGCCGACGAGTTCGCGCTGGTCGCCTTACGTCCTGGGCATCACCGGCGCCGCCTACCTCGACGCGGACGGCGACGGACAGTTCGAGAGCGCGGCGGACATCTCGGCCCGTCTCGTGAAGCGGTCCGGTAGCGACCCCGCCCAGACGCTCGGACGGTTGGTCGACCAACACCCCTCCGTCGCGCACCAGGCGGTCGCCCGATTGCTCAAGGCGGGCGTCGACGCCGTAGCGATACGGGCCGCCGCCCTCGTCACCCCGGAACCCGTCCGACGAGCGGTCACGACTTACCTCGACGCGCGCGCCGCGAGCCGTGCGGCCCGCGAAGCGGTTGCGAAATGATCGCGTACTCGCGCGCGATGGCGCGGACGACCGAAGGACACGGGTATGGCCTCACGGCCGTACCCATGCCACCACCGCGCCTACCGGCGCCGGCGCCGCAGCGACAGCCCGACGGCGGCCGCCCCCGCGAGTCCCGCCGTCGCCGGCTCCGGTACGACCGCGCCGGTGGCCCCGGGGATCGCGTCGCCCACCGCGTTGCCGATCAGGAACTCGTCGAGCAGCACGCGGTCCGCCGCCGGCGTCGGCGTGCCGGCCGCGTCGAGCTGCACCGCGCGGATCGCGATCCCGGTGAGCGACGCCGTCGCGGGGATCGTCCCGGAGAACATGCCGGTGGCCGTCAGCTCGTTGTCGGCGTTGAGCACCGGGTTCACCCAGGCCTGCGCCGTCGTCCAACTCGTGCCGTTGCCGGTCAGGCGCATCACGACCAGGTACGTCGCCGCGCCGACGCTGGTCACGTTCGGCCCGCTGGACGCCAGGTCGTTGGCGCTCCCCGAGCCGGGGCGGATCGTGAAGTCGTTCGTCTTACCGGCGTCGTTGAGGTTAATGAACAAACCCGAGAGCGGCGACGGATTGCCGGTCCCGCTCAGCGCGACGAACAGGCCGTCGCCCGTGTTGACCTCGCCGGCGGCGAACTGCACGAGGTGGCGGGTCCAGACTTCCGGGTGGGACGCGGGGGAGATCGCCGCGCCGTACGTGCGGGTCGCCGACGTCAGGCCGTTCGAGTTCA
>DASPKW010000138.1:0-4320 GCA_035627895.1 Tepidisphaeraceae bacterium | reverse complement strand
GGATCGACAGGACCGCGCCGACGCTCAACATCACTGACCCGAACACCACCACCACCTTCGACGCCTGTTCCTCCGCCAGGCCGCGCCGCCCGAGCTTCGCGCCGGCGTCCGCCTCTCGACCGCCTTCTGGAAGGTCGACGACACCGCCAAGTCCGACTTCTGGGACGTCCACCGGTTGCGCCACGTGATCGAGCCGGAACTGCACGTCTTCGCCTCGTCGTCGTCCGCCAACGCCAGTGAGTTGTACCAGTACGACGAGCTGACGGACCGGGCCAGCGAGACGACGGCCGTCAGCCTGGCGCTGCGGCAGCGCTGGCAGACCAAGCGCGGCGGACCGGGCCGGTGGCGCAGCGTCGACTTCCTGTCCCTCAACGTCGAGGCCAACTTCTTCCTCAGCCAGCCCGACGAGGCCGAACTCGCCCCGACCGGCTTCCGCGGCCTGTTCTTCGGCAGCCGCCCGGAGGAATCGCTCCAGCGCAACCACGTCGCGGTCGACGCCACCTGGCGCGTCAGCGACACGACCGCCATCCTCGCCGACGCCCAGTTCAACCTCGACGAGGGCAACGTCGCCACCGCCGCCATCGGCCTCGCCGTCAGCCGCGACGTCCGCCTGTCCTACTTCCTCGGCCTCCGCTACATCAACTCCGGCGAGTACCTCCGCCCCAACACCGGAACGCTCGACGACGGCACCCGCGCGACCACCCTCGAATCCCTCGAGTCGACCGTCGTCACCGCGATCGTCAACTACCAGCTCACCCCCAAGTACACGCTCCAGTTCATCCAGAGCTTCGACTTCGGCGAGCGCGAGCGCGTCCTGAGCCGGTACTCGATCATCCGCCAGTTCGACCGCTGGTACGCGTCGATCACGTTCCGCGTCGACCACCTCGCCGAGGACAGCGGCGTCTTCTTCAACCTCTGGCCCGAAGGCTTCGGCATCGCCGGCGGCACCGAACGGCTAGAGGCGTTCGGTCGCTGACCGAATCTGCGACCATCGCAGTACGCAGAATCCCCTTTGGAATGCTCTGCGAAAGCCCTCAGTGGGGCAGACATTCTTGTCTGCCTGAGCGGGTGAGTCGGCGCATTCTCGCCCCCCGAGCCCGCTCATCACTCACGCGCTTCCCCCGCCCCGCCGAACGCTCTACCGCGCCACCAGCTTCTCGAACGCCGCCGTCATCCGCGTCTCGAACTTCCCGTCCCCGCGCGTGACAAACACCGCCGCCAGGCCAAGGCGAGACGCCAGCGCGTACCCCTCCTCCGCCCCCAGAACGAACAGCGCCGTCGCCCACGCGTCGGCCCGGGCGCTCGACTCGTGGACCACACTCACCAGCGCCGGCCCGCGCGCCACCGGGATCGGCCGACCCGTCCGCGGGTCGATCTCGTGACTGACCCGCTCCCCCGCGACCTCGAGAAAGTTGCGATAATCGCCGGACGTCGAGAGGCCGTGGCCGGCGGGGAGTTCGACGGCGAGGAGGACGCGGCGGACGTCGGGGACGGGGGTCTCGATGCCGACGCGCCAGGGGCGGCGGTCGGCGGCATGACCGCGGGCGCGGAGCTCGCCGCCGACGGCGATGAGGTAGTCGGGGACATTGGCCGAGTCGAGAAGGTCGGCGACGCGGTCGGCGGCGTAGCCCTTGCCGACGGCGCCGAGGTCGATTTGCACATTGGGGCGGATTTTGCGGAGCGCGGGCGGGTCCAGGCGGGCTTCGAGTCGGCGGTAATCGATGCGGGCGCGGGCGGCGGCGACGGCGTCGTCGGCGGGAGATTGGTTGGCGGAGGCGGCGGGGCCGAAGCCCCAGAGGACGACGGCGGGAGCGACGGTGACGTCGAGTGCGCCGCCGGACTGGTCACTGATCTCGCGGGCGACGGCGACGACGCGGGCGAGGTCGGCGGGGACGGGCGTCCAGTCGGTGGACGTTTGTTGGTTAAAGCGGGAGGGCGGGGAGTTGGGTTGCCAGAGCGTGAGGGTGGCGTCGAGGCGGGCGAGTTCGGCGGCGATGCGCTGTTCGAGGTCGGCGGGCGGCCGGGTGGGGAATTTCACGGACCAAGTGCCGCCCATGGTGTGGCCGGTGAATTCGGCGTGCGCGGGGCTGGGCGGTGGCGCGGGCGGGGTGCGCGTTAACCAGAGGGCGAGGGCGGTGCCGGCGATTAGCGCGACGGCGGCGAGGATGGCGAATCGGCGCAATCGCATGGTGGGGATTGTGTCGGAGAAATGAGTGTCATTCACCACAGGGGTGGTTTGCCCGCGTGGACCCAAGCGAAGACTTGGGGGTAGGCGTGGTACATGCCGACGGCGAGGAGGACGAGGAGCGCGGCGCCCACGTCGCGCCGGCCAAACTTGTCCGCCTTCCCGTGCGACCGCACGAAATTCAGCACCAGCCCCGTCGGGCACCCGTACTTGCAATACGCCATCGGCACGAACACGGCCGCCACCAGCCCGACGATCGCGACCACGATCGTCGCGATCCCGACCTTGCCCAGGAACACGAGGTACGCGTCGAAGGGCTCGATCCCCGCCAGTTCGACCAGCGGCTCGCGCACGCCCGACCGCCCCGCCCCGCGGAACTGCCAGAGCGCGACCGCGATCACCAGCGCGACCAGCGCCGGCGGCAGCCACTTCAGGCCGGCCTCGACCCCCGCCGGTAGCTTCCACTTCTTCTTGCGCAACCGCCCGACCCACTCCTGGGCCGCCCCGTGCGGGCAGATCTGCGAGCAGTACACCGCCCGGCGCGTCGTCCACGGGATCAGCAGCGCGACCGCCATCAGCAGCGCCAGCGCCGGCGCGCTCCGCCACGCCACCCCGCTCACCGTCCACCCCGCCGCCAGCGACTGCGCCAGGATCTGCCCGTTCAGCAGGCCGAGGTACCCGACCAGGACGACCTGGAACACCCGCCGGGCCCACGGCACGCTCCGCAGGTGCGTGAACGAGAACGCCAGCGCCAGCACGATCACCGCGACCAGCCCGGCGTCGTGCCACCCGAACCGGACCGGCGGGTGGGCGGCCGCGCCCCCCGCGGGCATGCCCTTCCTGAACCGGTGGTGCAGGCCGTTCGCGATCGCCATGCTCGACAGCGACGCCCCGCTCACCCCCTCGACCCCCATCTCCTTCGGGCTCTTACCCGCCATCTCGTCCCACGTCTTCTCGTTCCAGTACTTCATGAAGTACTCGTCGTTCCCGACGTCGCGGATGTGCTCCTTCGTGTCCACGCTCCCCCGGATCCGCAGCCCGGCCACGCGCATCTGCGCGTCCAGCACGACCAGCGTGTCGGTTGGCCCCGCGTAGCCCTTGATGTGGTCCGCGAACGGCGACGTGCGCAGCGTGTACCCGATGGTGTTGCCGCCCGCGTCGGTGACGAACAGCCCGGCCTTCTCGGACGGGTCGGGCGACAGTCCGGCCGCCGCGGGCAGGATCGGCCGGACCTCGTCCACGACGATCGGCGCATCCCCCTGCACGCGCAGCCGCACGTGCTGCTGCTGGATGAGCCAGACGATCGCCACGATGACCCCGACCCGGTACAGCCGGAGCAGGACCGACCGTACGTGCGGCCACGCCCCGCCCGCGCCGGACCCGGGCCGGGCGGGTGGCCGCTCGGCGGGCAGGACGGGCAGCGGTCGGGCGGCAGGTCCGGTGGGCCGGTCGGTCATGAGTTCGGGTCGGACATGGGGCGCACTAGGAAACGCTACTTCGCCGGAAGCACCTGCACCGCGTCGACGGCGACCGTGCCCTGCGCGACGCCCTTGTTGGTGACGGTCACCGAGCCGGCCTTATCGAACTTGAACGTGCCGAGCGAGATAAACCCGTGCTCGAGCCCCGGCTGGGCCTGCTGGTCGATCGTGATCGTCTTGTCCCCGTCGGCGGACTTCACGGTCACGGGGACGGCCTTCGCGCGGTTCTCGTGTCCCTGCGAGTAGGAGAAGCGGACCTCGTACGTCCCCGGTTCTTTGACCTCGAAGGGGAACGTGGCCGAGACCTCGCCGCCCTGGGAGTACAGGTAGGACGCGGCGACGTAGGGCTTGAGGCCCATGCCCTTGGCCCACTTGCCGTCGAGCTTGGCGGCGGCGTCGTCGATCACCAGGCCGGGGAGCTTCTTCGGGTCGGTGCCGGTGACGGCGGCGCCGTGGTCGTCGCGGCGGTGGGGCTTGGCGCGCTGGAGCGACTCCTGCGCGGGCAGCGGGGCGTTCTCGTCGATCTGCGACGTGACCGTCTCACGGCGGGCGCGGCCGGGAAGGTTCGCTAGTTCCTTGAGCTCGGGCAGGTGCTTCTCGTAGACGTCGCGCGGCAGCGCGTTGTGCTTGACGCAGATCGACGCGGCCTTGCCGACG
>DASPKW010000137.1:0-4734 GCA_035627895.1 Tepidisphaeraceae bacterium | reverse complement strand
AAACCGGAGGAAGGTGGAGATGACGTCAAGTCCTCATGGCCTTTATGCCCAGGGCCACACACGTGCTACAATGGCGTCGACAAAGCGACCCGAGAGCGCGAGCTGGAGGAAATCGCAGAAATGACGCCCCAGTTCAGATCGGAGGCTGCAACCCGCCTCCGTGAAGTTGGAATCGCTAGTAATCGCGGATCAGCTACGCCGCGGTGAATGTGTTCCTGAGCCTTGTACACACCGCCCGTCAAGTCATGGGAGCCGGGAACGGCCGAAGCCGCCTCGCCACAGAGGTGTCTACGCCGGGCTCGGTGACTGGGACTAAGTCGTAACAAGGTAGCCGTAGGGGAACCTGCGGCTGGATCACCTCCTTTCTAATGGATCAATTAGACGCTGGCGTCGAGAGCGATCTCGACGCCGCGACTCACGTCAGCACCTCCTCGACTCGCCGCAAGGCGAGGTACCCGCCGGGCGACCGGCGCGGGAGGGCGTCCCGAACTAATCATTTGATTAAAACAGACCGCCCCGGTTCCGAAAGGAACCGGGGCGGTTTTGCTTTTTGAATGTCGTCTTCGCCCGGAAGACGACTGGTCGCACGTGTGCTCGACTGTTCAAGCGGCACCGACGCGATTGGTCCTCGACCGATTCCAGACCGCTAACCCGCAAGCGGGCGCGCTTCGCACACTTGATCGCGCGCGCCACATGTGCAATTCGACGCTACGGTCTTTTCATATCGGTCGCGTTCGGACATAATGCGCGGTTCGAAGACGTCCGAGGGTCTCTGACGGTCGCTGGGGTTTTTCAGAAGGAAACGCAGATGGGTCCGACCAACATCGCCTTGGTCAAACTGTTCCGGGTCGATCAGGACTTGCGGGAGGCCCAGGAGAGGTACGAGACCGCCGCCCGCAGCGTACGCCTTCTCGAGCGGCGAGTCGCCGAGCTCACCGCCAAGTCGGACGCGACCACCAAGGCATTGCGAGAGCAACAGGCCAAAGCCGCCAACTTCGAACTGGAGATCAAGACCCGCGACGAGAAGATCGAAAAGCTCCGTGCCCAACAGTCGACCGCCCGGACGAACAAGGATTACCAGGCGTTTCTCACCGAGATCAACACGGAAAAGGTGGACAAGGGCAAGGCCGAAGACGAGGCGATGAAGGCGATGGAGAGCGCCGAGCGGATCGCGGCGGAACTCAAGGTCGTTCAGGGGCAACTGGGGGAAGAACAAGCCAAGCTGGACGAGACTAGGGGGCAGCTCGGGGGGCGGCTGGCAGAGTTGCAGGCCGACATCGACCGGATCAAGCCGCTGCGCGCCGCGGCGTACGAAGCGGTCCCGGCCAAGGGGCGCCTGGCCTACGACCGCATCGCCGACCGGCACGACGGGGACGCGATGGCCCCGATGGAAAAGCCCGACCCTCGCTACGAGGAGTACGGGTGCGGCACCTGCAACATGACGCTGGTCACGGACGTCTACAACCGGCTGCACTCGCGGGACGAAGTGGTCCTGTGCCCGAACTGCGGCCGCCTGATGTACATTCCCGCCGACCTGCCGGTCGACGTGGCCGTTCACAAGCCGAAGGAAGAGAAGCCCAAGGCCGTCCGTAAGCCGCGGGCGCCCAAGGCGGAGAAGGTCGACAAGAGCGCCGCCGGCGTCGGCGCTGCAGTGAACCGTCAGACGTCGGCCAAGGCGGTGGTGGATTCGGTGGACCTGGAGCCGGAGGGAGCGGCAGCCGCCGCGCCCGATGTGACGGACCCATCCGAAGCGACGACGGGTGAGCCGGTCGTAAGCGACACGCCCGGGGGAACCGCGGGCTGATCCGATGAGCTGAGCAAATGTAGGAAACGCCCGCGATCGAAGGATCGCGGGCGTTTTCGTTCGTCGCGGGCGGCGGACTCGGACACCGACGTGATCCGGCCTCGCTCGGTCACAGGTCGAGCGGCGGGAGTTTCGAGAGCCCGATCAGAGTGGCTTCGTGGTGGGGCTGAAACGACCAATGACCCGGCCAATCGCGGGTGAGGGTGGCGTGCAGGGTGTCGTCGGCGCCGCCGGTGAGGAAGACCTTGCGGGAGAATTTGCAGTTGCCGGCGGCCTGGAGCAGCGGCAGGCGGTCGGCCGACGCCTTGGCGAGCGCGCGGAGGATCGCGGCGAGCAGGTCGTGGCGCGTCGTCGAGAGGGTGAGATTGGTGAACGCGCCGGTGGGCTGTTCGACGGCGGTGCGGTCGCCGGCGAGGTAGGGGTGGAAAATGGGAACGGTCGAAGGGGGTTCCACAGCGGCGCGTTTGGCTGATTTCCGATTGCCGGTTGCCGACTGCCGATGATCCGTATCGCGCGAGACGCTGCCGACGAGCCCGAAGAACTGGTCGTCGGTGAGGTCGGCGAAAAACGTCTTGTGGGCCCAGACCAGGGACGAGCCGGACGACGCGACGGTCGAGACGCTGAGGAACAGGTCGCCCACGCCGAGCGAGCGGGTGAGGAGTTGTTCGTGAGGGGTCGGCTTCTCGCAGCAGAGGGCCAGGACGTCGGTCGAGCCGCACACGTTGACGAGTTGGCCGGGCTTGGCACCCGCGAGAAGCATGGCGGCGGAGCCGTCGACCAGGCCGGTGAGGACGGGCGTGCCGTGGCGGAGGCCGAACTGGCGCTGGCCGTCGCGCGTGACCATGCCGGCGATTTCGTCGGCGCCCAGGACCTGCGGCAAACAATGCTCGGACGCGCCGACGGCCTCAATCAGCCCGTCGTGCCACCCGCCGTGCTTCATGGTGTCGTACAGGCCCATGAACGAGGCGTGGGACGGGTCGACGACGCGGGAGTGCGTCATCTGCCGGTGGACGAACGTGGTGAGGTGCCCGACCAGGTCCGCGCGCCTCATCACGCCTGGCGCGTTTTGCAAGAACCACGAATAGGTCGTCGACGAGATCCCGCCGGGGATCGGGCGGGTGCCGACGACCGACAGGTGGCGCTTCTTGCCGACGCGCTTCTCGAGGTCGATCGCGACGGTGGTGCTGCGGCGGTCCTGGTGCGTGACGATCGGCGTGATCGCCTTCCCGCGCTTGTCCATCGCGACCCACGACGGGCCCATCGTCGCCAGCGCGACCAGGTCGACCTTCTTCGTGAGCGGGCCGAGCTCCCGGATCGCCTTGGCAAGCGCCTTGAGGATCGCGGCGGGGTCGACCTCGACGCGGTTGCCGTCGTACCGCGTCGCGAACGGGACGCGGGCGATGTCGGAGACGGGCTGGCCGTGGTGGAGGATGGCGGCCTTGACGGACGAGGAGCCGAGGTCGAGGGCGAGGAGGTTCATGCTGGTGTGGGTGTAATGGCGAGTGCGGAGGAGGTCAAACGGGGTCGGGTCAATCGTCAATTGTCCATTGTCAATTGTTCACGGACGACGGCGATGAGAAGCTAAGCGCGGATTGGAAGGCGCGCCGCGAAGCCCGTCGGTTGTCGAGAGTTGACCGCCGCGCGATGTTCCGTGACCATTCGCGGCGACATCACTTCAACCATCGGAGGACCCTCATCATGTCTCGTCTGAACCGCCGTGATTTCCTGTCGTTTTCCGCCCTCGCCGGGGCCGGGGTATTTCTCGCGCCGTCGATCCTGCGCGCCGGTGGCGGCGACGCCGGGGCGCGCAAGAAGGTCTTGTTCTTCACCCGCTCCAGCGGCTTCCCGCACCCGGTCGTGACGCGCAAGGCCGGAGAGCAGTACGCGTTCGCCGAGCGGACGCTGATGGAGTTCGGCGGGAAGGCGGGGTACGACGTGACCGTCACCAAGGACGGGACCGTCTTCACCAAGGATGGCCTCGCGCAGTTCGACGCGATCGCGTTCTACACGACCGAGGACCTGACGACGACCAACGCGAAAGGGCCGAAGGACGACCAGGTCCCGCCCATGCCGAAGGACGGCAAGCAGACCCTGCTCGACTTCATCGCGGCCGGCAAGGGCTTCTTCGGGTTCCACTGCGCGTCCGACACGTTCCACAGCGCCAAGCGGCCGAGCGTCGACACGCAGCTCCTCAAGGAAGAAAAGGTCGAGGACGTCCGCGACCCCTACATCAAGATGATCGGCGGCGAGTTCGCCGGGCACGGGGCCCAGATGAAGGCCCGGATGAAGGTCGCGTCCAAAGCCTTCCCCGGCCTCGAAGACCTCCAGGACTTCGAGATGAACGAGGAGTGGTACAACCTCAAGAGTCTGTCCGACGATTTGCACGTGATCCTCGTGCAGGACACGGCGTCGATGAACACCGACCCGCCCAAGCCGAAGAACCCCACCGACAAGGTGAACCCGTACGCCGGGAACGGGCAGTACAAGCGCCCGCCGTACCCGGCGACGTGGGCGAAGGGCTACGGCAAGGGCCGCGTGTTCTACACCTCGATGGGCCACCGCGAGGACGTCTGGACGAGCCCGACGTTCCAGAAGGTGACGCTCGCCGGCCTGGCTTGGGCGACCGGCCGGACGCAGTTCGACCCGGCCCCCAACATCGCCCAGGCGACACCGGACGTGGTGACCTTCCCGGCGGTCAAAGTTTGAACGACCGGGCCTTCCGAAAAGTCTTAGTCAACCGTCGAGGGCCGTTCGCCGTGGCGAGCGGCCCTCGCCGATTAGGGCCGAGTTCCTCCGCGCACCCCAGAAGGCCCTTCGCACACAACGATGACGGGACCGTCCCATTCATCGCAATTGCGCGTTTTGCCCCTCCCCCGCCCGCACCCCAGTCCGGTATACCGACATCAACCCATGACGGCCCGCCCCCCCCT
>DASPKW010000136.1:0-4689 GCA_035627895.1 Tepidisphaeraceae bacterium | reverse complement strand
CGTGCCGGCGTCGTCCGCCCTCCGTTCGAGCGACGCCACGAGCGCCTCGATCGCCGCGCCGGCGTCCCCCGTCGCGAGCAGCGCGACGCCCAGGTGATGGTGCACCTCCGCCGAATCGAGTCCCGCGGCGATCGCCTGCCGGAACGCGAACATTGCCGCTTGCGCGTGCGCCCCGCGCCCCGTCCCGTCGGCAGGAGGGGCGCTCAGGTGCGCGATCCCCCACGCCATCAGCGTCTCCGCCCGATCCGGCGCGAGTTTCACCGCGCGCTCCAGCGCCGCGATTGCGTCCGCGGGCCGCCCCGCCGCCAGCGCCGCCTGCCCGAGGTTGTGCCACGCCGCCGGGTCGTCCGGCGTCAACCGCGTCGCCTTCTCCAGGATCGGGATCGCCGCGTCCGGCCGCCCCGCCTGCACGGCCAGCACGCCGCTCCACAGCGTCGCCTCGGGGTGATCCGGGTTGTCGCGGAGCAGTCGAGAGTACAACTCGTGCGCCTGTCGAAATCGCCCGGCCCGGTGGTGCTCGAGCGCGATCTGAAGGAGGTCGGATGCCACGACGCGAGCCTAGCAGAACCCCACACCATTTTCGAAGCCGCCCCACGCTCTTGGTCGTGCCCGCGCCCCCCCGGGGGCACGATAACTCACTTCGACCCCACCATCTCCCGCACACGCCAGGGGTTTATCGGACGCGGGCGGAGATTTTTGTTGTCGCCGGAGCGATTCGTTTGTTATGTCTTCTCCATCTTCCCCCCGGCGATCCGGGACGCGGGAATCCTTGGGAAATAGTCGGGTGGGAATGATCTGGAGGATCGGGCATGAACTGGTTGCGCAAATGTGGTTTGTCGGCGGTCGTCCTGGGTGCCCTGAGCGGCGCGGTCGGGTGTGGTCACTCTTACAATGAGGTCATCGCGAGCAACCCGGCCAACGCCCAGGACCGCGGCTTCGTCGCCAAGAAGGTGACCGTCGACGGCACCGAGCGGAACTACGCGGTCTTCATCCCCCACAACTACACGCCCAGCAAGCAGTGGCCCGTGATCGTCTTCCTGCACGGCGCCCTCGAGGGCGGGAGCGACGGGCGGTCGCAGATGACCGTCGGCCTCGGGCCGGCGATCGCCAAGATGGCCGGGAACTTCGGCTTCATCACCGTCTTCCCGCAGTCGCCCGGCGACTGGAAGGGCGAGGACCGCGGCCGCATCGCGATCGCCTGCCTCGACCAGGTTCAGCAGCAGTACTCGACCGACCGGAGCTGCGTGACGCTCACCGGCCTGTCGAACGGCGGCGAGGGCACGTGGGTCGTCGGCGGCCGGTACCCCGAGCGGTTCAGCGCCCTGGTCCCGATGTGCGGGTACTCGGCGTACGACTCGGTGCCGAGCGTCGCCCGCATCCCGACCTGGATCTTCCACAACTCCGGCGACTTCCTCGTCGGGTGCGGGAATTCCGACGAGATGCACAACCGGGTCAAGGCGGCCGGTGGCAACATCAAGTTCACCCGGATCGACGCCGGCGGCCACAACTGCTGGGATGAGGCCTACGGCCAGGGCGACGTGTTCAAGTGGATGGTCACGCAGCGCCGCGGCGGCACCGTCGTCCCCGTCCTTGGCTCGACGACCGGCAAGTGAGCTGATCTGATCCCAACCGTTTAGAAAACAGGTGCCCCGGACGGTTCATCCGTCCGGGGCACCTTCGTTTGGACTGGGAACGTCTCGTCCGTTGGCGCACACACGTCGCTGAAGGTGGAGCATCGCGATCGCTCCGCGTCGTCGCGGATTCACGCCCGCGAGCGCGACGCGACCTCGTGCCGCGCGTCACGGACGCCCTCCAGTAACGAGCGACCGTCCAATGAAAAACCCACGGTGCCGGGCACCGTGGGCTTTCGATTGTGTCCCTTCGCCGGATGAATCCTACCGCAGCACGACCTGTTGGCAGGTCGACAGGATGTGCTGGGCGACCTCGGGGCTCGAGCAGAAGTCGCTGTGGCCGATGTCGCGGGGGCGGTTGTCGCCGACCATCGACGCGTTGGCGATCGGGTACGCGGTCGGGAAGACGCCGCCCGGGCGGTAGAAGCACACGCTGTTGACGACGTTGGTCGGCTGCTTGAAGTGGCTGCCGTCCTTGCTCATCAGGGCCGTGTGGAACGGCAGGGGGACCGGGTCGAGCAGGATCATCGAGTCGACCTTGCGGGTCAGTTTGGACGCCAGGTCGAGCGTCTTCCATCCGCCGAAGCTATGCCCGATCAGGACGACCGGCCCGCGGTGGTTCTGGACGATCTGCTCGATCCCGTCGTTGTCGTTCCAGGCCCGGGTGATCACGTTCACCATGTTGGACGCGAACCGCTGCTTGATGGCATTGGCCACGTCCCGCAGCCCGTTGCCCCAACTCGTGGAGGAGCACCCGGCCCCGTAATTGAAGACGACCAGGGTGCCGGGGAGCGACGAGCTCGACGCGTACGCCGGGGCGGCGACGGTGTCGGCCGGGAGCTTGGCGGCCTGGTTGGCCGTCGCCGGGGCGGGCGTCACCGGGACGGCGCGGCCGTCGAAGGCCCGCAGCCCGTGCCGGGCGCCGATCGGCGGCACGCGGGGGGTCAAAGGCTCGGAAACGGAGGCGTACTGGGGGGTCGTCGTCTGGACGACGGTCGCCGGGCGGTTACCGCAACCGGTAGACAGGACGGCCAGCGACACGAGGAGCGCCGGGACGATGGCGAGGGAGGAAGGCCTGCGATCCGACATGCATTTCCTTCTGCCAGCCTCCGGCCGGCGGTTACGACGTGCGGGGTGAAGGCGCGGTGCGTTCGGCCTTGAACGCACGAAGTCCCCGACCGGGCCCGCGGATGACACGCGCGGGGCCCGTCTTACTAGCGGGGTACGACAACTTGAGCGACCGGGTCCGCGGAACGAACAACCTGTCGTGGCCGCTGTGAGAGGCGGGGGCGGCGCGAATCACGGTTTGCGGTGCTCGGGCGGTCGGGCCCGAATACCGAGGTAGCCCTGTTCCGGCGGATTGCGATCGGAAGCTCGTCGGTTCAGGATGGGGGTAATAACCGACCTGCCGAATAACTCCAAACAATTCACGCCCGATAAACTATCGGCCGTGTCTGACTCTTAACGTGAATGGGCTGGATAAATCGAATTTTCGTGCCCGCGAACTGGATTACCCCCCATAACTGGACGAAATCCCGATCACAGGGCCGGTCGACGGTTCCATCGTGGGACAAGGTGTATGCGGCTATGTGGTGCGCGGATTGCTCGGCCCGCTGTGTGCGGGCGTCCCGGGTGCCGGGTGGCCGGCTGTCGCTGGCGACTTTCGTATTGTGAGCCTTCGGAGAAGGGAATTATCATGGCCGACGTCATGAGCCGCGAAAATTCAAGTCTGAGGGGGATTCGGGTCGCAGTGGCCGCGCTGTTGGCGACGGTCGGTCTGGGCGCCATCGGGTGTTCCAGCCCGTCGATGCAGCCCGGCGACCTGTCGCTCGTGCAGATCGACTCGGACAAGCCCCGCGCCGGCAACGTCTACCTGCTCCGCGGGTTCATCGGGATCTGGTCGACCGGGATCGACGCGCTGGGCGCGAAGATCAACGAGGACGGGGTGCGGGCCAACGTCTACCGCAACGAGCAGTGGGAAGACGTGCGGGACGCCCTGATCGAGAAGTACAAGGACCACAAGGTGTACGAGCCGCTGGTCCTGATCGGGCACTCCTGGGGCGCCGATCACACGGTCGACATCGCCCGTGCGCTGGACCCGCACGGGATCTCGGTCGACCTGATCATCACGCTCGACCCGGTGACGCCCAACAAGGTGCCGAAGAACGTCAAATGGGTCTGCAACATCTATCAGACGAACGGGATCTGGCAGGGCATCCCGGTGTTCCGCGGGGTGGCGCTGGAGCCGGAGCCGGACGCCAAGGGGAAACTGGAGAACTTGGCGGTCCGCACGGACCGCACCGACCTGCTCGAACCCGACACGGATCACTACAACATCGAGAAGAACGAGAAGGTGCACGCCGAGGTGCTCAAGGTACTGAAGCAGGCGTGCCCGGACCGGCAGTCGTGGGTGCGGGCCAACCCGGGATATCGCCCGCCGGCGCGCGTCGCGGCCGCCCCCGTGGCCGGTACCGGTGCGGCCGTGACGGCCCGTCACGTGATGCCGACGACGCCCGCGGCGCCCACGACCCCGGCCAGGGTGTCGCCGACGAAGGTGTCGACGCCGACGTCGACCGGCGGCCCGACCGGCCCGCGGAGCGAGGTCGCCCCGTCGCTCGTCACGCCCAAGGCGGCCCTGTCCGCCAGCCCGTCGCTCGTCGTGCCCGCGGCGGCGGCAGTCCCCGTCATCCCGCCCGTCGTCGGCCCACCGGCCCAGCCCGCCCGCGCGGCGACGGACGCGGGCAACCTGATCGCGCAGTAACTACAGGCCCGCCGGCTACCCGGGCCACCGGGCCGGCCGGGCGAAATAGTTGTGAATAGTTTGAACGCAAAGAGCCCGCCGGCGCGTGTCACGGAATGGCGTGTCGCGGGACGATGAAAGGGCGAGAGAGCCGCGGCCCAGTTCGTATTCGGGCCGGTCGGGAGAGTTGGACCATGATGAAGCAGTCGATCAAGAACGGATTTCGGTGCGCCTGGGTGGCGTGCGTGGCCGGGCTGGCCTTGGCCGGCGCGGGCGGGTGCGGGCAGACGACGCGCGGGCAGATGGAGTGGGCCCAGC
>DASPKW010000135.1:0-14106 GCA_035627895.1 Tepidisphaeraceae bacterium | reverse complement strand
CACGCCCGCGCCGTCCGCCTCGACCGCCAGGACCCGCTCCCCCGTGACCAGCCGCGCCCCGTGCCGCCGCGCGAGTTCGAGTTGCGCCCCCACGCACGCCTCCGGCCGCACGAACCCCGCCGACGGCTCGTAGTACCCCCGCTCGTCGTCGGCCACGGCGAACTGCGGAAACCGCCGCCGCACCTCCGCCGCCGCAAGCACCTCATGACCGATCCCGGACTGCCGCGCCGCACCGATCGTCCGGTCCAAGAATCGGGTCGACCCGTGCGACCGCTGCGCCCCCTCGCGCCCGAGGATCAACCCGCCGCACTCCGTGAGCAGGTCGGCACCCGTCTCCGCCTCGATCTCGCGCCACAACTGATGCGACCGCATCACCAGCGGCACGTAGTGCGCCCCCTCGCCGATCGCCAACCGCGTGATCCGCGTCGCCCCGTGCGACGACCCGCGGTCGTGCGGCGGCGCCAGCGCGTCGAGCCCGATCACCCGTGTCCCCAGCCGCGCCAGGTGATACGCCGCAGCGCTCCCCATCGCCCCAAGCCCGATCACGATGACATCGACACGCGCGTCCACGCCCCCGATCGTACCACCCCGCCGATCGCCACGCCGCACCTCACGGTCTCGCCGAACAACCCGGGGCAAAGTCGAACGAACTCTCCCCGGAGCGCCGCCCCGGATCGTTCCCCACATCGCACCCTGTCGCCCCCGGCCCGAACCAGATTCCCGACCGCCCCCACCGGGCCGCCTTAGACCCGTGAAGGCCGCGACCACGTGGCACGCTCGGCGTACCATAAGCACCCTCCAGCCATGCCCCTGAAAATCACAACCACCCGGTCGGCCCGGTACCCCGCTGTCGACCCGGCCCACGCAGTCAGAGGTCATCAGCCATGTCGGATGACGTCCGCGCCACGCTCGCGACGAACGGGTTCGCGATCATCGACTCGTACCTGGGCGACGACGACGTCCGTCGCCTCCTCGCATCCCTCGACGTCGGCCCGGCGCCCGTCGACGACATCGACGCATCGCTCCGCGCCCGCCGGGGCGTCGTCTTCGCGCGGCGAAACCTGCTCTCCAGTCCGACCGTCCGCACCTTCGCAGGCACCACGCCCGTCCGCTCGCTCGTCGACGCCGTCGCGCCCGGCGCCGCGCCCGTCCGCGCGATCCTCTTCGACAAGACCGGCGACGCGAACTGGACCGTCCCCTGGCACCAGGACCGCTCCATCGCCGTCCGCCGGCGCGCGGACGTCGACGGCTTCGGCCCGTGGTCCGAAAAGGCCGGCGTCGTACACGTGCAGCCGCCGCCGGCCATCCTGCGCGAAATGCTGACCCTCCGCTTCAGCCTCGACCCGTGCGACACCGACAACGGCCCGCTCCGCGTCATACCGGCCACGCACCACCGCATCCTCGACCAGCGAGAGGTCGCCGACGCCGCCGGGCGCGGTCCCGAAACCCTCTGCACCACGGCGGCGGGCGGCGTGGTGCTCATGCGCCCCCTGATCCTGCACGCCTCGTCACCCGCGCGCCGGGTCGGTCACCGCCGCGTGCTCCACGTCGAGTTTGGACCGCCCACCCTCCCCGGCGGGCTGCAGTGGGCCGTCGCATGACCCCCGAAGGATTTCGATCACGACGCGCCGACAACGACGTCACCGCCTACGTCTAGTGTGTTCTCGCAACCCATCGCAACTCGCAACTCGCAACCCGCAACCCGCAACTCGCAACCCGCAACTTCCAACCCCCTCACGACTTCGACCCGAAGTAGAACCCGACCACCGCCGCCAGCACCTCCTCCGGCTTCACTGTCACCAGGTACCGCTGCACGTTCCACTCGGCCGGCACCCGCCACAGATCGAACACCAGCGCGACCAGCACCACGCCCGCCCCCAGCGACACCAGCGCCCGCACGTCTTCGACCACCCGCGGGATCCGCCGCCCCCGGAGCAGCGTCGCCGTCAGAACGCCCAGCATGAACCCGCCGACCAGCGTCAGTGTCACCCACGCGTCGTTCGCCCGCACCCCGTCCCCCCGGGCGATCACGACACCGACCACCACGAACCCGCCCACGAGCGTCAGCCGGATCGTCCCCTTCGGCAGCCAGAGCGGTGACGGCCCGCCGTCCGACTTCGCGTGCTGCCGGGCCGCGAAATAGTGCCCGAGGATCACGAACAACAGGTCCCGCATGAACTGCGGGATCGGCCGGTCCGGCGACCGCCCCATCCAGTACCAGATCCCGCCGAACACGATCAGCGCCAGCAGTGCCCGGATGCTCCCCGCCGGCATCCCCAGCGCGTTCACCGGCCGCTCTGCCGGCCGCGCCTCGCCGCCGGGCGCCGCCCCACCCTTACCCACCGTTTCGGTCATGACCCATTCGGGAAAACCTCGATTCGTCATGCCCGCCACGCTACCCCGCCCCACCGGCGCCCCCCATGACAAACGCGCGACGCCATTCTAACGACGCCCACGTCGCGCTCCGGTTTACGGTATACGCTTTGGCCCGCCGAACGCCTTCACGCATTCTTAACCGTCTCGTCATCGACCCGGAGGGTTCACGCGCGCCCCACGCCGGAGGCGGAGCCCAAGGCGACGCCCCGGATCGACCCGCCCACCGCATCCGCGCCCCGGATCGAAACCCTCACCGCAACCGCCCCCGCGAAAGCGCGACCGAACCCCCCCCCGCGCCGAATCCCTCCCCGCCCCCGCAACGCCGCCCCGACCTTCCGGTAACCACCCCTGACGCAACGTTCGCATCCACGGAGGTCCCTGGACATGCTCGATTTTCTCGTCCGCGGCGGGTGGGCGCTGTGGGTTATCGCCGGGTGTTCGATCCTCTCGCTCGCGGTCACGCTCGAGCGCTGGCTGACCATGCGGCAGGCCGACGTCGATTCCGAAGACCTTCTCTCCAAGGTCTCCGCCAAGCTCGACTCCCAGGACGTCGACGGCGCCATCCAGGTCTGCGAGACCGCCCCCGGCCCCGTCGCCGAGACCCTCGGCATCGGCCTCCGCAAACTCACCTTCCTCGAGCGCATCGGCAAGCGCCCGGAAGAGATCGAGGGCGGCATCGTCCAAGCCATGGAAGACCACGGCGGACACGTCGTCGACTACCTCGAGCGCAACCTCAACATGCTCGCCACCACCGCCAGCCTCGCCCCCATCCTCGGCATGCTCGGCACCGTCGTCGGCATGATCAACGCGTTCGGCAACGTCCACCAGATGGGCACCCTCACCCCCTCCGCCGTCGCCGGCGGCATTTCCGAAGCCCTCCTCTGCACCGCCGGCGGCCTGATCGTCGCCGCCATGGCCACCGTCGAATACAACTACTTCGTCGGCCGCGTCAACCGCTTCGTCCTCAAAGTCCAAGCCGCCGGCACCACCCTCGTCGAACGCGTCCTGCACTCCCAAAGCAAGTCCCGCCCCACCGAAGTCGTCGGCAGCCGAACGTAGGCCGTGCGCCGGAACGAGCCAACAATGGACAATTGACAATGGACAATTGACCCTCCTCCATGCTCCTCACCCGCCGCAAAACCCCCGCCCCGCACATTCCCTTCATCAGCCTGGCCGACATCGCCTGGCAGATCATCATCTTTTTTCTCATCGCCTCCACCTGGGCCCAGAACCTCGCCCTCAGTGTCCCCATGCCCTCCGGCTCGCCCGCCAACGTCGCCAACCCCACGCGAACCCTCAGCGTCCGCGCCGGCGAGACCCACCTGACCGTCAACGGCGCCGACGTCTCCGTCGAACAACTCGAGTCCTACGTCGCCGGCCTGTTGTCCGGAATGTCCCGGGACGAGGACAAGGCCGTCATCGTCTTCCCCGACGACGACCTCACCTTCCAACGCAACGCCGAGATCCTCTACGCCATCCAAAAGGCCGGCGGCATCGTCATCATCAGCGAGGAACGAAAAGACTGAACCACGAAGGTCACGAAGGACACGAAGAAGACAGGTGACGGTTTGCAGACAGCGGAACATTGAACGCCCGCCGTAAAGCCCACGGAACTCGTTCCGTGGGTTGCGCGGCGCCCGTCGCGTCGTCGTCGCCCTCGTGATCCGGCGCGCAGAGGCAACGAACACATTCGCGCCACGACTCCGGCGCCCCCATTTCGCACCCGGATTCTTCTTCGTGTCCTTCGTGCCCTTCGTGGTTAATTCGAATGCGAATCACCCGCAAAAGACAAGGCCCGATCGTCGAGACCCAGATGGTCAGTCTGGCCGACATCGCCTTCCTCATCATCTTCTTCTTCCTCCTCACCTCGACGTTCATGCAGGCCGACCAGGGCGTGCGCCTCCCGTCGCTCCCGCGCACCGACGACACCCGCGCCGACGTCTCCGTCGCCATGGACAAGGACGGAAAGATCTTCCTCGACGGCGCCGAGGTCGGCGGCCCCGACGCCCTCGAGCGCGAACTCAAGGGCCGCCTCGCCGACCGCAAAGGCTCCAAGGAATCCGAGGTCCGCTTCCGCTGCGACCGCAACCTCAAGTACGCCCAGTACAAGCCCGTCTACGAAGCCATCAGCCACGCCGGCGGCGTCATCGCCATCATGCACGACCTCCCGCGGTGACGTTCCCTTCCCCCGCATCCCGTTTAGCCGCGACCCGAAGGGCAAGCGACAGCGCCGCCCGAAGGCGAGCGCGTTGAGCGTAGTTCGTCGGACGCGTGACCACGCACAAAAGCCCACGGAACTCGTTCCGTGGTTTGCGTGGCAGGCTCATGCTCTCTGCACCCGAACGCCCGCCCTGAAGTCGCTCGGCGTCGTCGCGGCACCTCCCTCAAAGGCTCCGAAACCGCAACCACAACCTCAACTCAACCGTCTACTTCCCCCGCAACTCCGGCGGCAAATCCGCATCCGGCGCCGCCGGCGTCACCTTCACTTTCACCTCCGCCGGCGCCGCCACCGGCCGCGACGCCGCCATCCCCCCCGCCCTCTCCGCCTCAGTCGCCTCTTTCGTCGCCGGCGTCAGCACTTTCGCCGCCTTCGCCTTCGCCTGCTTGTCCGCGTTCCGGTGCTGCTCCGCCGCCTTCTCGAAAATCGGCGGCACCTTCGGCTGCATGTCCAGCACGCGCCGGTAGTGCTCCATCGCCTCCAGGTACTGCCCCGCCGTCATCGCCTTCTCCCCCCGCTCGTAGATCTGCTCCGGCGAGTCCGGATTCGTCCCGAACAGCGACTTCGACGTCGCCAGCACGATCAGTAAATGCGCCGCCAGCGCCACCCCCAGCATCTTCCACAACAGCGGCGTCCCGCCCCCGCGTCCCGGCCCGATCGGCGTGAGCGTGCGCACCGGTCGCCGCTCCAGCCCCGCAGTCTCAGACGTCGAAATCGAATCGCCGTTGTTCATTTCCGCTTGTCCTTGACCGTCATCAAACTGTACGTCACCAGATTCGTCCCCATCTGAAACGACGCCTCCACATCCCCGCGCTTCCGCCCCAGATCCACCACCGCCCACGCGCTCCCCATGTCGCCCGGCGAGAAGAACGCCATCAGCCGCCCGTCGTCATCGAAAAATCCCTTGGCGTCCGTCGACCCGTGGTCCCGGTACACCGGGCACCCGCGCGGCATCTTGTACGGCATCCACCGCCCGCGGTACACGTCGTGATCGAACTCAATATTCCGCGGCGGATGCTTGGGCAGCACCTGCGCCATCAACCGCACGAACTGTTGCTCAAAATTCCCGCCGGACGAATCCGCCACCAGCATCCCGCCCCCGAGCAGGTAATCCCGCAGCGCCGCGCGATCCGCCTCCGTCGTCTGGATTGCGCCCGTGCCCGTCAGGAACAACATCGACGGCATGTTCGGCCCCCGATGCCCCGGCAGGTCCGACATCCGCACGACCTCCTCCGCCCCCACGTCCTTCAGCTTCAGCGCCAGCTTCACCTCGCGCAACAACGCCGGCAGCGCCTTCGGATTCGCGTCCCAATCCCCGCCCGAATACTTCACCCGGTACAACCACAACTTCGCCCCGATCCGGTTCCCGAACGGCGACCCCGCCGCCGTATCTCCGCTACCCTCGCCTTGCTCCAATCCCAGCGGCCCCGGCGGTCCCGGCGGCCCGCCCCCGACCGTGTCCACCGCCGCCCGCGCCTGCTGCGCCTGATCGGGCCGCACCTGCGCGTTGTCCTTCATCATCAGCATCGCCCGCAGCCCGTCGGTGCTGAACCGCTCCAGAAACCGCGTCCGCGACCGCTGCTGCTGCGCGGCCGCCGCGATGTCCTGCACCCGCGCCTTCGCAATCGGCTGCACGTCCGGCGCCGCCTTCTGCGGCTTGGGGTTCTGCTTCGCCGTCCCGCCCTTCGCCCCGTCCGGCGTCCCCTTGGCGATTTTGTCCCCGCTCCCCCCTGGCAACCCCAGCGGCCGGTCGTGCGTGCACGAAAAGTTGATCAGCGACGGCGCCACCAACGCGAAGTGCGCCAGAACCGCCACGATCAGGCAAACGCGAAACCGCCAGTCCGCCCGACGCAGCCTGATCTCCGGCGGCGGGGCCGTCGCAATCACTTCGGGTTGGACCGCAGCGCTGCTCACCGGTCGCCCACCTCCGTGTCCGGCACTTTGTACTTCTGTTCCAGCCGCGTGTGCGCCTGGCTCGCCTCGCCCGTGTGCGGGAACTTCCGCAGCACCATCCGCAGCACCTCGATCGCTCGCTTCGGGTCGCCCTTCTCCTCGTGCGTCATCGCGATCGCCAGCCACGCCTGCCGCAGCAACTTGCCGTCCGGGTACTGCAAAATCAACCGCTCGTACACCGCGATCGCCTCGTCGTACTTCCGCGCGTTCCGGTAGAGCGTACCGAGCCGCATGTGCGCGGCCTGGGCGAACGACCCGTCACTGGGGAACCGGTCCATCAGCTCGATCAGCGTTCGGATCGCGACCTCCGGCTTGCCCATCGGCCCCGCCTCGAGCTCCGCCCGGCGCGTCAGCGCGTCCGCGCTCGTCACCGGTGAGTAGAACCGCTTGACGATCGCCGACAGCTCCGCCTGCCCCGCCACCAGGTCCTTCGTCCGCGCCCTCTGCCCGTAATAAGTCTCGGCCACCAAAAAGTGCGCCGCCACCTTGTCCTCAAGCAGCCGATACGCCTCCTGCGCCTTGGGCACGTCCCCCGCCGCCTCAAAGTACGCCCCCAAGTACGTCTTCACCTTCTCCACGTCGCCCCCCGTCCGCCAGTCTCCGACGAACGTCCGCAGCCGCACCGGGTCGGTCGCCTTGAAGATCTCGCACAGCGCGAACTGCGCCCACCGCTTCAGCCGCTCGTACTTCGCCGCCACCAGCTCCAGCGCCTTGACGTGCTCCGCCTCCCCCTTGCGCGCGATCGTCTTGACGACCATCTCCACCGCCTGGTCCGTCCGCCCGGCCGGCTTCTCTTTCTCGATCACCCGCCCGAGCAGCTTCATCAAGTTCGCCACGCCCGGCCGCGACCCGTAGGTCACCGCCGTCAACCGGTACGCGAGAAACCGGTCCTCCTCGTCCAGCTTGGCGATCGCCCCCAGCGCGTCCTCGTGCCGGTCGGCACGGATGTAAAGCTCCACCACCCGCGTGATCGCCTCCGTCCGATCCGGCAGCTTCAGGCAGTGCCCCACCGCCCCGTCCACGTCCTTCGCGTCCAGCGCCTGGGCCGCCAGGAACATCAGCGCCTCGCGCACCGCCGCCGCTTGATCCGGCAACAACGCCGCCGGCTGCCGCTCCACGATCTTCACGTAACAATCCGCGGCCGCGTCCTTCTGCCCCGTCGCCAGGTAACTCTCCGCCTGCCCGCGCAGCGCCGGCAGCAGCAGGGGGCTCTTCGGGAAATCGGACACGACGAACCCGAGTTCCTTGATCGCCTCGTTGTGAAATTTCCGCCGCTGCTGCGTCACCCCCACCCAATACTGCAGCCGGTCCGACCGCGGGTCCTTCGGATACTTCTCCATGAACTCGTACACCCGATCCACCAGGTCCTGCGACGGCGCGTCCTTCGCCACGTGCCCCGCCAACTTCTCGAACACCGGGTCCGGCGCAGCCTCCTGCGCCCACACCGGCAACGCCAGCGCCAGCGCCAGTGCCCCACGCGTCACCGCGCGGCATACGACACCGAACAATTGACAATGGACAATGGACAATTGACCAGTCCTCAATTCCTCTCCTGCAACTGCTCGATCGCGATCTTCGCCATCGGCACATACTCATTACTCGGGTAGTCGTACACCACCCGGTTCAGCAGTTCCTTCACCTTCTCCCCCTTCGGCCCGCGCCCGCCGCCCCCACCCTTCGAGTTCGACAGCAGCGTCGCCGCGTGCCAGTACAGCAGGCCCGGCATCGCCTTGTCGTTCGTCGCGAACACCTTCTCCTGCCGCGCGAACCACGCCAGCGCGTCATTCGTCCGTTCCGACACCGCCAGCCACTGCCCGCCCTTGAGCGCCACCGCCCCCGCCTGCCCGTGCTCCGGGAACCTGGCGATGAACCGGTCCGCGATCGCCACCGCGTCGGGCCACGCCTCCTGCCGCGCGTAGTGGTTCATCATCCGGATCATGGCCGTCGGCACCTGCTCGTCGGTCGGGTGGTGGTACGTCAGCAGCACGTACGCGTCCGCCGCCTGGTCGAACTGCCCCAGCGCCTCGTGCGACTGCCCGATCTTGAACCGCGCGCGCGACACGTAATCCGTCTTGGGCCATCGCGTCACGACCTCGTTGAACCGCTCCAGCGCCTCGCGGTGGTGGCCCTTGAGCGCCTGAATGTTCCCCAGGTAATAGTTCGCCGTCGCCGCGAGCGGGTCTTCCGGAAACCGCCGGACGAGCTGCTGGAAGTAGTCCGTCGCCTCGGCGAAGTTCTCCTCCGCCCGCTCGATCGACCGCCCGAGGTACAGCTTCCGCCCGAGCTCGTACGCCGCCTGCCCCGTGCGGTACCAGAGCTTCATCTCCTCCTTGGCATCGCGGAACTGCCGCGTAAAGCCCTGCACGACGCCGTCCGCCCCGCCGCCGATCGGCAGCCGCACCGTCTTGACCGCCGCCGCCCCGGGCGACGTCCGCAGCCCGTCCGCGTACGCCAGCCCGATCTCCCCGCCGTAATCGCCCTGCAGCACGTCGTCGCCCGAATTGGCCGCCCCGCGGTCCGTCAGAAACGACGCCCGAAACACGCCCGAGTGCGGCTCGGTCTCCGTGCACACGAGTTGGAGCGCGTCGCCTTGCGGGCTGGCCACCGTCACGATCACCCGATCCTGCGCGCCAGAGCGGTCCTGGTCGAAATCCGTCACCTGCACGTGCACGGCCTCCCCCAGGCGCACGTCCGTGATCGCCGCGCTGAACCCCGGGTTCACCGCCAGTAGCGTCGCGTCGCTCGCCAGCGCGACATACGTCACGCGCTCCGTCGCCGCCGGCGCGGCCTGCACGCCGTCGGCGTAATCCGCCAGCACGTCCCCGCCCGGCGCGAGCGACAGCAAGTTCGGGCTCCCCGCGTCCGTCGACCGCTCCGTGTTCACGCGGGCGGTGTACAGGCCGTTCGCATCGCGCGTCGCCTTGACCACCATCGAATCCACCATCCGCCCCGCCACCGACCGCAGCCGCACGTCGATCTCCGCCGCCGTCAGGTCCCCGTCCTCAACCGTCACGACGAACGGCTGCCCCGGCATGAGCGGCTGATCTTCGACGGCGACGCCCGGCGCCCCGAGGGCTGCATCAACGGCCGCCGGAACAGCAGCCGGCGCGGGCGGGGGGGCAATCGCGCCCATCGCCGTCAACCGCGCCGCCCGCTGCGTCAGCAGCGTCGCCTGCGTATCGAGCGCCGCCACGGCCGCCCTCAGGGCCTCGTCACCCGACACCGCCGCCGCATTCGCATCAGCCACAACACCCGCCTTCGGCTGCGCCGTCGCCGCGATCGCCGCCAGCCGCTTGTTCAGCAGGTCCCGCCGGGCCGTCAGCGCCTTGGCGTCATCGTTATACGATGCGACGCGCCGCCCCAGCTCCGTTCGAAGCTCGGCCAAATGCTTCGCCTGCTCGGCCGCCAGCCGCCGCTGCGGGTCTCGCAGCTTGATCGTCGGCGTCCCAGCCTCGGGCGCGCCCGCCGCCTTCGCCGCGTCGGCAAGCTTCGACTTGATCTCGTCCTCCGAATACACGGCCCGCGTCCGCAAATCCGCCGTCGGGATCAACTCATCCTTGTACGCCAGCCGCAACACCTCGTCGCCCGAGACCGACAAATCGCCCGATGTCGGCTCCCCCGCGTCCTTGTCGCCCAGCACCAGGTCCAGTGCCTTGCCCGCCTCGCCGGACGAGCTGCTCGCAAACGACAGCTCTCGGCTGGCCCCCGACAGCAGCGCCAGCGCCTTCACCGCCACCGACTGCCCCGCGCGCGACAGCGCGTCCGGGTCGATCAGCGTGAACGACACCCGCCCCGCGTTCGCCGGCCGCTCCGGCCCCAGCAAATGGCCCGCCGCCGACAGCGCCTCTTCCTCCCCCTTGATCTCGAACGGCCACGCCGTGTGCAGCAGCCCGACCGGCACGATCTCCCCCGCCGTCGGCCGGTTCTCCAGAATCCACCCGTGCCGGAACGTCCGGTACCCCGGCCGCATGTTCCGCTCGTCCATGTGCGTCATCCACACGAGCTCGCCCGGCCTGACGTGCACGAACCGCTCGTCCTCCCGCGCCGCCTCGTTCGTCGTCACCGGCAGCGCCGCAGCGAACGTTCCCGTCGACGGACCCGTCTCCGTCAAAGTCAGCGTCCGCCGAACGCCCGATTCCGTGAACACCGCGAGCGTCAGCTTGTCCGGCTGCGGCGTCACGTCCGCGTCCGAATCCCCGATCGTCACGAACGGCTCGGCCTTCAAATCCAGCCGGTACATCGGCGAGTACGTCGCGTCCGCGTTCGCCGCCTTCGTCGCCACGCGGATGTCCGCGTCGTGGTACGACGCCCCCAGCCGCCGGCTCTCGCGCACGGTCGGGCTGCCCGGCGCCACGTTCTCGTCGTCCGTGTACTTCGCCGACACCGTCTGGCCCACGTCGAACTCGAGCACGCCCCGCTTCGCCGCGTCGTCCGCCGGTACGCCCGTCGGAAGGAGCTGCGCGCCCTTGTCATCCGACACGATCAACTGCCCGATCGCCGGCGACACGCCCTCGAACTTCGTGATCTCGATCCGCACGTACCGCGCGAACACCCCGCCCAGGTCTACCACGTTGCCCGTCGGCGTCGGCTTTCCCTTCACCTCGACCGTCCGCTCCGTGTTATCCCCCCGCGCCGTCACGGTCATCTCGGTCGGCGCCCCCTTGACCGCCAGCGGGTCCGTCCCCGTCCCCCACGTCAACTTCCCGAGAAACGCCGGCTGGCGCAAGTCGATCTCGACCCAGTGCGACTTCTCCCCCGGCTTCCCCTTCCAGTACGTCGCGTGCGCCGTCGGCTTGGCCCCCGCTTTCACTTCCGCCGGCGCCGCCGCGCCCGGCGCGGCGCTCGACGCGTCCACGTCCGCCCCGGCGCTTGCCGGGTGATCCGCCACCTCCGACGACGCGAACACCCCCGCCGTCGGCGCGGCCGTCCCCACGTTCCCCGCGAACACCCCCGTGTGCGGCCCCGTCTCGGTCAGCGTCACGCTCACCGTCGCCGCCACGCCCGCCCCGCGCGACCCGCCCTGCGCCGCCACCGTCGCCTTCACCGTGTCCGCCTTGTCGGTCGAGTCCAGATCCGCATCCACCACCTGCACGTACACCGGCGACCCGGGATTGACCGCCCCGCCGTCCTTTCGCGCCGCCTCGATCACCGGCTTGGCCGGCGCTTCCCCACCCTTCGCCCGCGCCCCGCCGATCGCCGCGCTCGGCGACGCCGCCTTCCGCGGCCCCGGGTCCGGCAGGGGGGTCGCGTCGATGTTGATCCGCCCGTCGTCCACCACCAGCACCTTCCGCGGCGGCGCGACCTGCCCCTCGTACGCCATCTCGACCACGTCGCTCCCCCGCACCTGCAGCGTCCCGTCCGCCGGGGCCGGCGCGTCCGCCGACAGGGCCGTCAGCACCCGCCCCGTGTACAGCACGTCGCTCACCGGGTTCTTCTCCAGCGCCACGACTTCCTTGTCCCCCGACGGCGCCCACACCGTCACGTTCATCCGGTGGCTGCGCGTCCGCGCGAAGTAGTTCGCGTCCGACACCTTGATCACCAACTCGTCCCCGCCCTGCACGCGCGACTGCATCGGCGCGCCGATCACCGCGCACGCCTCGAACAGCTTCCGCGCCTCCATGAAGTCCCCGCGGTCCAGGTAGATCCCGCCGACCAGGAACACCGCCCGCTTCACGTACGGCGTCTCCCCGTACTGGTTCCACAGCCGCCGGAACGACGCCACCGCCTGGTCCGTCTGCTTCAGCTGCACGTACGCCCGTCCGAGCGAGAACAGCGCCATCGCCCGCACGACCGGCTCGTCCGCCTCCAGCAGCGGCACGAGCTTGTCCCGCGCCACCTCCGCCTGTCCCAAATGCAGCGCGACGGCCGCGTCCCCCAGATCCGCCATCACGAGCATCCGCCGCGCCCCGCCCGCCCGCAGCGCCTGCACCTCGTCCTTCGCCGCCTGCGGCTTGTCCTGCCGGAGCAAAATCTCCGCCCGCTTCACCCGCGCCACCCCGCGCTCCACGTTCGACCCGAGCGGGTGGTTCATCACCTCCGCGTACGTCGTCAGCGCCAGTTCCAGCGACTCGGGCGTTCCGAGCGACGCGTGATAGTCCCCCGCTGTCATCACCAGCGCGGGCGTCGTCCGCGCCGGCGCGAAGTCGCGCATCGTCCGCGCCTGCTCGTACAGCTTCACCGCCCGCGCGTCGTCGTTCGCCTTCAGCGCGGCCGCCGCCTGATCCAGCACGTCCCGCGCCGTCGGCCCCGCCGGCGCAGCCGCGTCGCCCCGGCGCGGTTTGGGTTGCCCCTCAGCCGGGAGCGCCGACACCGCCGCCGCCAGAACTACCGCCGCCGCGATCCGCTTGTTCCACTTCGCCATGTGTTCCTCGACGTTCCTTCCCCCGAACGGACGGATGCTCAATGCCTTGATAGCCGAGGGCGGTAGCCCACGGTCGCGCGCGAACCACCGGACCGGTTCGACCCGCGACTACTCCTTCTTCATCACTGGTGCCGCCGCGCCTGAACCCGGCGCCGCAGCCGCCCCGGGCGCCGCGCCGCCGCCACCCCCCACCCCGCGCGCCTGGTTGATCGTGTTGATGTGCCGCCGCGCGTCCGCCGCCAGCTTCGTCCCCGGGTGCTCCTCGGCCACCTTGTACAAGCTCGCCAGCGCGTCCGCGATCTGACCCGTCTTCCACTGGCACACCCCCCGGCTCAGCGTCACCGCCCCAAGGTCTGGCGAGTCCGGGTAATCGATCAAGATCCGCCCGAAGTAATCCTGCGCCCGCCCGAAGTCGCCGATCCCCAGGTAGTAATCGCCCACCTGCGCCAGCCCGCGCGCCGCGAACGCCGAATCCGGAAACTGCTTCGCCAGGCGCTCGAACGTGTCCAGCCCGGTCTGCCCGGCCAGTTGCTTCGCCTTCCCGACCATGAACAGCGCCTCCGGCGCACGCCCCCCGCGCGGGTACCGGCGAACCAATTCTTCAAACTGCGACACCGCCCGCTGCAGCTCGCGGTTCATCGCCGTCTTCTGCCCGCTCGCCTTGTCCTGCTCCACCTGCCGCTCGCCCTGCTGCAAACTCACCTGCCCGATCGCCAGCAGCGCGTCCGGCACGTAGTCCGACTGCGGGTACGCCGACACCAGCGCCCGCGCCGCCTGCGCCGCCTCGTCCAGCAGGCCCGCGTAGAAGTAGATCTGCCACGAGTGGTGCAGCGCCTCTTCGCCCAGCGGCGTCTTGCTCGCCGCCCGCGCCACCTCGTTGCAATCCGTCTGCGCCGACCGCAAATACTCTTTCCCGCGCTTCACCAATCCCAGCTCAAGATAGATCTTCCCCATCTCCCCCGCCGCCGCCGCCCGCTTCAGCTTCGCTTGCAAATCCAGATACGTCTGCCCGAACTGCACCGCCAGCGCCTCCCCGCCCGCGTCCGGCAAACACTCCGCCGTCAGCGCCAGCACCCACCCGTCCGCGTTCCGCACGGCCTTGGCGTCCGCGTACCCCGCCCGCAGCCGCGCCCCGGGCGTTAGCGGCAGATGCTTCCCGCCCGCCGCCTCGAGCTTGTCCGCCTTCGTCGCCACCACC
>DASPKW010000134.1:0-22864 GCA_035627895.1 Tepidisphaeraceae bacterium | reverse complement strand
CACGACGACGGCGGCGGTCATGGTTGGCCTCATGCGGCACAGGGTAGTGCGCGAGGCCGGGAGAGAGCAACGGGCATGCTAGAGATCCTTTCCCCCGACCTACCCGAGCCGGGTGCGGAGCCGAAGGCGACGCCCCGGATCCCGCCCCGGTTGCACGCGCCACCCCCGCCGGATATCGACACCCCCGATGCCCTCCCCCGTCCGATACCTCGCCGGCCTCAACGCCGGCCGCACCGTCCTCTGGTGCTACCTGATCTGGTACCTCGTCGTCCTCGTCCGCTACTTCGACCCCAGCCCCGCCCTCTGGCTCACGTCCGTCGGCCTCGCCGGCATCATCGGCCTCGCCCTCTACATGAACGTCGCCCGCAGCGGCCTAAAACGCGTCACCCTCGAATTCTGGCCCACCGTCCGCCTCTTCCTCACGCCCCTCTGCGTGTCGAGCTTCGCCGCCCTGGTGAAGGGAAAAAGCTTCGTGCTCGTGTTCTCGCCGCGGTGGGAGGAAAACGCGATCGGCGTCGGGCTGTGTGCCGCGTTCGTCGTCGTGGTGTACGCGACCAAGGCGATCGCGCGGCGGAGTCAGTAGCTCAATACTCCGAGCACGCACTGCCCACCCTACGAGACGACGACGATCGCCGTGTACAAGTCGAACTTCCGCGTCCCGTCCGGGTTGTTCAGCGTCGAGTTCGAGTTGTCCGCCCAGACCGGGATCAGCTTGCCGTTGTAGAACACGACGCTCGTCGAGTCGCCCAGGTCCAGGTCGCCCATCTGCGCGCTCGTGTAGCTCGCCCCCGCCTGCGCCGACGTCCCCGCGCTGATGCGGAAGTTGGCCGTGAACGATACGCCCCCGTTGGTCGACACTGCCCCGTAGTACTGCACCGCCGTGTTGTTGGCCGACGCCCGCGCGTCGTACCACGTCGCCCCGACGAACCCGGTGACCGGGTCGACCGACAGCGCCGGCAGGAACTGGCTCGTCCGCGTCGCGTCGTCGTTCACCCGCTTGCGCGCCGTCCACGTGCGCCCGTTGTCGGCCGAGTACCGCAGGAAAATATCCGTGTCGTTGGTCTCGTTGCCGTTCTCGTCCGTGTACAGGAAGTACAGCCGCCCGCGGGTCGACTTGTTCGACCGGTCGAACGCCACCTTCGGCTCGGCATCGATCGACCGGTTCGGCTGGGCCGGGATGTAATCCCACCCGCCGACGTTGGTCGTGCTCACCAGCACGTCGGCGCCGAACCGGCCCTTGCCCAGCCCGTCCGGGTCGACGTCGACGTACAGCGCCGACGGCCCCTGCGTCGAGTCGTCCGCCTGGTACGCGACCGCCACCTGCCCGCTCGGCCCGACGCTGATCGACGAGTACGACCCCCACCGGTCCGACACGGTCGTCAAATTGCCGAAGTTCGTCCACCGCCCCAGGCCCGTCGCCGTCGCGCTCACCACGCGCACCCGCCGCGCCTTGTAGTCCGTGAACGACATCCAGACCGCCTGCCCGCCCGCCGGGTTGATGCCGGTCGCCAGCGCCGGCGCGTCCGGGTCGAAGTGCGTCCCGGCGATCGCGTACGTCACGTTCCCCGCCGCGAACGAGCCCCCGCCGTCCGTCGACCGCGCGACCACGATCCGCGTCTCCGTGTACGACGCCCCGCACATGTACGCGACGTACAAATTCCCGTACGAGTCGAACACCGCCCGCGCGTCCACCCGCGGCGTGTTGGTGATCAGCCGGTCCTGCGCCGACGTGATCAGCGTCTTGCCCCAGGTCCGCCCGCCGTCCAGCGACCGCGAGACGATGACCTGCGAGCCGTTGGACCAATCGGTGTTGTTGACGACGACCAGGTTGTTCGGGTTGGCCGAATTAATCGCGATCTGCCCCTCGACCTGGTTCCCGCCCCACGCGGTCGCGTTCACGGTCGCGCCGACCGTCACGGCGAACAGGTCGCGCTTCTCGAGCGGTTCGAACATCGTCTGACGGGGCATCGGTCTTCTCTCCTGGAACGGCCTGGCGGGCGATCGCGGCGCGTCGGCGGATTATGGCCCGCGGTCCATGAGAACGGCGCGAGACGCCAGTTGTTTGAGCGAAATCAGGGCGGATTGTGCGGGTTGCACGGGGGGCCGCGACACGGTCGTACCGGTCGTGACGGTCGTAAAGAAAGACGCCCCGCGGGGGCGGGGCGTTTCGGCACGATTCCGATGGTCGCTGGACCGCGAGCGGCAGGCTCACACCGGCTCTTTACTGTAGAACCGTTGCGCCGCGTCGGCCGGGAAATGGCCGGTCTCGATCAGCACCTTCATGCGGTTCAGGTCGTCGTCGATCTTCGCCCGCGGGTTGGCCCCCAGGAGCGACGCCAACGCGTGGCCGATCGCGCCGGCCGGCGGGTTGTACCGCATGTGCACGTCGACGCGCGTCCCCCCTGCGTCGTTCTCCGCGAAGTTCACGAACCCGCTGCTCGCGACCGTCGACCCCTCCACGCTCCGCCACCCGATCATGCGGTGCGGCTCGAAGTCGGTCAGCACCGCGTCCCACGTCACCGTCGTGCCCGCCGGTCCCGCGACCTCCCACCGGCTCGTCCCGTCCGGCCGGCTCGTGACCTTGCGGACGTTGCTCATGAACAGCGGGAAGTTGTCGTAATTCGACCAGAACCCGAAGACCAGCGCGACCGGGGCGTCGATGTTGACCGTCTTCTTAATGTCGACCGCGTGCCGGCCCGCCCCGACGCCCACCAACCGCTTGGCGGGCAAATTCGTCGCCGCCCGCACCATCAGCGCGGCGCCGACCGTCCCGAGCAGCGCCGCCGGCAGCGTGCGCTGGACGGCGGTGTACGTCATCAGGGTTGCGCCGGCCGTGCCGACGACGAACCGCGTCGCCGGCGACCAGTGGTCCTTCGCCAGATCGATCGGCTCGCCCGGCGGTTGGCGCGGCTGGTCCTCATCCCCCTCGATCTCCGCGTCGGCGAGGTGGAAGTCGTCCGTCGCGGCGCCCGGCGCGTCGGCCGGGAACTCGGCCCGCGACCCGTGCACGTCGAGCGCGTCGCACACGGCGTTGACGCCCTTGATCGACTCGACCGTCTTGACGATGTCCGCGTGCTCGGATTCGAGGCAGTGCCCGGACAGTTCGACGTTGCCCAGGTCGTCGGCGTCGACGGCAATCCACCGCATCGTCGTCGTGTGCCGCCCGAGCCGCGCGCGGACCCGGTCGACCAGGACGTGGTCCGGCGCGGCGCCGGAGCGGAACTTCCGCCGAAGCTCGGCGAAAAGGCCCTTGCTCCGATTGAGCAGGTCGCGCCCGGTGACGGACGCCGCGCGGGCGAATTGCCGGCCCGTCCCACGCAGTCCGGCCACCTTATCCACGAGCAGCGCCCGCCGGCGACCGCCTCGGGCGCCGTCGGCGAAGTACACGATCGCCGCCCCCGCGGCCAGGCCGACGCCGGTCAGCGCGATCGCGGTCGAGACCGCCCCGTCGGGCAAGGACGACACCCTCGACCCCGCCGCCGCCCCGCGGGCATCGTCCGCCGCCTCACTGGCCCGCCGTGCGAAACGCCTGCGGGCGAAATCCACCACGGCCCGCGACCGCCCGTACCACTTCATGGGTTGCTCGTACATCCGCTCGTACGCCTGTATCCAGTTCATGATCGCTCTCCGAGTTCGCAGTGCGTGGTTGAGCCCGGCTGGACGACCGCCGGGCGAGGTATCAGGGCGTGCAAAGGGGGTGCCGCACCCGCGCGACGCGCCCGCGCCATGGGTTGCGTCGGGCCGACGCGTTTCATACGCTCGCCGCACGATGGATCAGGCCGTGGAGAACAGTGCGGCGGAGGACGGGCCGACGCCGGCAAACACCGACGCGCCGGCGCCGAGGCGGGGGCGGAAGAAGAAGGCCGACGGCGATGGGGCAGCTCCGTCGACACCGATCACGCAAGCGGAGTCTGGTATCGAACGGTCGCAGGACAGTATCACGACCGACCCTGCCTCGCCCCTCCGGGGAGAATCCGACTCCACGGGAGTCGGTGTGGAACGTCCGCCCGCAATCGCACCCACGTCTCCACCCATGCCGCGCGCGTCCGCCGACCTCTCCCCGGCGATGCGGCAGTACGTCCAATTCAAACAGCAGCACCCGGGTTACGTCCTCTTCTTCCGCATGGGGGACTTTTACGAGATGTTCTGGGACGACGCGCGCACCTGTAACAAGGTGCTCGGCGTCACGCTCACGAGCCGAAACAAGGGGGCGGCCGACGAAATCCCGATGGCGGGCGTGCCGTTCCACGCCGTCGAGGGGTACCTGCGCCGGATGATCGCCGCGGGCTACAAGGTCGCGATCTGCGAGCAGATGGAAGACCCGGCGACCGCCAAAGGGGTGATCCGCCGCGAGGTCACGCGCCTGATGACGCCGGGCACGCTGACGGACGACCCCCTGCTCGACGGGCGGACGGACAACTTCCTTGCCGCCGTCGCGTTCAACGTGACCAAGGCCGACGGCTACCGCGCGGGACTCGCGTGGGTCGAGTTGTCGACCGGCGCGGTCGTCGCGACCAGCGCGACGCAGGGCCAGGTGCTCGACGAGCTGGCGCGCCTTCGGCCCGCCGAAGTGCTCGTGCCCGAGCACGCGACCGGCCAGCCGCACGAGATCGCCAAGATGATCGAGCAGCTCGGGATCAAGGCGATCACGCCGCGGCCCGGCTGGCAATTCACGCAGCACCACTCGACCGAGACCGTCAAGCGGCAGTGGCAGGTGAGCACGGTCGGCGGGTTCGGCTTCCCGGACGACGACCCCGGGGTGTTCGCGATCGCCGCGGTGCTGGCGTATTTGGAGGAAACGCAGAAGTCGGGCCTGGCGCACCTGCGCCCGCCACGCCGGCACAGCGTCGACGACCACCTCTTCATCGACCCGGCGTCGTGGCGAAGCCTGGAAGTCGACCGCACCGTCCGCTCGGGCGGGACAGACGGCACATTACTCTCGGCGATCGACCGCACGCGCAGCTCGATGGGCGGTCGCCTGCTCCGGCAATGGTTGCGCTCCCCGCTGCGCGACGTCGAGCACATCACCGCGCGCCAGGACGCGATCGCCGCCCTGCTCGAATCGCCGGCCGACCTGAAGTTCGTCGCCGGGGAGATGGAGAAGGTGTGTGACATCGAGCGGATCGTCGGGCGGTTGGCCGTCAACCGCGCCAGCCCGCGCGACCTCGCCGGCCTCGGGCGGTGCCTCTCAGACCTCTCCGGCGAACTGGGCCTGCTCACCCGGCTCGAGAAGCTGCCGACGTTCAATGCCGTCGCGCCCGAGTTGATCGCGCTGCGCTCGTTCTGCGACGCCAAGGCGAAGTTCGTCGCGTCCGCGATCATGGCCGACCCCGCCCCGCACCTCCGCGAGGGCGGCGTGATCGCGGCCAAGTACGACGCCGAGCTCGACCGCCTCCGCGCGCTCGGCACCGACTCCCAGGCGTGGCTCGTCAACTACCAGGCGGACCTGGCGAAGCAGACCGGCATCGACCGGCTGAAGGTCGCCTACAACAAGGTGTTCGGCTACTACATCGAGGTCGGCAACGCCCACAAGGACAAGGCGCCGGCCGGGTGGACACGCAAGCAGACGACGACGACGAGCGAGCGGTACATCACCGCCGAGCTCAAGTCGTTCGAGACCGAGGCGCTAGGGTCGCGCGACCGCGCGATCGCGCTGGAGCAGACGCTGTTCGAAGACGTCCGGCAGTCGCTGTTGCCCGAGTTGTCGCAGTTCCAGGAGCTGGCCGGCGCGCTCGCCCGGCTCGACGTGATCGCCGGCCTCGCCCTGCTCGCCCAGGAGCGCCGCTACTGCCGGCCCACGATCACCGAGGATCGCGCTCTCGAGGTCATCGACGGTCGGCACCCCGTTCTCGACCAACAACTCGGCGCCGAGTTCGTCGCCAACGACGTGAAGTTCGCCGAGACCGACACGCTCGCGCTGATCACCGGCCCGAACATGGCCGGTAAGAGCACGTACATCCGCCAGGCCGCCCTCTGCGTCCTGCTCGCGCAGTGCGGGTCGTACGTGCCCGCCAAGAGCGCGACGATCGGCGTCGCCGACCGCCTGTTCACCCGCATCGGCGCGTCCGACGAGCTGCACTCCGGCCAATCGACGTTCATGGTCGAGATGACCGAGACGGCGAACATTCTCAACAACGCGACCGAGCGGTCGCTGGTCGTGCTCGACGAGATCGGCCGGGGCACGAGCACGCTCGACGGCCTGAGTCTCGCCTGGGCGATCGCCGAGCACGTCGCCACGACGGTTCGATCCCGCACCCTCTTCGCCACGCACTACCACGAGCTGACGGACCTGGCCAACCGGTTCCGCGGCGTGCGCAACTTGAACGTCGCCGTCCGCGAGTGGGAAGACCAGGTCGTCTTCCTCCACCGGATCGTCGAGGGCGGCACCGACCGCAGTTACGGCATCCACGTCGCCAGACTCGCCGGCGTGCCGAAGGGCGTCCTCGAGCGCGCCCGGCAACTTCTGAGCGAGCTCGCAGTGCACCACGTGTCGCTCAAGAAGGGACTGAAGAACCGCCGCACGGACGACGCCGCCCAACTCCCCCTGTTCGAAGATCCGGCGGCGGAGCTGTTCAAGGCGCTCGCCGCGCTCAACCCCGATTCGCTGTCGCCGATGCAGGCGCACGAGACGCTGCGGGAGTGGAAGCAGCGGTGGATGAAGTAAGGTAGGCGTCGCGCACCGCCGGCACCACAAACGAGAACCACGGCCCCGCGCGTCGCGCGGGGCCGTGGCATGTTCGAAGCACCCGATCCCGCTGTCGCGGGAATCCGACTCCACTGGAGCCGGCGTGGATTCGTTCGACATCAAATTACGGCGCCGTCTTCACGGTCAGCCCCGCCACCGGCTTGCCGTCCTTGCCGGTGATCCGCAGGCCGCCGGTCCAGTCGTTCTGCTCGTTGACGACCTTGAGCACGAACGTGTTCCGGCCCTTCACGAGCGTCACGCCCTCCTTCTTGTCGCCCTCCTTGTCGGTCGACCGGGTCTCGGCGAACTTCAGGATCTCCGTGCCGTTCATGTACAGCTTGCCCTGGTCGTTCGAGACCATGGTCACGGTCACGTCCTTCGTCTCCGCGTCGGCGAACACGTAGGCGACCATGTACCCGGTGACGCTGTCCTTCTCGTCGGGGTAGGTGGCCGCGAGGTCGACGTAGTACTCCTTGTCCTTGACCTTGGCCTCCTTCCAGACCAGTTCCTTGTCCTTGACCTTCTGCTTGCCGCCGGCCTTGGGCTGGAGGGCCGCCTCCTCGGGGATCTGCTTGGCGTCGAGCGCGTCGGGCCCGCTCGTGTCGCCGTTGCCGATCGGCCCGAGCACGAGCCAGTCCTGGACGAACCCCTCGGCATCGGGCTTCGACTCCGCCGCCACGCCGACGCGGCCCGCGAGCGCGACCGCCACCAGACCACACGCCACCGTCGCCATTAGCTTCCGCATGCGTAGCCTCCTCGTGTTGGGGATGTGAGTGCGCTTACCGTACGCCGGACGCGCGCGTCGTGTCAACGGCGCAGTTGGCCGTGCTCATCACTTCGCGCCGATGCAATACAGGTGATCCTTCCCGCGCAGGAAGATCTCATTCCCGACGACCGCCGGCGACGCGTCGATCCGGTCGGTCAGCGTATTGGTCGCCAGCACCTCGACCTTGTCGGCATCCTTGATCACGACCGTCACGCCGTTTCGGCCGACGAGGTACACGCGCCCGCCCGCCGCCACGGGCGACGCGTACACGCCCTGCAGGTCCTCGATCCGCTCGGCCTCGTAGAGCGGCTTGCCGGTCTTCACGTCGTAGCACGACAGGCGGGCCTCGTTCCCCTGGAAGAAGTAGAGCCGGTTGCCCGACAGCAGCGGCGACGGGACGTACGGCGTGCCCTTCTTGGCGCTCCAGAGGATCGCGTCGGTGCCGGTCAGATCGCCGGTCTTGCCGAGCTTGATCGCCAACAGATTGCTCCCGCGGAAGCCGCTGGTCACGTACACGACGCCGTCCGCGTGCACGGGCGTGGGGATCACGTTGGCGGTCATGCCGCCGCACTCCCAGATCTGCTTGCCGGTCGCCAAATCGTAGCTGCGGATCTTGTTCGTCGCGCTGACGATCACCTGCGTCTGCCCGGCGTGCTCGACGACGAGCGGCGTGACCCACGTGGTCGCCTCGTCGCGCGGCGTGCGCCACTTCTCCGCCCCGGTGTCCGCGTCGAACGCGGCGATGAAGTCGGCGCCCTCGTGGTCCCAGTTCACGATCACAGTGTCCTTGTGCAGCACGGGCGACGTGCCCTCGCCGAACGAGTTGCGCGTCTGCTGCTTGCCCAGGTCCTTCGACCACTTGAGGTTCCCGTCCATGTCGTACCCGTACAGCCCGCGCGAGCCGAACAGGACGATCAGGCGCTTGCCGTCGGTCGCGGGCGAGAAGGAGGCGAACCCGTGGTCGCGGTGGTGCCCCTCGTGTGGCACGACCTCGGCGGCGGTCTTCTCCCACACGGTCTTACCGGTCGACTTGTCCAGGGCCATGATGACGAACTTGTACGGCTCGGTCGGCGCCGGCGTGCTCATGCCACCGCCACCGCCCGGCCGCCGCCCACCCGGCCGCCCGCCACCGCCGCCGCCCGCGGGCTGCGCCGTGGGGGCCGCCGCCGCCGCTTCGCCCTTCGCGGGCACCGCCGTCTGCACGTAGATTCGGTCTCCCCAGATCACCGGCGTCGAGTTCCCGTGCCCGCCCGGGATCCGCACCTTCCACTTCACGTTCTTCGTCTCCGACCACTCCACCGGCGGGTCGGCCTGCTTCGCCTCCCCCGTCCAGTCCGGCCCCCGCCATTGCGGCCAGTTGGCCTCGGCGAACGTGACCGGCGTGGCAAAGGTGAGAACGGCGGCGGCGAGCAGGTGGCGCATGCGATGTGTCTCCGAAGTAAACCGTGTCGCGATCCGAACGGGCGCGGACGCGGGATTATTGTCCGAGACGGTCGTTCCGTCGACCGGGCCGCCCGGTTCTCGCACCGGGCCGGTGGACGTCGCCCGATGCGTTCGACGTCCGCCCCGCAAGTGCCGACGCCGCGACCTCCGCGCGTCTCATTCCGTCACGCGCACCACCCCGTACACGAGAAACGTCGGCACCTCGAACTTCACCCGCCCGCCCGCCGCCTCGAACTTGAGCGCTACCTCCTCCCCCTCCGGCGTCGCGAACTTCACCCCGCTCGCTTTCGTCCCCGCCGGCAGCATCAGATCCACCTTCACCCCCTCGGCCGCTACGGGCTTTTCGTCCGCGATCCCCCGCCCCGGGCTCCGCTTCTTCGCCGGTTCCTCGCGGTCGTAATTCACGAGGTGGAGCGTGATCTCTTCCCCCGCCGCCGGCCGGCTCGCCGACACCCGCACCGTCTTGGGCGCTTCGAACCGGCTCAAGCGATTCGGCGCGAGCTCCGGAATCGCCACCGTCGGATCGACGACCATCACGTACGGCATCCGATTCGACTCGTCCGGCGTCGCGTCCGGCGGGGCGGCTTGCCGCGTCGCCCACACGTCGTCCGGAATCACGTCGAACAGCACGTGCCGGTCGAGCAACTCCCGCCCGACCTTCTTGAACGCCTCCACCGCCCCCACGTCCCCCGCGTGCACGCGCGACCGCGGGAACAGCAGCAGCGCCTCCGCGTACGGCCGGTTCGCCCGGTACACGCCGTCGTACTTCTCCATGAACCGGTAATACCGGACGATCTCGGCCCGCGCGGCCGGGTCCTTGAACTTCGTGTAGAACCCCATCGGCGCCCCGCCGTTCGCCGCCAGCTCGGCGATCGCCACCCGGATGCGCGTCTGCTCGTACTTCCCGAGCGTGAACGGCTTGTCGTCGAACGCCCCGCGGACGTACCGCGCCTGCAGCGTCCCCTCGCCCAGATACCCCTCGGCCAAGTCGGTGGAGTTCGCCGCCGCGCCCGTGCTGTACCACAGGTAGTCCTCGGCCCGGCCCCACCGCTCGGGCGGCAACATGCACCGCTCGTCCCCCGAGATCTGGCTGAAGTCGCTCAGGTGATTCCACTGCGCGACGATCAGGTCCGGCTTGATCGACTTCGCGTGGGTCACGAACACGTCGTCGAACGCGGACTTGCAGCTGCTCTGCGACCACCGCAGCATCTCCCGCCGCAGCGGCGTCGACTCGGCCGGCTTATGCCACCCGACGATCTCGGTGAACTTGTGGTTCATCAGATTGTCGATCCCGAACTTCTCCTTCAGCTCGGCCGGCGTGAACCGCCCGCCCATGTACGCCTTGAAGCGCATCTTGCAATACACGCACATGCAGTCGTGCCGGTAGAAGTAGTTCGCGATCAGCCCGTCGACCCCGCGCTCGATCGCGCGCTTCGCCCACGCCTTGAGCACGGTCCGCCAGTGCGGGTTGTTCAAACACGCCGTGAACTCGCGCATCTTCCCGATCGAGTACTGCTGCGACGCCATCGGCGACCCGTCCGCGCGCTTCGCCAGCAGCTCCATCGGATCCTTCACCGGCCGCGGCCCGAGCTCCTTCTCGTCCCACAGTTCGTTGTAAAACTTGAAGAACCCCCGCGCCTCTTCCCCTTTGGCCGGGTCCCCGGGCTCGCCGACCAGAAACGTCACGTTGAAGTGCCCGACGACCTTCGCCCCCAGCTTGTGCACCGCCGCGTTCCGATTCTCGAACCACTTCCCGCACTCGGCCAGCCCCTGCACGGGGAAGTGCGCCGGATACCCTTTGAACTGCGGCGTGTGCGCCAAGCTGTAAAAGTGCCCCCCGTAAAACCCGAGCTGACACACCTCCGGCCGGGCGTCCTCCACGAACTTCAGGTATTCGTCATCCCCGTAGTCCGACCAGTGCGCGATGATCCGCGTGAACTCGACCCGCGCCGGCGGCTCGGCCCCGACGGTGACGACCCCGACGATTCCGACGACCACCCCGATCACCCGCGCGACGTGCCTCATCATAACCCCACGTACCGCCCCCGATTCTCTTTGTTCCCCGACCGCCCCCTTCTTATACTTGGCTTCCTGCGCTGACCCGACGTTCCGCCAAGGGAGCCCGCCGATGCCCCGACTCGCGCTCTGCCTCGTCCTGCTCGCCGCGGTCGTCCCTGTCCGGGCCCAGCAGAAGAACATCTTCGACGACGGGTGGGAGCCGGCCAAGGCCAAGCCCGCCGAGCCCAAGCCCACGCGCCCTCCGACGCCCCCGCCGGCCAAGCCCGACAAACCCGCCACGCCCGTCCCCCCGCCGTGGACGGTCGACCCGGGCCCGAAGGTCGCCGTCCCGATCGCCCCGCCGATCGCCCCGCCCGTCGCGCGCCGGCCCGTGCCCGCCGAGCCGCAGCAGGCCGCCGTCCGCAAGGTGATGAAGGAGGTGTTCGCTCGGCAACTGACCGACCGCACGCCCGCGGGGCGTAAGGCGCTCTTCGCCGCGCTCATGATCCAGGCCGACAAGTCCGCCGGGCTGCCGATCGAGCAGTTCGTCCTCCTCGCCGCCGCCCACGACGCCGCGACGGAGGCCGGCGACCTTACCCTCGTCGCCCGCACCGCCGACGACCTCGGCCGGCACTTCGACGTCGACCCGCTCGCGATCCAGGCCGCCGCCGCCCCGGCCGCCCTCCGCCCGGCCGCCCCGCGCGACCTCGCCGCCGCCAACGCCCGCGAGGCCCTCCGCATCGCCCGCGCCCTGACCGCCGCCGGCGACTACGCGGCCGCGATCAAGGTCGCCCAGGCCGCGCTGCCCGCCGCCGCCGCCTCGGGCGATGCCGATTTGCGCGCCACCGTCGCCGCCGCCCTCCGCGACGCCTCAACTCTCCGCGACGCCGCCGCCGCCATCGTCCGCCACCTCGACCGCCTCGCCACCAGCCCCGACGACCCGGCCGCCAACCTCGCCGTCGGCAAACACTGGTGCTTCGACCTGGCCGAGTGGCCCGCCGGCCTCCCCAAGCTCGCCAAGGGCTCCGACGCCGCCCTGAAGGCCCTGGCCGCGCGCGAGCTCGCCGACCCGAAACCCGCCGACCAGGTCGCCGCCCTCGCCGACGCCTGGTGGGACGTCGCCGCAAAGCTCCCCGACGGCCTGGCCAGGTCGACCGTCACGGCCCACGCCGCCGACCTGTACCGCCGCGCCCTCCCGGCCCTGACCGGCCTGCGCAAGCAACTGGCCGAGCGCCGCCTCACCGAGTCCGCCCCCGACCGACCGCAGGCCGCCGCGACCGCCGCCGCCATCCCCGGCAAATCCACCGTGCACACGATCGTCGCCAACAAGGGCTGGCAGGACACGATCGCGGTCAAGGCCGGCGACGTCGTGACGATCACCGCGACCGGGCAGGTCGCCACCCACCCGGACCGCCCGATGTCCGGACCGGAGGGCCGCGCGGCCGACGGCCGCCCGTGGGGGGCCCTCCTCGGGCAGGTCGGCACGTTCCCGACGCGCGAGTTCTTCTTCGTCGGCGCCAGCGGCCGCCACGTCGCCGGCATGGACGGCATGCTCTCGTTCCGCGTCAACGACGACAACAGCGACCGCGCGATGGCCGACAACCGGGGCGAACTCCGGGTCGTCCTCACCCGCGCGCCCGCCGCCCAACCCCTCCCGATTTCCCGCGGCCAGCCCGAGGAGTTCGTCGTCCCCGCGACCGACATCGTCGCCCGCGTCCTCCGGGCCGGCGAGTACGACGTGACCGCGACCGGCGGGTGGTCCGCCAGCCCGAACGGCCCGCTCCGCGAGCCCGGGTGGAAGGACGACAACGACAACTTGTTCGCCAAGCTCCCGGGGGAGACAAACGTCCCGCTCGGCCGCGCCGCCCGCCTCTCCGTCCCGGCCGACGCCGTCGTCCGCTTCAAGATCCGCGACGACGACGGCGGCCTCTCCGACAACCGCGGCTCCGTCACCGTCACCATCAAACCCGCCAGGTGACGTGCCGCGCACGCGGTGCACGCGCGACGCCCGGCGTGCGCAGCACACCCGCTTGCGGGTTAGCGGGCCCGCCCACCCGCGAAAACCGATGCCCCCAACGGCCCCCGGGCGCCAGGGCAATTGCATTCGGGAGGGCGAGGCTCCGTCCGAGCCATATAGAACTCCACCGGGCCACACAGAGAACGTCAACCGCCGCACGGCCCCCCGCGCACGGTCGGCACGCGCCGATGCAAAGCGGTGACCTTCCGCCCCCCGATTTCAATTGTGTCCCGCCCCGCCCGTTACTTATACTTGCCCGCCCTCACGTCCGATGTCCCCCAAAGGGAGCCGCCCGATGTCCCGACTCGCCCTCTGCCTCCTCCTGCTCCTCGCCGTCGCGCCCGCCCGCGCCGCCGACAGCATCTTCGCCGACCCGAAGGTCGACCCGAAGGCCGCCCCCGAGGCCTACCTCCAGGCCAAGGGGCTGCTCAAGGCCGGCGCGAACTACGTCCTCCAGGTCGACGCCAATTTGCCCGCCCTGCTGCGCGACGTCCGCGCCGCCAAGGTGAAGTCCGACGCGGCCACCGCCAAGCGGGCCGACCTCGAGCGGCAGATCGAGCGGGCCACGGACGCGTACATCGCCGCCCAGCGCGAAGTGGCCGCGGTCTCCGAGCAGATGTCGCGGGTGAAGAAGGGCGACGCGCGCGGGTACAACGAGCTGGTCGGCGACGCCCGCGCCGCCGACGTCCGCCGGCTGGAGGCCGGGCGGGTGATCGACGCGAAGCAGAAGGAGCTCGCCCGGGTGACCGAGGGCCAGCACGACTACGTCGGCCTCGCCGTCGCGCTCGCCGAGCAGATGCAGGCGGCGGCGAAGCAGTACGCCGCCCTCGCCGCCGACGCCGGCGTGGCCACCGCGCTCGCCGCGATCAACGCCAGGGGCGGCGCGAAGGTCGCGCTCGGCCCGTCCGGGCAGTTCACGGCCGAGCTCGCGGCCGCGCTGCAGGCCCGTGACGTCGTCGCCGCCCGCGCGATCAGGCTGACCTTCGAGGGCGGCACGCCCCACGCGCTGGTCACGCTCAACGGCAAGACGAGCATCCTGATGACCGTCGACTCGGGCGCGTCGCTCGTGACCGTCACCGCCGACGTCGCCAAGGACATGGGCCTGCGGCCCGACCCGGGCGTCGCCCCGCTGACCCTCGTCGTCGCCGACGGCAAGCGCGTCGAGGCCCGCCAGGCCACGATCGCCACCGTCCGCGTCGGCCCGTACACGGTCAGCGACGTCAAATGCGCCATCATGCCCGCGAGCGTCAAGGGCTCGAATTTGCTCGGCGGCACGTTCCTCCGCAACTTCACCGTCCGCCTCGACATCGCCGCCCGCGAGCTGCACATGACGCCGGTCGGGCCGCAGGTGGTCGTCAGCGCCGCGCCGGCCGGCGTAACGACAGCGACGCGACCGTCACCCACCCCGTCCGGCGCGGCCGGCACGACCTCCAAACCCACGACCACCTCACCGGTCGGCACCTGGATCAAAGTCGACACCGGCGTCCCCATCAACGTCCACGCCGACGGCTCGGTGACCATTCCGTCGGTCAAGAACCCCGAGTTCCGGCAGGGCCGCTGGAAGGCCGCCGACGACGGCAAGGGAATCGTTATCAGTTTCGAACGCGGCGACACCTGCCGGCTCCGCCCCGACGACAAGGGACTTCTCGTCGGCAAGCTCAGCCCGGGCGGCTCCGTCTGGGTGCTGCGGCCCGAAGCCGCAGACCCGCTGGCGCCCACGACTCCTCCGGACGCGCCGGCGGATCGGGCCAAACCTGCCTTCTCCCCCGTCGGCACCTGGACGAAGGTCAGCACCGGCACGCGGTTCACGTTCGCCCCCGACGGGACCGTCGCCGTCGCGGTCGCCGGGGCGGCCGACGATACGCCGGCGGGCGGCACGTGGGTGCTCGGCGAGGGCGAAAGCGTGGTCGCGACCTTCCCCAAGAGCACGGTCCGTCTCAAGCCCAACGAGTCCGGACACCTGGTGGGCCGGGGAAGCGACGGGAAGACCTGGGCGCTCCGCCGCGAGTGACGACCCGGTCGCGCCGGCCTGCGGCCGATCGTCGCCCCGCGCGACGGCGTGGTCCGGCGCGGCCGACGGCGCCGCCCCGCGGGTCGCGGCCGCCGGGGTAATCGGGCCACTCGCGCCCCCGGTCGTCCGGCGGCCGCGCGAAGTCATTTGGGGTCGACGCCAAACGACTCGGGGTCGATGCCAAATGATTTGGGGTCGGCGCCGAACGCCTTGGGGTCGGCGCCGAACGACTTGGGGGCGGCGCCGAACGACTCGGGGGCGGCGCCAAGCGACGCGGGGGCGGCGCCGAACGACTTCGGGTCGGCGCCGAACGACTTGGGGGCGGCGCCAAACGACTTCGTCGGGCCGCCCGAGCGACGTGGCGGCCCCCGGCCATCGACCGGCGGGGAACGACGCCCCCGGCCGGACGGCGTCGCCCGGGGCCCTCTTATCGGCCGGCCGGCCCGCGCCCCCGTCCGAACGTCCGTCGCGCGGCCGCCCGTTTCGCCATTGGTCATTCGACCTTCGTCATTGATTCGTCATTGGAATTTGGTCATTCGTCATTGCCCCCGCCCCCTTACGTCTTTTCGTCTTTTCGTTTCCCCCCGCCCCGCCCCGTTAGTTATCCCCCACTTGCATCCCCCGCCCCCCAGCGATACACCACCACTCACATGCGACGCCTCAAGGCCCCCCAGCGACGCGAGCAGCTCATCGAGGTCGCCACCAAGCTCTTCGCCAAGTTCGGGTACGAGGCCACCACCACGTTCAAGATCGCCGAGGCCGCCGGCGTCACCGAGCCGATCCTCTACCGCCACTTCGAAACCAAGCAGGAGATGTTCGTCGCCATCGTCCGCTCGGTCTCCGAGCAGACCATGGCGTCGTGGCGCGAGATCATCGACGGCGAGACCGACCCCGCCCAGCAGATCCGCCGGATCGCCGAGGCCGTCCCCGGCCACATCAAGCAGCTCGCCGACGCCTACCACGTGCTCCACGGCGCGCTCGCGACCAGTCGCGATAAGAAGGTGCTCGCCGTCATGAAGGAGCACTACGCCCAGTACGAGGACTTCTTCACCCGCATCATCGAGCGCGGCCAGGCCATGGGCGTCTTCCGCCCCCAGCTCGACCCCAAGGGCCTCGCCTGGCAGCTGATCATGACCGGCATCGGCTACGCCATGATCACCCTCAACCTCCAGCCCATCGAGCAGAACCTGATCAAGGGGTCGATCGAGTCGATCCTCCGCGGGATGTCGGTCATCAAGGTGTGACGGGGTGATAATGACGAATGACGAATCAATGACATATCTTGAATGACAAATGTCGAAACGGCAGCATGCGCACGTTTGCCGCTCCCGGTTTCGTCATTTGAATTTGAACATTCGTCATTGATTCGTCATTCGAATTTCGTCATTCGTCATTCATCCGCGTTACAGCCGCGCCGCCATCACGATCCCCATGACGACCAGCCCCACCACGCACGCCCCTACGTACCCCAGCGCCAGCGCCCGCCCCACGCGCAGGCGGACCTCCGCGACCACCGGCGGGCGGTGATACTCCAGCATCGGCTGCGCGTCGTAATCGACCATCGCCCCATCATCCGCGGGCGCCGAACCGCGTCAATCGGAAACCGCGGACGCCAGGGCCGCTGAAGCGGCCCCGCCGGCGGCGCTCCCCACCTCCCCACCACCGCATCCCCTATCTCTTCACACCTTTCCCCCGCACGCCGCGCAGAACTTCGCCGTCGTCGGCAGACTCACCCCGCACCCCGCGCACACGCGCACGCCGTACGTCCGCTCCCACTGCCGCTTGCGTGCCCGCGACCGCGCGAACGCGGTCGCCACGACCACGATGAGCAGCGCCAGTCCGGCCCACGTCGCCCAACTCACGACGCGCCCGCTCACGAGCCGGGGCCCCGACTCTGCCGCCGCCGCCACGATGGTCATCCACGTCGTCACGCCGCCGATTGTACCTGCCCGCCTCCCGTCTACAGCGCTATAATCACCCTCGCCGCCCATGGACCTCCCCGCGACCCACCACCCCCTCCTCCTCGACCTCGCGCGCGACGCGATCCGCGCGGCGCTGACCGGCTCGCCCCTCGCGCCGCTGCCGGACGATCCGGTCCTCGCCCAGCCCGCCGGGTGCTTCGTCTCGCTCCACGATTTGCACACCCACCGCCTCCGCGGCTGTATCGGCCGGCTCGACGCCACCCAGCCCCTCGGCCAGGTCGTCCGCGCCATGGCCGAGGCCGTCCTCGAGGACCCCCGCTTCCCCGACAACCCCGTCACCCCCGCCGACCTCCCCACCCTCGAGATCGAGCTGAGCATCATCTCGCCGCTCGCCGACGCCCCCAACCCCGAGGCCTTCGACCCGCCGACCGAGGGCATCTACCTCAGTTGCCTCGGCCGCACCGGCTGCTTCCTCCCCCAGGTCGCCCGCGAGACCGGCTGGACCAAAACGCAACTGCTCGACCGCCTCTGCACCGAAAAGCTCGGCCTCCCCGCGTCCAGTTGGCGCACGTCCGATGCGCGGCTCCAGAAGTTCACGACCACTCTGGTCGGACCCGCGCCATTCCTCGTTGGCAGCCGCTCGGGTCGAGAATGAACGCCGAGACGTCGAGGACGCCGAGTTCGGAGGAGGAGAGAAGAGAAGGGGTGACTTACATCCTCAACTCTCTCTTCCGATCTCGGCGTCCTCGGTGTCTCGGCGTTCAACCTATCTTCAAACGGCTCGGACGGAGCCTCGCCCTCCCGATCTTCCCCTGCTAAACTGATGTCGTGCGAACCACCACCCCCCTTTCCGCCGTCGCCGCCTTGATCGCCGGGTCGCTCGTCACCGCCGCCGGGTGCGAACGCCAGGACCCCGTGCAGGTTTATAAGGCGCCCAAGGAACCCAAGGCCCAGCCGCTCCTCGCCTCGGCCAGCGGCTCGCCCAAGTCCGCCGCCGACGAACACGAGTTCGACAACGCCGTTTCCGAGCTCGCCTGGACCGCCCCATCGGAGTGGACCGACGCCCCGCTCGTCGCCTTCTCCGCCGCCACCTACGCCGTGCCCGGTGGGCTGTCCGCCACGGTCTCGCCCATCGTCCGCGGGCCCGGCGCCGTCATCTCCGGCTCCGTCCTCCCCAACGTCAATCGCTGGCAGGGCCAGCTCGGCCTGCCCCCGTCCCCCGAGGCCGAGCTCGACAAAGTTTCCAAGCACGTCCACGTCAACGACCTCGAGGCCATGACCCTCGACCTCGCCGGCGCCAACGGCAAGCGGATGCTCGCCGCGATCGTCCCTGCGGCCGGCAAGGTCTACTTCTTCAAGCTGATGGGCGACGCCGACAAGGTCGCCGCGCAGGTCGCCAATTTCGAGGCGTGGGTGAAGACGATCCGCCCCGCCGGCGCCCCGCAACCCAAGGCCGAGGCCCCGAAGGTCGAGCCGCCCAAGGTCGAAGCCCCCAAGGTCGAGGCCCCGAAGCCCGATGCGCCCAAGGCCCCGGCCGCCGACGCCGTGAAGATTCCCGGCATCGCCGCCTACACGCTCCCGGCCGGTTGGCAGGTCGACGCCACCCCCCGCCCCATGCGGGCCGCGACGATCAACGTCACTAAGGACGGCGCGACCGCCCAGATCATCGTCTCGCGCCTTGGCGCCGGAGCGTTCGGCGACAAGCTGAGCAACCTCAACCGTTGGCGCGGGCAGGTCGGCCTGCCGCCCACCGAAAACGCCGACGCCCACCCCGCCCGCGAACTGAAGATCGCCCAAGGGCCGGTCGACGTGCTCGATTTCGAAGGTCCCGCCGGTGCCGACCGCAAGCGGCAACTCGTGGCCGTCACGAAGCTTCCGGACGCCAAGAGCACGTTCTTCTTCCGCTTCTTGGGCCCCCACGAGCTGGTCGGCAAGTCGGCCGGCGACTTCGACGCGTTCGTCAAGTCGTTGAAGCTCGAGGACTAACGCGATTTCGTGCGCAGTCCCCGCTTGCGGGTTAGCGGGTCCGCCCCTCCGCGAATTCCGAGCGCCCTCAACCCCGCCGCGCGGCCCCAGCGCGTTTTGTCGCACACCGCGATCTGCGACAACCCCACTCGCACCGCGGGCGTATGTTGGATAGACCCACACGACCGCTTCCGGGTTGAGAAGTGATTCCGGTTTGTAATGGTCGCGCGGGATCTGAACGGGTCCTGTGACGACCGGAACCCCGCCGCGTGCCGCGGCGATCCGACTCCCACACGAGTCGGCGCGGGCGCGTGGTCCGCGCACCTCGACTTTCCCCCGAACCCCCCATCGCGCCGATGCTCAAGAAGATCCTCGCCCCGTTCGCCTCCCTCACGCTGACCGTCGTGCTGCTCAGCGCGGCCATGGTGCTGATCTACGCCGGCACGTGGGCGCAGGTCGACACCGGCATCTGGGAAGTCCAGAAGAAGTACTTCCACTCGTGGTTCTGCTGGATCGAGATCGGCACGCTGCTCCCGCGGCCCGAGCCCGGCAAGGCGGGGCTGCCGTGGTGGTTCGGCTTCCCGTTCATCGGCGGCTACACGCTGGGCATCTCGCTCCTGGTCAACCTGCTCTGCGCCCACATCCTGCGGTTTCAGTTCGAGCGCCGCGACTGGCTGCTCCTCCCGCCGCTGGGCATGATGGTCGGCGGGCTGTTCTGGTGGACGACCCACCCCCAGCCCCAGTGGATGGCGGCCGGCATCGTGGGCGGCGTCGTCTTCCTCCTCCTGATCGCCTGGATCCACGGCAAGCGCGCCGGCGTCATCACCATCCACCTCGGCCTGATCCTCCTCCTGCTCGGCGAGGGCGTCTCGTCGAAGATGCAGGTCGAGAGCCAGATGCGGATCGACGAGGGGTCGTCCGCCAACTACTCCGAAGACATCCGCACGGTCGAACTCGCGATCGTCGAGCGCGGGCCGGCCGGCGAGCCGGACACGCACGCCGTGATCGACCGCAGCCTGCTGCTGAAGTCCGAGGGCGGGAAGGAACAGAAGATCAGCCGCCCGGGCGTGCCGCTGGACGTGACGGTCCACGACTACTTCCGCAACTCCAAGTTCGTCGACGCGGCCCGGCATCCGGGCCGGCCGTCGCTGACCGACCGCTCCGGTGAGTTCACGCTCGAGCCCCGGCCGGTGATCGGCGGCGTCCGCAACGACGACATGGACCTGCCCGGCGCGTTCGTCACGGTCTCCAAGGCCGGGAACCCACCGCAGCGGTTGCTGCTCCGCGCGAGCATGCCCGCGCAGGGCGTCCGCGTGACCGAGCCGGGGCCGGACGGGAAGCCCGTCGAGAAGGTGTACGAGGTCAGTTTGCGGTTCAAGCGGCTGTACAAGCCGTACACGGTCGAGCTCAAGGACTTCACGTTCGACCGCTACACGGGCACGAGCACGGCCCGCAACTTCTCCAGCCAGGTCGTCCTGACGGACCCCGTGCACAACGAGCGGCGCGACGTCCGCATCTGGATGAACAACCCGCTCCGCTACCGCGGCGAGACGTTCTTCCAACAGGGCTTCGACAACCAGACCGAGAAGACGACCGTCCTGCAGATCGTCTACAACCCGGGGTACCTGCTGCCGTACATGGCGATCGTGATCGCCGGGTTCGGGCTGATCGACCACTTCACGATGGGGCTCGCGGCGTTCCTGTTGCGGCGCGGGTTGACCAAGCGCGAGGTGCTCGGCGGTCACCTCGCGGTGCTCGGGCTGTTCGGGCTCGGGTACGTCGCGTACCTCGGCTTCGGGTACGGCGGCATCCTCGCGGTGTCGTCGGTGCTGGTCGCGTTCCTGATCGGCCTGATCGTCTGGCACGTCTGGACGCGCGAGGCGCACGACGCCAACAAGGCCGCGCGCGACGCCGCGATCGTGGCGGCGGCGCGGGCCCGTGCGGGAAATAAGGGGGCGAAGCCGCAAGCGGCGACCGTCGACGCGCGGACGGCGCAGTCCGGCACCCGGCGCATCGAGATGAAACCCGAGTCGCGCTTCCTGTCCGCCAAGTTCCTCGTCCCGCTCGCCTTCCTGCTCTTGTGCGTCGTGTACGTCGTCGCGCACGCCCGGCCCAAGCCGGTCGCCGGGTCGCCGGCGTACGACGCGCTCTCCAAGGCCCCGCTGTCGTTCGACGGCCGCGTCCAGCCGATCGACACGCTCGCCCGCAACGCGCTCAAGGTCCTCCGCGGCCGCGAAAGCGCGCTCCACATCACCACCGGCCCCGACGGCAACCGCAAGGAGACGTCGGTCGCCCCGGTCCCCTGGCTGCTCGACTTGGTCTCCGGCAAGGCGGTCGCCCGCGACTACAAGACGCTCGAGATCGACGACCTGGACATCAAGAACATGATGGCCCTGCCGCGGAACGAGAAGTTCTTCTCGATCAACGATTTGGGTCCGAACTGGCACAAGCTCGTGCCCGAGATGGAGAAGGTCCGCAAGCTCAAGGAGCAGGGCGGCAATCTGAGCCGCCACCAGCGGGCGATCGAAGAGCTGTCCGGCCGCCTGAGCCTGTGGAACCGGCTGGCCATGCTCGACACGTGGTTCGTCATCCCCCCGAGCCAGACGACCGACGCCAAGCGCCCCGGCGAGTGGCAGTCGTTCGGCAACATCGAGCTCCGACAGGGCGACCAGTCGGAAAAGCTGTCCGAGTTCGGCCTGGAAGTGCTCGGCCGCCTGGCGACCACCCCCGAAGGCCGGTTCCGCCCGCGCGAGACGCCCGGCCGGTGGGTGACCGAGGCCATCCTCTACCCCGCCGCTGTCAACGACGACGAGATCTTCAACATCAGCAGCCAGGAGCTGGCGACGGCGCTAGGCCTGGACCCCAAACAGGCCTGGTACTCGATGAACCAGATCCTGCGCACCAAGCCGGGCGCGATGGCGACCCTGCTCAACGACGCCATGCACGGCGGCGGGCAGAACCAGACCGCGCTCCAGGCGGCCGTCAACGACCTGGCCGGCAAGATCGACATGTACCGGCGGATCGGCGAGGCCGGGAAGGTGACGGAGATCACCCGGCAGATCCCCCCGGCCGCCGACGCCTTCGTCCGCCTGCTGAGGGCCCACAAGACCGGTAACGCCCAGCAGTTCGCGACCGCCGTCGCCGACTACGAGAAGGCCGTCCGCCCGAGCGACCCGCCCGGCGCGCACGACGCCAGCCCGTCCAAGTCCGCGTTCGAGACGTGGTTCAACCGGTTCAGTCCGTTCGTCCTGTCGACCGTGTTCTACGTGATCGTCCTTGTGCTCGCGCTGGTCGGGTGGATGCTCGCGCCGTTCCCGAACGGGGCGCGCGTGTTCCTGCGGTCGGCGTTCTGGGTGCTGAGCCTGACCGTGCTGGTCCACGCGTTCGCGCTGATCGGCCGGATCTACATCAGCGGCCGCCCGCCGGTCACCAACCTCGCGTCCAGCGCGATGTTCATCGGGTTCGGCGCCGCCGTGTTCGGCGTCATCCTCGAGCTGCTGTTCCGCAACGGCGTCGGCTCCGTCGCCGCCGCCCTGGTCGCGTTCCCCTCGCTGATGATCGCCAGCCAGCTCTCGCTGAGCGGCGACACGATGGCCGTGCTCGTGGCCGTCCTAGACACCAACGTCTGGCTCGCGACGCACGTCGTCACGATCACCCTGGGGTACGCGGCGACGTTCCTCGCGGGCGTGCTGGGCATCATCTACATCGTCCGCGGCATCTTCACCAAGGGCGAAGGCAACGCGCTCGTCGGCGTCGCGGCCGCGGCCATGACGAGCATCCCCGGCGCCGCGATCGGGATGACGGTCAACCTCAAGACGCTCGGCCGGATGATCTACGGGATCACCTGCTTCGCGATCGTCATGTCGTTCGTCGGCACGATCCTCGGCGGGATCTGGGCCGACCAGTCGTGGGGCCGGTTCTGGGGCTGGGACCCGAAGGAGAACGGCGCCGTCCTGATCGTCCTCGCCAACGCGCTGGTCCTCCACGCCCGCTGGGGCGGGCTCGTCAAGGAGCGCGGGATCGCCGTCCTGGCGATCTTCGGCAACATCGTCACCGC
>DASPKW010000133.1:0-2318 GCA_035627895.1 Tepidisphaeraceae bacterium | reverse complement strand
GTACCGCCCGCAGGGCGATACCCGTGACCCGCGTCGATCGCGCGAATCGCGCTCCGCTTCGGGCGGCGCTACGGGTGGCGGCTAAACGTGACTAGCGCCCGCGTGTGAACGGTGTCCTATGATCCGGCAGTCGTTTTACCGGAGTAGCCTCATGGCGCGATCGGGTCGAAGCTGTTACGTTCGGCGCGGCGGCCTGCTCGTGGCGTGGCTCCTCGCGCTGGCCGCGGTCGCCCCGGTCGCGGAGGCGGGATGGCGCGACGTCGTCTCGCCTGCCAAGAACTGGCAGCGGATCAAGTCCGGCGTGTCCTACTGCTACAACGGCGTCACCGGCTACTGCACTAAAAAGGTCGAGAAGGCCAAGGTCGATCAGCGGAAGACGTGGGGCATCAAATACGACGGCGACGTCAGGACGCTCGACACCACGCGCCTGCTGACCGTGCTGATCCACGGCCTCGACTCCGACAACGGCCTGTGGTTCGCCATGGCAGGCCTGCTCAAGACCGAGGGGCAGCAGGTCGCGTTCTTCTCATACCCCAACGACGGCGCGGTGGCCGCCAGTGCGGCGATGCTCGCTGACGATCTGACGGCGCTACGCAAGTCGCACCCGGGGCTGCGCGTCAACGTCATCGGCCACTCGATGGGCTCCCTGGTCGCGCGTGCGTACATCGAGGGCGACCGCTACGCCGGCGAAATCGACCGGTTCGTTGCCATCGCGCCGCCCAACGCCGGGTCGTGCTGGGTGCGCGGACGGTTCGCGCTCGAGTGGCACGAGCACTACAAACTCTGGCGCGACAACAAGAACTGGAGCCCGGTCTGGATGTTCACGGACGGCACGGGCCAGGCCGCCGACGACGTCAAGCCCGGGTCGAAGTTCCTAACCGACCTGAACGCCCGCCCGCGGCGTGACGGCGTGCGGTACACCATCGTCTTGGGCACCCAGCACGCGTGCAGCCGGATGACCGCCAACGCGACGGCGTCGATCGGGGCGTGCCTGTCGGAATCGGTCTGGGGCGTGCGCAACGCGCGGTCCGGGCTCGCGAAGGTGGAGACGCATTACCGTCATAAGTCGGGCGACGGGGACGGCGTCGTCACCCTCGAAAGCGGCCGCCTGGCGGGCGTGACCGACGTCGTGCTCGTGCCGGCCGACCACAACGCGCTGGCGATGTCGATCCGCGGCGCGGCCCCGGCCGCATGGCCCGCCGTGCGCGAGCGGATCGCGCGCTAAACAACCGAGCCCGCTGGAGCGCCGTCACGCCGGGAGCGGAGCCCGAGGCGACGCCCCGGATCGACGGGCCAGCGGCACGCACGCACGCACGCACGATCCATTACCGCGGCGGCTCCCGCCCGCACTCCGGACACCGCTCGGGCGTGGCGCGCAGGTCGTACCCGCAATGCCGGCAGTGCCCCGGGGCGCGCCGGTTCCGCCGGCGCCGCCAGGCGATCGCGCGGCCGGCGGGCAGGATCGCGAACACGCCGGCGAGCAGCCAATGCGGGGCCACGACGGACCACGTCGGGAACGTGATGAACAGCAGGCCGCCGCCGGTGAGGGTCAGCGACGTGGAGCTCGGGCCCGTGGTCGCGACGGCCGTCGGCGGGGCGGGCGGGGGCGACCACGTGCCGCCGTCAGAGCGGAACCAGCCGAGCCCCCAGAGTTCGAAGTACGCGCGCACCCCGGCCTCCCCCGCGCTCGGGTGGCGTGGTCCGACCGCCGTCGCGGCGTCGTGCGACCACCCCGCCGGCGCGGCGGTCAGCGTCCGCCAACTCGCCCCGTACGTCCGGTCGTCGAAGAACATCGCGTGGACGGACACGCCGCCCTTGCCCGAGCGCACGCCCCACTGCCACCCGCCCGGCGACTCGGGCATCGCGGCGTGCCACGCGTCGAGGCGGTAGTAACTCCGCACCCAGAGCGCGAGCGTGGTCGCGCAGAGCAGGAACGAGAGCACCGTCAGCGCCGAGATGAAGACGCGGGCCGTGCGTCGGATCACCGGCGGCATCATATCGCGCGGGCGACCGCGGCGGGGGCTCGCAAGTGCGGAGGGGCATCGGGTACGATCGGCCGCAACTCTTACCCAGGAACCAATCAGATGTCCTATCTCGCGTGGGTCGGTGCGGTGGCGGTGTTGGTGTGCGGGCTCTCGGCGGCGGCGGCGGAGAAATCCACCGCGGCGGTCGCCGACGCCAAAGGGCGGTACTTCGAGGTCCGCACCTACATCGCCAACGAGGGCAAGTTCGAGGCGATGCACGCCCGGTTCCGCGACCACACGGGCCGGCTGTTCAAGAAGCACGGGATCGACGTGATCGGGTACTGGGTGCCGACC
>DASPKW010000132.1:0-16767 GCA_035627895.1 Tepidisphaeraceae bacterium | reverse complement strand
TCGGGTCGATCCCCATCTCGTCGTGCAGCCGGCCGATGTAGTCGCGGCTGACGGCGACCGCCGGCCACGGGCTGCCGGCGACCGTCTCTTGCAGCGCCGCGTGATAGTCGTCGATCCGGCCGATGCGCATCGCGTAATGGGCGAAGATCTCCTCGCCCTGGAACGTGGGCAGATAGTCGAACTGCGCGCGCCCCCGCTCCTTCACCCGCTGGACGATCGGGCACGTCCACGCGAACGTGGGCAGGACGTGCGTCACGCCGTCCGCGATCAGGTGCTTCTCCAGCCGCCTGAGCAGGCCCGGGTCCGACCGCCCGCGGTCGCAGATGACCCGCATCAGATTACCCGCCAGCTTCGAGATCCACTCCGGGTGCTGATTGATGAACAGTCGCCGGCGCTGGGCGGGGACGATCGCCAGCCCGCGGCCGAGCCAGTCCATGAACCCACTGGGCTTCTTGAACTGGTACCGCAGCCCGCGCACGAGCCACGTCTGCGGGATGCCCTTGTCGACCAGCTCCGGGTTGCGCTCCATCATCCAGTAAACGTGCACCTTGAAGCCGCGCCGGTGCAGGTCGTTGGCCAGCCGCATGTCGCGGATGATCGCCCCTTCGAACGAGCCCGAAGTGAACGCGAGGAACGCGAAGACGGGTTCGCGCGCGGCCCGTGCGGTTTGGGCGGGCGCGGCAGGGGGGGCAATCTCGGCGACGGCGTCGGGCATCGCCAGAGATTAGCGGACGCCGATGTCGTCGCAAGCGACGCGTGAGGGACTGGATGGATGTCACACGGCCGGGAACGGTTGCGGGCTTTCGCAATGCCATGCGAAGCGACGGCTTTCCCTTATGGGACGGTCGGCGATGTGCCGCCGAACCTCTACGTGCATGTCGGCGCAGACGTTACGCGCAATGCCCCCTTCGGGTCATGGCGCGGGCGGAATAAACGGAAGCGAATTCCGCGTTCCCGAGGGTAGAAGGCTCCCCGTTTGCTTGACTAATGGCGAGTTGGCACCAGCCCGGCGGCGGTCCATAGTGTGGCAACGGCCGATCGAGACTGAGTTGGAACCGCGACCTACCGCCACCGAGTGAGACGTTACCGATGTTTGTCCTGCACCCCACTGCCAAGGTCCGCTTCGCCCAAGAGCGCATCGCCCCGGGCGCGATCCACTTCACACACCGCGTCGCCGCCCGGGTGCGTGAGCAGGTCCTCCGTAAGGACGCGGCCAAGCGCATCGTGATCGACCTCCACGAGGCCGAGGACGCGGAGACGTCGGCGTTTGCCGAACTGATCCTCCTCCGCCGGTCACTTTTGCGCGGCGGCCGCGATTTGCGCCTGACAGGCTTGCGCGAGCGCGCGGCGGGCGTGTACGAGGTGAACAAACTCGCCGAAGTGCTGCCGGTGGAGTGAGGGGCCGAAGCGTACAACGCGAAGAGCCCGCCCGAGTCCGGGCGGGCTCTTTCGATTCCTGGGGCGTCATGCCTAACGACGATCGGAGTTTTTCTACGCCGCGGATGTCGATGCTGTCATCCCGAGGAACGAGGGATCTGGCCGGCAGACCGGGGCCCATTCGACAATCGCAATGCCGCCTCGAAACTCGACTCGCGAAGCGACCGGCCACTCCATTTCGAGGACAGATCCCTCGTTCCTCGGGATGACAGTGGGATGCTGCCGGGAGAATCGGTTGGTCAATCCGTTCCCGATCAGATCCCTCGAACCCCTCGCGAACGACCTGTATCACGCTACTAAGCGCTGGGCATCCCGCTCCTCAAATCCACCTTCGCGTGGTCCACGCCCTCCTCGCCATACTTCTTCCCCGTCACCATCGCCTTGGCGAACCCGTACAGCTTGACGAGCGTCGACGACGGGCCGTCCCAATACTCGGCCTGCGTCACCTGCACGCGCAGCAGCGCCAGGTTCGGGTCGTCCAGGCCCTTCGGGAACCACGCCTTATGGATCGGCGACCACAGTTCCTCCGCCTTGGCCCGGTCGCGCACGAGCTGCGCCAGCCCGCTCACGGAAACGAACCGGTTCCCGGACGGGTCGGCGTACGAGAGGTTCACGTGCTTGTCCTGTTGAACCTCGTGCACCTTGCCCGACTCGGCCTCGGTGAAGAACCACAGAACGCCGTCGAACTCCGCCTGCTGCGTCGCCATCGGGCGGCTGTGCAACGCGCCGTTGTCGCCCACGGTCGTGAGCATCGCGATGTTGATGCCCTTGATCAGCTCGGCGAGCTTGTGGATGTCGGCGTCGTGGGACATGGGAAAAACTCCTCGGTATTGGGTGGTCAGTTGCGAACACGGACTCTCGTCGGGCGTCGGGCGGCGCCGGCCAGGCGCTTTTGGAGAAGCTTGAGGATCATCGCTTCCTCCGGCTTCAGGCCGCCGGCGCCCCGCGCGAGCTTGACCTCGGTCTTCTGCCGGAGCGTCTGCGCCAGCGTCCCGTCGACGTACGAGTCGAGCACCGTCGGGTGGATGTAGCACTTCCGGCAGACGGCCTTCGTGTTCCCGAGCTTCTCGGCGACCGATTCGACGGCCTTGACGATGTTCTTCTTCGCCTGCGCCTGGCTGTCGAAGTGCGCCAGCTCTTGTAGTGCGATCGCGGCCAGCACGGTGCCCGCCCACGTGCGGAAATCCTTGGCGGTGAACTCGTCGCCGGCGATTTCGCGGATGTAGGCGTTCACGTCTGCCGACCCGACGTCGCACACCTTGCCGTCGTCGTCGACGTACTGGAACAGCTCCTGGCCCGGCAGGTCCTGGCACGCCTTGACGACCTTCGCCAAACGCGGGTCGGCCAAATCGATGTCGTGGTCGACGCCCGACTTGCCGGTGAACTCGAACTTGACGCCGTGCCCGCGGACTCGCGCGTGGTGGTCGCGCAGCGTGGTCAGGCCGAAGGACTTGTTGGACTTGGCGTACTCGTCGTTGCCGACGCGGATCAGCGTCGTCTCGAGCAGCCTGACGACCGCGGCGAGCACCTTCTCGCGCGGCAGGCCGGGGCGTTTCAGGTCCCGCGCGACGCGCTTCCGGATCTCGGGAAGTGCCTTGCCGAACGCGAGCAGGCGGTTGTACTTGGTCTGCTCACGCGCCTGCCGAAACCGCGGGTGATAGCGGTACTGCTTGCGCCCGCGCGCGTCGTACCCGGTCGCCTGCAGGTGACCGTCGGCCGACGAACAAACCCAGACCTCCGTCCAGGCAGGGGGGATGACCAGCGATTTGATTCGCCAGAGCGTCGGCTCGTCTCGGACGGGCTTCCCCTTCGCATCGAGATACGTGAACCCGGTCCCCGTCTTCCGCCGGCGGATCCCGGGCGATTCGTCGGACACGTACCGAAGTGCCGCGGCGGACGCGGCCGCCTTGGGGTCGGCGGGCACGTTCGTCGGAAGCGGCTTCTCGCCTTCGGCCCGCCAGGACGCGGGTAAACCGCCCTTGCGCGATTTCGGCGAGCTCTTCGATCTCAGTGCAGTCACGGCCATCGCGGAGAAACAATGCGAGGGGCGTGCCAGCGACCACTTGCGGGAGGGCGAGGCTCCGTCCGAGCCGTTTTCAGGACGCGCGCGAGGTCCCTCGCGGCGCGAACTGAGCCTCGCCAGCCCCATCCCGGCGGAATGGACTTGACGCCAATAGTTAGTATGCACTATCGTATTGCGAGATGCCCGTCACACACGTCCACAACTGGTACGCGGGCTGGGCCCTGGTCCTCACCGCGTTCGCCACCGGCGCCGCGGTCGGGCTCTTCTTTCACCGCGAAGAGTTCTGGGGCGGGTACGCATCCTTCCGCCGGCGGATCGTCCGCCTCGGCCACATCGCCTGTGCCGCGCTGGGCATGATGAACGTCGTCTACGCTCTCTCTCCCTGGCCCGCGCCCGGCGCGGCCGTCACGCCCTACGCAAACGCCCTCTGGATCATCGGCGGCGTCTCGATGCCCGTCGTCTGCTTCCTGAGCGGCTGGCGGATGGCGTTCCGACACTTGTTCTTCATCCCGGTCGGGTCGCTTGTCGGGGCGGTGGGGCTGACGTTATGGGGAGGGGCGCCATGACGACGTCCGCCACCCTCATCTCTCCCGCCGACGCGTCGCCCGCGACGGCGAGCGAACCGTTAACCCTTCGGGCCGTGCTCGGCGTACTCGTCGGCCGGCGCGAGGCGATCCTGGCCGCGTACCGCTCGCCCGCGACCCTCCGGCTGGGGTTCGCGCTCGTGCTGGTCGCCGGATTGGCGCGCGATTACGACGCGGCCGACCTCTCGCGCGACCCGTGGTGGCTGCTGGTGCCGGCCGCGGCGTCGGCCGCGGTCGCCCTCGTGCTGTACGCACTCGCCCGGGTCCGGACGGCCGACGCCCCGCCGTTCTGGGCCGGGTATCGCCGGTTCCTCGGGGTCGTCTGGCTGATGTCGCCGATGGCGGTGCTGTACGGCATCCCGTGGGAGCGCCTGACCCCGCCCGGGGAGGCCATTCGCTTGAACCTTTGGACCCTCGCGATCGTCTCGCTCTGGCGCGTCGCGCTCGCCGCGCGGGTGATCCGCGTGCTGACGAACGTCCGGCCCGTTACGGCGCTGCTGCGCGTGACGTTCCCGGCGTCGATCGTGGCGGCCGTGCTGCTTCACACGGTGCCCGTGCCGCTGTTCCAGCTCATGGGCGGGATCCGGCAGACGGTCGGCGAATCGGCCGTCGCCGGGGTCGTCTTCCTCGCCCAGCTCGTGGCCGTCCCGGCGGTGGTCGTGTGCGTCGCCGGCGGGGTGCTGTCGCTGTTGGCCCGCGCAGGCCGGTGGGCGCCGCTGCCGGCGTCGGGTGAATCGGCCCCGCGCGCGTCGCGCGTGGCCTGGGTGTTCGCGGCGGCTTGCGCCGTTCCGTTCCTGATCGCCCTGCCGGTCACCCAACGCGAGCAGCGCCTGCGGTACGACGCCGAGGCGCTGCTGGCGGCGGGGCGGCTCGACGACGCGCTGGCCCGCATGTCCGCCCACCGGCGCGACGAGTTCCCGCCCCAGTGGGACCCGCCGCCGCTGGTCGGGTGGTCGGTCGGCGAGCGCCCGCCGCTGCTCGACGTGCTCGAGCGCGTCGTCGCCCGCGACCACGCCGGGTGGGTACGCGACGTTTACGTCGACAAGTTCGAGCGGCGGTTCCTGTCGCCGTACGCCCGTTATCACGAGGTCGACGCCGCGCTATGGGCCCGCGCGCGGGCCGTCATCGCGCGTCTGGCGCCGGCGGTGAACCTGGCGGACCGGCACGCGGACACGATCGCGTGGATCGAGCGGCAGCTCGCCGACGACGCCGAACGCGCCGAGCGCGAGGTCGCCCGGCGAGCGGCGACGCGCGGCGCGTCCCGGCTGACAACCGAAGGAAGTGTGCCATGAAGATCGGCTTTCTCGCCATGAGCGGCATCCGCGCCCACGACGCCAAGCTCCTCGAGCTCGGGCTGACGCTGCCCGGGTTCGTCGAACGGAGCAAGACGATCGCGCAGCTCCCGAGCCTCGGCCTGCTGTACCTGGCGGCCGTCACGCCGGCGGGTCACGACCTGGCGTACTACGAGGCGGAGCGCGACGGGGCGGAGCCGGCCGAGGTGTACACGTGTGACCTGGTGGCGATCTCGACGTTCAGCGCGCAGGTGTTCGAGGCGTACGCGATCGCCGGGCGGTTGCGCGCGGCGGGCGTGAAGGTCGCGATGGGCGGGCTGCACGTATCGGTCTTGCCGGACGAGGCGGCGAGGCACGCGGACTACGTGATCGTCGGCGAGGGGGAGAACGTCTGGCCGGCGATCGTCGACGCGGCGGCGAAGGACGAAGGCGGAAGGACGATGGATGAGCCGGGGCGGCTGTTCCGGTCGCGCGAGTTTCCGCCGATCGACGTCGCCCGGCTGCCCGTGCCGCGGTACGACCTGCTGGGCGACCGGCCGTACAACCGGTTCACGGTGCAGTCGTCGCGCGGGTGCCCGTGGCGGTGCGACTTCTGTGCGTCGACGGTGATGCTCGCGGAAAAGTACCGCAAGCGGCCGGTCACCGACGTAATCCGCGACATCCGCGCGATCATGGAAGTGCGCGAGCGGCCGTTCATCGAGTTCGCCGACGACAACACGTTCGTCGACAAGGCGTGGGGGAAGGAACTCTGCCGGCAATTGATCCCGCTGCGGCTGAAGTGGTTCACGGAGACCGACGTCACAGTCGCCGACGACCCGGAACTGCTCGACCTGATGCACGAGGCCGGCTGCCGGCAGGTGCTGATCGGCCTAGAGAGCCCGACGCAGGGCGCGCTCAAGGGGATTGAGATGCACGCCGACGCCAAGGCGAAATGGGCGGACAAGTACGCCGAGCGCGTCGAGCGGATCCAGCGCGCCGGCGTGACGGTGAACGGCTGCTTCATCCTCGGCCTCGACGGGCACACGCCCAAGGTGTTCGAGGACGTGCTCGACTTCTCGATCGAACACCATTTGTACGACGTGCAGATCACCGTGCTGACCGCGTTCCCCGGCACGCCGCTGTACGCGCGGCTGCTCAAAGAGGGGCGCATCCTCGAGCCCGGGCGCTGGGAGTTGTGCACGCTGTTCGACGTGAACTACGAGCCGCGCGGGATGAGCGTTGCCGAGCTGCGCGAAGGCATGTACTGGCTGACCGAGCGGCTGTACTCGGCCGAGTGCACCGAGCGGCGGCGCGGGCCGTTCTTCCAGAACCTCCGGCGCCGGGCGGCGGTGTGATTGCGGGCGGCATCAAGTAGCTCGATATTCCGATGTCGTGGGACAGCGCGGTACGCTACGCCGCATGACCTCCCGCCTCCTATCGATCGTCGCGATCGTCCTGATCTCACTCCCCGCGCGTGCCGCCGACGAGGCGAAGGACCTCGACGGGCTCCTCGCCGGTGCCGCGGAGGCCGCGGCCGCCGAGCGGCTCGATGAGGCGCTGAAACTCGCGGACCGCGCCGTGTCGGTCGCGCCGAAGGACGCACGGGCACTGGCGATCCGCGTCCGCCTGCGCCAGGCGGCCAAAGACTGGGCCGGCGTGGTGACCGACGCAGATGCGCTGCTGGCGGTTGATCCGGCGCGAGCGCAGGCTCAGTTCGCCCGCGGCGTCGCCCACTTCATGCTCGGCCGGGCCGACAGGAGCTGCGCCGACTTCGACGCCTACGCGAAGGCCCGGCCGGACGATGTGCCGCAACTGTGGCAGCGCGGGATCGCGCTCTACTACGCCGGGCGGTTCGAGGACGGGGCCAGGCAGTTCGAGCAGCACCGCACGGTCAACCCGGACGACGTCGAGAATTCCGCCTGGCACTTCGCGTGCGTCGCGCGGTGGAAGACGCCGGCCGACGCGAAGAAGGTGCTCATCCCGTCTCGCGGCGACGACCGCATCCCCATGATGAAGGTGCTGGACCTCTTCGCCGGCAAGGCCACGCCGGACGACGTGATCGCCACCGCCACCGCGGATAAGGGGCTCGATGAAAAGGCGCTCGGCCGCCGGCTTTTCTACGCGCACCTCTACATCGGCCTGTACCACGACGCCCTCGGCGAGACGGCGAAGGCGAAGGAGCACATGGCGATCGCGGCCGAGAAGTACCCGGTGCCGGACTACATGCACGGCGTGGCCAAGGCGCACGGCCTGATCGCCGCGCGGCCGGCGTCGGCGAAGTGATTGCAAGGCATCGGAGCGCTTTCGCTTCGCGCTTGCCGGTCAACCCTTCTCAGGTACGAGGACAAAAGAGCACCGGCCGCGAGCGGTGCTCGCGGCCGGTGAGTTTGCGTGATGAGATTCTAGAACGAGTCGTCTCAGGCCCGGCGCGAGCGGCGGAAGAGTGCGCCCATCGCGACCAGAGAGAGGCTGCCGAGGGCGACGGGCTCGGGGACGCCGATGCCGTTACGGTTGGTGTCAGCGGCGGACGTGAACAGGGGCGTGTTCGCGCTCAGGACCCACTGGGTGCCGACGCCGGTGAATTCGAGCAGGCGGTGTTCGCCCTCGCCCACCTGGTGGGAGCCGGCGACGATCTTCCCTGCGATACGGGCGGGGAATTCGACGCTCGTGGGGGCTTCGGTCAGGTTGCTGAGCAGCAGGGCCAGCTTGTTCTGCGTGAGCGAGTAGACGCCCGAGAACACGACGCCGGCCGTCTCGAAGTCCTTCGTCGTCCCGCCGGTCTTGATGACCGTGTCGAGCGAGGCGATCTTTGCGTCGGCGGCGGCGAAGATGCTGCTGACCTGCGGGATCTGCCAGCCGTCCTTGCCGTCCTGCTCGAACTGGGCCTGGCTGTACCCCACGACGCCGCCGTCGAGGAGGTGGATGCCGTCGGCCCCGCGCAGGCGGTAGTGGGCGACGAGCGCCTTGAAGTCGCCGCGGGACAGCAGTTGACCCTTGGTCGGGTCGGCGGCGTTCTGATTGAACGCATACCCGTTGCCCGCGTTGGCGTCGGAGTCGAGCTCGTTGTTGCCGAAGTTATTGAACCGGTTGACGTACGGGATGATCTGGTGGCCCGACGGGATGTTCGACGTCGTGTAGGTCAGGCGCTTGACCGGGAGCGTGAACAGGCTCGACCGGATGTTGGGCGAGGTGGAGGTGCCGCCGACGCCGGCCGGGTCCTTGTAGAACGGGCTGCCCGGGTAGAGGTCGGGGTTGGCCATGTTCACGCCGGTGGGCCCGCCGGACGTGTATTCGGCGAGGGACGGCCCCGCACCGACGCCGGAGTTGTCCCCGTTGCCCGGGAACAGCCGGTAGTTGCCGACGCGGGTCCCGGCGCCCCCGGGCTGAGCGTGGATCGCCTGGGCCTGTTGCTGGGCCAGGGGCGTCGTCACCGCCGGGCCGCCGGTCTCGATGTCGTAAAACGCGTAGTTGATCGTGAAGTTCGGGTTGTTGAACAGTGCCGCGATCGACGCCGGGCTCAGCGTCTGATTCGGGGTCACCTTGATCGCCACGCGACCCGGCGTGGCGGCCTGCTGCGCAGCGAGTTGCGCGAGGATGCCGGCCGACGTCGCGTTGGTGTCGTTGACGAACGGCGCGGGCACGTAGCCGGCGACGGGCGTCGTGGCCGCGTTGACCGCGTTCCAATCGTACAAAAGGTTTTCGGCGCCCTGTGCGGGGCCGGCAATCAGCGCGAATGCGGCCGTGGCAGCGGCGAGCCCGATCTTGTGCAGCTTCATCCCGACCCTCGCGTTCGAAGTGGTTTCTCTCACGTGTCGCCCCATCCTGAGGTAGACCCGTCACTCTCGTTTTCTCGCGACACCGACACGTCGTCGACGCGCAAGCTCTCCAGTGAGGATCTATAACACGGGCGGTTTCCGGCGTTCAAGGGAAAAACGGTGAGCGATCTGCAAAGACCGCCGCCCGCCGCGCCTCCTAGGAAACCGTGGTAGCGGGCCTAAATCCATGATTTGGGGCACCTTACATCCATAGAGTTGCGAATTTGCAAGGGCTCGGAGGGCGGATCTACCGAGCTCGAGCGGTAAATTGGGTAGTTTTTTCTGCCCCGCGGGTGTGACCGCAATCGCGCGCCGTGCTCAAAACTGGTCGAGGGCGAGCGAGGTGGATGCGGAGTCGTAGAAGGCGAAGACCGACGTCCCCCCGTATCGGGCGACGGCCAAGTGTCGTCCGCCGCCGGACGCCAAGGCGGAGACGTTCCAGTTCCCGAACGTGCCGGCGGCCAGCAGGGCCGAGTCCTGCGTCTTATTGAAGTAGACGATGTTTGCGCTGCCGCCGGCGTCGAAGAAGAGGTTCGTGTAGAGGCCCTGCGAGAACTGGGAGGCGACGGTGGTGGTGCTCCAGGTGGTGCCGGAGAGACGCGCGAACTTGAGGTCGGCGTTCCACGCGTCGTAGTAGGAGACGTTGGCGCGGTTGGACCCGTCGTAGGCGAGCGAGATGTACCCGCCGCCGGCGCGGGTCGCCCCGTCGATCGTCGACACGCTCCAGCTCGTCCCGCTGCGGCGGGCGAACTTGAACTGTCCGGTCGTGCTGTTCTCGTAGGCGACGGTCCACTGCCCGGACGCGTTGAGCGCCAGACTGGAGTACCGGCCCGAGTCCTGGGTCGCGTCGACGGTCGAGATCTGCCACCCCGAGCCGAAGTTGACGGCGACGCGGAGGTCGCCACCGTTCTTGTAGTAGTAGGTGATGATCGGGTCGTCGAACTGGTCGAAGGCGAGCGAGGGGTAGAGGCCGACGGACAGGTGCGACTGGACGGTCTCGACGGCCCAGCTCGAGCCGGTCCAGGCGGCGTACTTGAGGTCGGCGTTGCCCGAGTCGTAGTACGCGAGCGAGGGTTTCCCGGTGGACGAGACGGCCATGGAGACGAAGTGCCCGACGTCGCCGGCGGTGTCGACGGTGCGGACGGTCGTCCACTTGCCGTTGTTGGACCGGGCGGCGTATTTGAGTTCGGTCGTGGCGGAGTCGTACCACGCGTAGTGGAGGACGCCGTCCTGGTCGAACTTGATGGCGGCCTCGCGGCCGTCGTCGCCGAGCGTGCCCGGGGCGGCGCCGACCGCGCGGCGGGCGACGGCGAGGTCGACGGCGGAGTCGACGTCGAGGCGGGAGTAGGTCAGGAGGGTGCGCGGGGTGGCCTCGGCGTCGCCGTCGTAGTTGTCGACGCCGCTGGCGCGGAGGATCGAGTTCACGTCCCGCGCGGTGAAGGTGGGGTCGACCTGTTTGATCAGGGCGGCGGCGCCGGCCACGATCGGGCTTGAGAAGCTCGTGCCGGAGGCGGCCAGGAAGATGCGGTTGCCGTTGGCGTCGAGGTAGGCGGTCGGGACGTTCTCGCCGGGCGCGAGGATGTCCATGATCGGCCCGCGCTCGGTGAACTTGCTGATGACGTCGCCCGAGGTGACGGAGCCGGCGTTGAAGACGCTCGGGTCGGCGCCGGGGTACTCGACGCCGTAGGGGGTCTGGGCGCCGTCGTTGCCGGAGGAGGCGACGATGTACACGCCGACCGCGGCGAGGGTGGCCATCTCGTCGGCGTAGACGGCGCGCTGGGCCTCGGTGGTGTAGTGCCCGCCGCCGAACGAGCAGTTGACGACCGTGATGTTGAGTGCGACGCGGTTGGCGATGATCCACTGGAACGCGGCCTCGTACCGCGCATCCGGTACGACTTGGGCGTCGTCGACGCGGAGGGCGGCGATGTTCGCGCCCGGCGCGATGCCGCGGTAGTCGGCCCCCTGATAGGTGTACGACCCGCCGACCGCCAGCGTCGCCAGGGCGGTGCCGTGGCCGTCGGTGTCCATGGGGTCGGTGTCGTTGTCGAGGAAGTCGTAACCGCCGACGTACTTGCCGGCGAGCTGGGGCTGGGTGTAGTCGACGCCGGTGTCGATGAAGGCGATGGTTTGTCCGCTGCCGGTGTATTGCGGATAACGGGACGTGGCGAGGTCCTGGTCGATTAGTTGCGGGAACGCGCCCCACGCGAAGAGCTGGCGGGGTTCGAGCGTCTCGACGGACGGCCGCGACTGGGGTACTTCTAATTGTCGACGCGGCTTGAGCTTACGCATGTTTAGGCGACGCCCTCCGGCGCGGGGCCCGCGGCGGGGGCCGGGGAGTGAAACGGTCGATGATAGCTTGCTTATTCCGACTCACAAATACGCCGCGGGGATCGTGCTCGTTCCGCGCGAAATGTGGGGAGGGCACCGACGGTGATGCCCACTCCTTGATATGGATCGGTCGAGGCCTGGAAGGGACAGACTGCTGACCGCGTGGGACGGCCGCGAATTTTTGAAGCCGCGCGTCCTTGGGCGGTGGCGACGGGTTTGATATCGCTTGTCCCGCAAGAGGTTACGTGCAGGACAGTGACGGGCAAAACCGGGCAAAACCGGGCATTTCCGGTACAAACCGGTACAAATCGGTACTTTTCGGTTCCTTTTGGTACCTCCGATCGGTTCCGTTTCGGTCGGGCGTCCGCCTGGGCGAAGTCGGCGCGCCCGTGGAACGTTCGCTCATCTTTACGGGCGGTGTCCCGCGGGCGTGATCTCGGGCGCGCACGGGAGCGGGATCCGGGGTTGAAAGGCGCGAAGATTTTTAGAGATTGAGTCCGGGGAGGGTGGCGCTGGGGTGGTGTTTGGCGCGCACGGCGGCGGCGAGAGTGCGCGGGGTGCCCCGCGGCTCGGACGGAGCCTCGCCCTCCCGGGGGACGCATCGTCGTGAAACGGCTCGGACGGAGCCTCGCCCTCCCTTATGCGATCGCCCCGCGACGGGTTGCGAGTCGCGCGCGGGGGGCGATTGACATTCCGTTCGCTCCGACTGACAACCGCCCGCGATGCACTACCTGATCACCGGTGGCGCGGGGTTCATCGGATCTCATTTGGCCGAGGCGCTGGTCGCGAGCGGGCACCGGGTGACCGTGGTCGACGATTTGTCGACCGGGCGGGCCGACAATCTCGACGTGCTGCGTACCCGGCCGGGGTTCGCGTTCGTGCGTGACTCGGTGGAGAACGCGTCGACGGTGAACGTGCTGATGGGCCAGTGCGACGCGGTGTTCCACCTGGCGTCGGCCGTGGGGGTGCAACTGATCGTCGACGAGCCGGTGCGGACGATCCGGACGACGATTCATGGGACCGAGGTCGTGCTCGAGGCGGCGCACCGGTTCGGGCGGCCCGTGCTGATCACGAGCAGCTCGGAAGTGTACGGGAAGGGGGCGCGGGTGCCGTTCGCCGAGGACGACGACGTGGTGATGGGGCCGACGAAGCACACGCGGTGGTGCTACGCGTACTCGAAGGCGATCGACGAGTTTTTGGGGCTGGCGTATTTCCATCAGTACGGCCTGCCGGTGACGATCGTGCGCCTGTTTAACACGGTCGGCCCGCGGCAGGTCGGGCAATACGGGATGGTGCTGCCGCGGTTCGTGGAGGCGGCGCTGGCGGGTCGGCCGTTACAGGTGTACGGCGATGGGAAGCAGACGCGCTGCTTCTGCCACGTGGCGGACGTGGTCGGGGCACTGGTCGCATTGATGGCGACGCGGGGCGCGGTGGGCGGGGTGTACAACGTCGGGAGCGACGAGGAAGTGTCGATCAACGAGCTTGCGCGGCGGGTGATCGCACTGACGGGGTCGCGCAGCGCGGTCGAGCACCTCACGTACGCGCAGGCGTACGGGCAGCCGTTCGACGACATGCAGCGGCGGGTGCCGGACCTGACGCGGATCCGCGGCGCGGTCGGGTTCGAGCCGAAGCGTCCGCTGGACGAGATCATCCGGTCCGTCATGGCGGACGTGCGGTCGCGCGGATGACTGGCCGCGCGCGCTTGGCGGTTATCGGGCGGATTTGGGCCCGCCGGGTTAAGGCGCGTGCGAACCTGTCCGAACAAAGGGTTACGGCTGTCACAGTTGTGCGGTTTGAAGCGCGCTTGATGCGCGGATCGCATTGCCGCCGGCCGAGCGGGATCTAAGATGGGCGGTTTTGCCGGGGTCGGAAGACCGGCGCCGCGACGGGGGCCGTCGACGTTGCCCGAGCGCGAGAGGTTTACCGGATGACGAACTCCCTGCTGGCGATCGCCCCCGACCCGAGCAACGGGGCCGTCTTCCCGACGACGGACCACCTGCTCGAGCAATACATCTACGTGTTTTACGCGGCGTTCGCGGTAAGTTTCCTGTTCACGCCGATCATGCGCGTGGTCGCGAACTACTGGGGGGTCGTGGATAACCCGGACCGCGTGCGGAAGATGCACAGCGTGCCGATCGCGTACCTCGGGGGCGTGGCGGTGTTCCTGGGGTGGCTGAGCGGGCTGGCGGTGAGCCAGTTCCGGAAGATGCCGATCCAGGAGCCGGGGCTGACGCAGCACGTGACGATCAGCTTCGCGATCGTCGCGGGGGCGAGCGTGATCATCGTGCTGGGGCTGTGGGACGACGTGTTCACGCTCCGGCCGTGGATGAAGATTTTGGGGCAGGTGGTGGCGGCGCTGTTCCTGCTGGCCGAGGGGTTCGGGACGCGGTGCACGGGGCTGCTGTTCGACACGTACAACGGGTGGGTCAGCGTGCAGGAGGCGGCGGGCGGCCGGTGGGCTCTACTGCCGCACGTGCCCGAATGGGTGACGGTGGCGACGAGCTGTATCGCGGTGGTGTTCGTGGTGGTCGGGTGCTGCAACGCGACGAACCTGATGGACGGGCTGGACGGCCTGTGCAGCGGGGTGACGGCGATCATCGCGTTCGGGTTTTTGTTTTTGTCGATCCATTTGGCGACCACGTCGGGCGCGATGAACCCGAATCTGGACACGATGCGGGTCGTGCTGGCGATCGCGCTGCTGGGGGCGGTGCTCGGGTTCATCCCGTACAACTTCAACCCGGCGTCGATCTTCATGGGGGACACGGGGTCGATGTTCCTCGGGTTCTGCTGCGCGGTGACGATGATCCTGATGGCGCAGGGGCAGCACTGGAAGTGGTTTTTGGCGTCGATGGTGATGTTCGCGCTGCCGGTGCTGGATACGGCGCTGGCGTTCACGCGGCGGTGGATCGCGGGGCGGCCGCTGTTCAGCGCGGACAAGCAGCACTTCCACCACCAGATGGTGGCGCGGGGGCTGAGCGTGAAGCAGACGGTGATGGTCAGCTACGGGCTGGCGCTGTTCTTCGCGTGCCTGGGCGGGGCGATCGCGTTCATGCGGACGCGGTACGCGATCGCGGCGTACCTGATGGTGTTCGGGTACCTGATCGTGGCGGCGTACAAGATGGGGATGGTGCACGAGAAGCCGCGGACGGTGACGCGGCGCGATTTGTCGGCGGCGGCGGACGGGGGGGCCACGGCGAACGGGGCGGACCAACCGGTCGAGCCGTCGGGGGTGATCGACGTGGTCGAGCGGCGCGTGGCAGGCATTGAGCAGGGTGGGGTGGCACCGCGATAGGGGGCCGCTGCGGGAGGGTTCGCGGGGCCGCGCGTTTCTCGCTCCGCCGCGACGCCGCCGAGCGACCGCGAATCGGGCTTCGCGTGGCGAGCACAGCGGTCAGGCGGGGGGGATTTCGACGTACTCGCGGGTGACGTTTCCGTCCTTGGCGGTGCAGAGGAAGTAGCCCTTGCGGGCGTCGAACGGGTCGTGGTTTTTGCGGCGGAACGAGCAGCAGGTGTTGGTGGTGATCACGGCCTGGGCGTGGTTGCGCGCGGTCGCGCCGTGGAAGTGGCCGTTGAAGACGGCGCGGAGGTTGTGGTTGGCGTACTGGTCGAGGAGGTCGCCGGCGTTGGCGGGGCGGGAGGGGGTGAACCAGCCGAGCGGGAAGTGGGTGAAGACGACGGTGGGGCGCTTGCGGTCGAGGGTTTTGAGGGCGGCGGCGTTCCAGTCGAGGGTGGCCTTGGCGACGACCGTGTCCTTGCCGGCGCGGCCCTGGGTGGAATCGAGGCCGAGGAATTGGTAGCCGCGGTGTTCGACGAGGTAGTTTTCGGAGTGGGGGAACGCGGCTTCGAAGGCCTTGCGGCCGTTGTTGCCGGCCTCGTGGTCGTGGTTGCCGACGACGCAGTAATAAGGCATCTTTAGGCCGCCCAGCACGTCGCGTACGCCGGCGTTTTGCTGGCGGGTACCGTCTTCGGTCAGGTCGCCGACGATCAGGCAGAGCTCGGCGCCGTGGGCGTTCATGCCGGTGATCGCTTTGGCGAGCCACTGGCCGCACTTGGCGTCGACGTAGTGGATGTCGTTAAGGACAATGAACTTAAAGGTGCCGGCGTCCTTGCCGGCCTCGGCGGCGGCCGCCCACCGGGTGGTCAGGGCGGCCATGGTGACGCCTGCGGTCGCGCGCAACAGGGCCCGGCGGGTGGGTGTAGCGGGCCTTACTGAAGGGGTGATGATCATGACCAGCGTCCTTGCCCCGGGCGTGCGAATGTCCAGTATATCCGCGTCCTAGAACCCTCGCGATGCGGGACCGCTGGAACGTAAATCCCGGTATCGGCTAACAAGTATCCCCCCCGGTTGTCCGATGTTCTGACAAGGTGACAGCCGCTCCCGATTTACCGGTGGCGGGGGAATTGTCACGATCTTATGATGCCGCCGGGCAAGGACGTGCGGGATCCGGGGGCCGCCCGCGAAGGGGATTTGTCGAACGTAAGGAAGCAGTAATATGGATGTGACGATCATCGGTTGCGGTTACGTGGGCCTGGTCACCGGGACGTGCTTAGCGGCGATCGGCCATACGGTCCGCGGGGTCGAGAAGGACCCGAAGAAGCTCAAGACGCTGCAGGACGGGCACTGCCCGATCTTCGAGCCGGGCCTGCAGGAGCTGATGCAGGAGCACTATGCGTCGGGGCAGTTGCAGTTCACGAACAACGTGAAGGCGGCGGTGAAGGACGCGGAGGTCGTCTTTTTGTGCGTCGGCACGCCGCCCAAGCCGGACGGCACGGTCGACATGAGCTACCTCGAGGGGGCGGGCAAAGAGGTGTGTGACGCGCTGGCGGAGCTGAAGAACGAGTACATGGTGACGATCATCGTCAAGTCGACGGTGCCGGCCGGTACGAACCGCAAGCTGTACAACTTCCTGCGCGAGCAGACCAAGGCGTACGTGCAGGTCGTGTCGAACCCGGAGTTCCTGAAGGAGGGCACTGCGGTCCAGGACTGCTTGAACCCGGACCGGATCGTGGTCGGCGGCGAATCGCCGGAGGCGTTCCGGCAGATGCGGCGGCTGTACGACCCGCTCATCAAGCGGGAAGAGAACTTCCTGACGATGAACTGGGAGTCGAGCGAGCTGACGAAGTACGCGGCGAACTCGATGCTGGCGGCGCGCATCTCGTTCATGAACGAGATGACGATCCTCTGCGAGCACTACGGGGCGGACGTCGAAGACATCCGCAAGGGCATGGGGACCGACAGCCGGATCGGGCCGGCGTTTCTGCGGGCGGGCTGCGGGTACGGCGGCAGCTGCTTCCCCAAGGACGTCGCC
>DASPKW010000131.1:0-8450 GCA_035627895.1 Tepidisphaeraceae bacterium | reverse complement strand
GTGGGGGTTGGAGGGGGGGAAGGGGGGGTTGCGGCCTCGTGCGGTTTTTTCGGTTAATTGGGTAATGTCGCAACGTCCGCCCGGACGATGCATGGGGGACGTGCGAGCAATCGGACGCCGGGTGCGGGTCGAGCGACCCGCGGGCGCCGCGGTCGCGAGCGCGCGATGCGCGTCCAATCCCGTGTGCCGCGCGGCCGCCGACGTTCCCGGCCGTGCGGGCGATGCGGGACGACGCGATCAACCCCCCGCGCGGTGCGCCCGCTTTCGCGGCCGCCGCGCCCACCGCAGAGGAGCGTCATGGCCATTCCCCTCATCCGCAACACGAACCTCGCCCGCATCGAGTTCGCCGAACTGCATAACGCCCCGTGGGCGGCGGCCAACACGCAAATCGGGCTGACGGCGACCGAGTGCACGGCCCTGGCGACCAAGACGACCGCGGCGCGCAACGCGTACGAGGCCCAGCAGGCGCTCAAGAACCAGCTGAAGGCGGCGACGGTCGACGCGGACGAGAAGGTGCGGATCCTGGCCCGCGCGACGTCGGACGCGCTCAAGCGCGTCCGGGCCAAGGCGGGCGAGGTCGGCGGCAACTCGGTCTACGTGCTGGCCGAGATCCCGCCGCCCGCGACCCCGTCGCCCGTCGGCCCGCCGGGCACGCCGTACGAGCTCAAGGTCGGGCTCAACCCGGACGGGACGATCAAGCTTTCGTGGAAGTGCGCCAACCCGGCCGGCGCGCACGGCACGATCTACACGGTCGGCCGCCGCACGCCGGCGAGCGGCCCGTTCACCCAGGTCGGCGGGAGCGGCACGCGGTCGTTCGTCGACGCGACGTTGCCCGCGGGCGCGCCGAGCGTGACCTACCAGATCCAGGCCGTCCGCTCGACGCTGTCCGGCCTGGCCGCCCAGTTCACGGTTAACTTCGGCGTCAGCGGCGGCGAGGCGGTCGCGACGGTCGTGCAAGGGGGGGCGCCCAAGCTGGCGGCGTAAGGGCGGGACAATCCCGAATGTCGAAACCGGAATGACGAGTCAATTCCGAACGACGAAGGTCGAATGACGAACACGGGGCCGGCCGCGCGCGCGCGAGGAGTACGGCGCGCGGCCGGCCCGTTCGCGTTCGCCCGCGCCGGTTTCGACATTCGACCTTCGGCCTTCGCCATTGATTCGGATTTCCGGTTTCGACCTTCGTCATTGGAGCGCGCATGCTCTTGTTCTCCCCCGAGACGTTCCAGCCGCGGAAGCCGCGGCGGGCCCGCGAGGCCGAGGCGCTCGTACCGGCCGCGCCCACCCCGCCGCCGCCGCCCGAGCCGCCGGTGCTGCTCACCGCGCGGTTCGATTCGATGCTGTTGCGGCTGACGCTGTGGTTCGACCGGAACGTCAACTCGTCCGCGGCCGACGTCGCGGCGTTCGTCGTGCACGACGGGCGCGACACGCATCAGTCTTACGTCGGGAGCGGGCCGATCGGGCTGATCTCCGGGTCGGCGATCGAGATCCTCCTGACGAGCACGGGGGCGTACGAGGGGCTCGGGGTATCGCTGGTCGTCAGCGAAGCGAACGGCGTAGTCTCGGCGGTCGATGACGTGCCGTGGGGCGGCGTCCTCCCCGGCGACGCGCTGCCGCACCCGTACTACCCGCCGGCGAACGTGACCGCCGCGGCGGGCGAGGGGAACGTCGCGACGCTGTGGTTCGACGCGCCTGTATGGTTGAACGGCACCGGCGGCGGCGGGCCGACGCCGGACGACTCGATCAAGTTCGACGGGGTCGTGCCGTTCGCGGTGACGCAGATCAGCGACTACGCGCTGCAGTTCATGGTGGGCGGGTCGCTGGGGCCGGGGTCGTCGTGGGTGGTGGAAAGACAGCCGAACTGGATCGGCCCGGACGTGGCCGCGCCGCAGTACGGCGTGTTCCCGTAACGCGCAGAAGAATCGCCACAGAGTTCACAGAGCCACAGAGCCACAGAGCCACAGAGGGGAGAAGAGAGAGCAAAGAAGAATCAGCCACAGATTACACAGATAGCCACAGATGAAAGTCGATTCATCTGTGGCCATCCGTGAAATCTGTGGCTGATTCTCTTCTTCCTCTGTGTCTCTGCGTGCCCTGTGGAGAATTCGATCACGTCACGCCGTCAGGATCGGGAACTTCGAGCTGCTGATCGGCAAATGGCTGAAGCTCTCGACGAGCTTGCGGTACTCGCGGGCGACCTTGCGCTCGTTGCGGTCGAGGGTGAAGAGGCCGACCTTGTTCGTGTGGCCCTGGGCCTTCGTGAGCGCCGTGTCCCAGTCCTTCATGTCGACCAAACCGTACCACGTGAACCCGACGATCGGGACGCCGTCCTCGCGGAGGCGGAGGAGGTTCATCCACTCCTTCCACAGCCACTCGACGCTGTGGTTCGAGACGCGGTTGGTCTCGGTGTGCATGACGGGCAACCGGTAGCGGTCGAAGTACTGGCGGGTGATCACGTAGTACCCGTACACGTCGCCCGCGCCGATCGTCGTGCCGTCGTCGCGGACGACGTGCTCGTTGGTGATGTAGTAGTCCGTGCCCATGATGCAGTGGCTGCGCATCTCCGGGGCCTGCTCGCGGAACCAGAGGTACTCCTCCGTGGTCATGCCGCTGTGCAGCAGGTAGCGGTACATCGTGGCCGACACGTCGTGGCCGAAGAGCAAATCGAGGGACAAAAACCGCCGCTCGTTGAGGAACTGGGCGTGCTGCACCATCTTGGGCGAGCCCGGGTGCACGTACTCGGTCGACTCGCTGAAGATGAAGATCGCGTCGGGGCGCAGGCGCAGGACGGCCTTCATCGACAGCACGCTGGCCTTGACGCAGTGCTTGATGTTGGTGACGAACGCGTGGTCGGACATCTGCCGCTCGTTCCACCACCCGAACGCGGCGCTGAACTGGGCCGTCACGTAGATCTCGTTCACCGGGCAGAAGAACCGCACCCACGGGTAGCGCTCGCAGAACGCGGCCGCGTAGTCGGCCAGGTGGTACGGCCACTCGGGGTTCTGGAACGTGCCGAGCCAGTCGGGCAACCCGAAGTGGACGAAGTCAATAATGGGCCGGATGCCGAGCCGCTGCATCTCCTCCATGACCGGGTCGAGGCCGGACCAGTCGTACACGCCGCGGTCCTTCCAGATGCGGTGGTTGGGCGGGCCGTAGCGGAGGTATTTGAGGCCGAGCCCGCGGACGAGCTTGAGGTCCTTTTTCCAGTGCTCGTAGTGGCCGGTCGCCTCGAGCTCGTCGACGCGGTGGCCGTTGGCGATGACGGGGTTCGAGCACTCGATGCCGACCGCGAACATGAAGCGGAGCTGGTCGACGATCTCCTCGGGCGTGGGCGGGCGGATCAGCTCCTTCTTGGGGGGCTCCACGACCGAGACGTCGCGCCGGCCGTTCGTCGCGGGCTTAGGCTTGGGCGCGTCCGCCCGGACGGTGACGGTCGCGGGCGCGGACTGGGTCGACGGGTCCTCACACTGGGGGTCGGCGGTGACCGGCTGGGGGGCCTCGTCCCGGTCCGCGCCGCCGCGGTCCCGGTTTGGGTCGGCGGCCGGGTCGGGCGGGGGCGGGGCGACGACGGCCTGATCCGTCGGCAGGCCGGCGTGCGCGGCGTGGCCGGCGCGGGGCAGGGGGTCGGTGCCGGGGTTGGACTCGGTCAAACTCATGAGGGGATGCTCCACCCGTCGGACTCGCGGGGCTCGGCGAACCGTAGGCACGGCCACGGCTCCCGCGGGCGCGGATCGGCGCGGGCGGGGCGAAGTCGGCCTGCGGTCTGTCGTCGAACTCACATCCATTACAGCACCCGTGGGGGACAGGGGAACGATTAAATAACCAGACACGAAGCGCGGGGGGACGTCGGGGAGTTGTCGGGCCGGGGGCCGGGATGTTGCGGGGAGGGCAACGATCGGCGGTCAGCGTGCGGGACGGTGCGGGGAGGCTGTACGGAGGAAGTTGAACGCCAAGACGCCAAGGCCGCCAAGGCCGGAGGAGGAAGAGACTGATCCGCGCTCGGCCTACCGCCCGGCGTTCCTCACCGTCCCTCCTCCACCCTTCTCTTCCGACCTTGGCGTCCTTGGCGTCTTGGCGTTCATTAAAACGGCTCGGGCTGAGCCCCGCCGTTTTGGGGTGGAACGAGTTTTCAGGGTTCGCGCGGGAAGGGGAGCGGCGCAAGATCGCGCGGTGTTCGCGAGGCGGACACGGGTATGGCCTCACGGCCCTGCCCATGCCACGGACGGCAGACGACGGAGCACCCGATGACGACGACGACTCAGACGACCCCCCGCGCGCGGTACACCAATCCCGTTTACCCCGGCTACTTCGCCGACCCGTTCGTGCTCCGCGCGGCCGACGGCCTGTACTACGCCTACGGCACCGGCCCGCTGCCCGAGGGGGATCACAAGCATTTCCCCGTGCTGCGGTCGGCGGATTTGGCGAACTGGGAGATGCTCGGCGGCGCCCTCGAGCCGCTGAGCGATCCGCCGGCGTTCAGCTACTGGGCCCCGGAGGTCGCCGAGCGCGACGGCAAGTACTACATGTACTACTCGGCCTCCACGAGCCACTCCGACGAGCACCACCGCATCCGCATCGCGATCGCCGACCGCCCGGAGGGGCCGTTCCGCGACTCGGGGAAAATCCTGATCCCCCAGATCGGCTTCTCGATCGACGCGAGCCCGTTCCGCGACCCGAAGGACGGCACGTGGTACCTGTTCTTCGCGACCGACTATGAGACCGAGGCCCCGTTCGGCACCGGCCTGGCCGTCGTGCGCCTGGGCGACGACATGCTCTCGATCACGAGCGAGCCGCGCCTGGTCGTCCGCGCGTCGGCGGACTGGCAGATCTACGAGCGCAACCGCAACTACAAGGGCAAGACGTGGGAGGCCTGGAACTGCGTCGAGGGCCCGAGCGTCGTCGAGCACGGCGGGAAGTACTACTGCTTCTACTCCGGCGGCGCGTGGCACACGGTCAACTACGGCGTCGGGTTCGCGGTAGCGGATCACCCGCTCGGCCCCTGGCGCGACGACTTCGCCGCCCACGGGCCGGCCGTCCTCAAGGGCATCGAGGGCAGCGTCCTGGGCCCCGGCCACAACTCCACGATGATGGGCCCCGACGGCCGCACCCTTTACATGGCGTACCACGCCTGGGACCCCGCCCACACGGCGCGGCGCATGTTCATCGACCCGATCCGATGGACCGCAAGCGGCCCAAAGGTCGACGGGCCGAGCACGACCGAGCGCGCCGTGGAAGGGTGACAAACGCGGGACGGGCCCTCCGGGTGCCATGCCCTCGCGAGCCGCCGATCGAGTTGATTCACGAGACAGCGCCGTCGGCTCGCGTGGGCATGCCCCAGCGGCGTTCGATCTCAATATGAATGCCGATCGAGCTTCGGTCTCGAGGTCGAAAGCTGCTGGGGCATGCCCACGCCCCGCGATAACGCCGCGCGACAATTGAACTTCACCGGCGCGGTGCGAGGGCATGGCACCCGGAAGCCCGCCCGCCCGCTACAATCACACCCGCATGCCCGAAGCGACCACTCGCCCCTTCCGCCCCGGCTTCCGCCTCTCGGCCCTCGACGTCCTCGTCCTCCTCGCCGGCGCCGCCGCGGCCGCGTACACGATGACGGTCGACCGCTGGCTCGCCGTCGCGATCGCGTTCGTCGTCGGCCACTTCTTCCTGTTCTGCAACGTCCTCCGCATGTCCCGCGCGCTCGAACTGATCTGGGCGGGCGTGTTCGTCGCGCTGGCGGCGTGCGCGATGACGACTGGCGCGATCGGGTGGCCGGTCGTGTTCGTGGTCTCGACGGGCGTGACGATCATCCTCTCCGCGATCGAACTGCGTCGCCCGTCGTACCACGGCGTCGGCTGGCGGACCGTGAACCCGGGATTGCCGGAGTGGTGGAACGCGCGAGCCGCGCGCCTAACGCCGCCGACGCCGTAATAGCCCCACCCCCGCCAGCGCCGCCAACCCCAGCGCGGCCGGCTCGGGGACCGACGTCACCTCCGCCCGCACCACGATGTTGTCGAACTCCATGCTGTTCCCGGTCGACGGCGTTGCGACGGCGATCATGAACGTGACGGGCGTGCCGGGCGTCAGGTTCTGCAGTTCGGGGATCGCCGACAAATCGACCGAGCGATTCTCGAAGTTCGGTCGGACCGCCGTGACGTTCACGTCGAGCAGGTTGGAGGTGCCGGTCAAGCTGGTGCGCAGGCCGGTCGCGCGCGTGTTGGCCGACCCGCCCTTGCCGACGTCGAACGCGATCGACGTCAGGTCGAGCCCCGTGCCGGCCGCGGGGGTCAGCGTGAACTGGAAGAAGTTGTTGTTCGTGTACGCGGTGCTCACCGAGTTCGAGGCGGTCCCGCCGGGGTTCGCCTGGAGCACCGGCGCGGTGGGGTAGGCGAGCGTCGTGCTGGCGAACATCTGGCTCAGTGCGCCCCCGTTGGTCACGTCCGTGCCCGTCGCGTCCGACTGCACGCTCGGGGACAGCGAGCCGGTCGTGCCCGACCCGAAGTCGTACCGCAGCACGTCAACCGGCGCGGCGGACGCGAGCCCCGCCCACGCCAGACTCGCCGCCAGTACCGCGCCACACACCCACCGCCGCCCCCGCGATGCCTCGATCCGCATGTCACGCCCTCCAGGACCTAACGAAGTGAACGTCGCAGCCAGTAGGTCGCCCCGTTTTGACACGGGACGAGCCCGGACGAAAAGGTACCGGCCACGGCCCGGATCGGACAAGGGTCGTTCGACCGGTTTGGCAACATCCGACACGGTCGGTGTGTCCGGCATCACGTTTGTTCGGATTGGGCGGGTCGGCAAAGCAACCGGGCTGGACACTTTCCCCGTTCCCCGGCGATCCGCCGCGCCGCACACTCCCGACCGGCGGCCCGACGGCCGCCCGCCACCATGCTCCTCATCCGCGAGTTCCCCCACATCGTCTCGCTCACCCTCACCGGCTGGTGGGAGATCAAGGCCCCGCGCCTCGGGGCGGCGCTGGCGTATTACACCGTGCTGTCGCTGGCGCCGCTGCTGCTGATCGCGGCGCCGCTGATCTCGCTGGTGGTGCACGACGACAAGCAGGTCCGGCAGGGGATCGTCACGCAGTTCGAGGGGCTCGTCGGCCGCGAGGGGGCGGCGGCGGTGGACGTCGTCCTGCAGTACCGGCCGGACAAGCCGCCCAACCGGCTGACGACGTACATCGGCGTGGCCGTGCTCGTGTTCGGGGCGACGGGGGTGTTCGCGCAGTTGCAGGATGCGCTGAACACGATCTGGGGCGTGACGCCGGTGCCGGGGTTCGGGAAACACGCGCTCTGGTCGTTCGTGAAGCAGCGGTTTTTGTCGTTCGCGATGCTGATGGGCATCTGCTTCCTGCTGCTGGTGTCGCTGACGCTCACGGCCGGGCTGGCGATGCTCCGCCAGCGCGTCGAGGGGAAATGGGAGCCCGTGCCGATCGCGTGGGCGGCCCTGGGGAACGTCGCGACGATCGTGCTGGTGACGGTCGTCTTCGCGATGATGTTTAAGGTCCTGCCGGACGCGAAGGTGCCCTGGCGCGACGTGTGGCTCGGGGCCCTGCTGACGGCGATCTTGTTCGCGCTGGGCAAGTACCTGATCGGCCTGTACCTCGGCCGCGCCGACGTCGGCGAGGCGTACGGCGGGGCGCGGTCGATCGTCGTCCTGCTGGTGTGGGTGTATTTTTCGTCGCAGATCGTGTTCCTCGGGGCCGAGTTCACGTACGCGTACCACAAGGTACGCGGGGACCGGGTGGTGGCGGCGGACCACGCGGTGCCGGTGACGCCGGAGGCGCGGGCGGAGCAGGGGATACCGCAGGCGGAGGAGGTGAAGGCGACGGTGGAGTACTTGAAGATCGATGAGGAGACCAAGCCGAAGGAGGAGGAGGGCGGAGTAGCGGAGGAGCGGAGGGGGCAGGGGGGCTAGGGAGCGGGGGGGCGGGCTACAATGGCCGGATATGTTGATCCGCCCCGCGACGCCCGAGGACGTGCCGGCCGTGCTCCCGATGGTGCGGCAGTTGTGCGAGTTGCACCGCGCGTGGGACCCGGCCAAGTATTCGTTTCTGGACGGCATCGAGAAGATGTACGACGGGTGGCTGCGGGCGCGGGCGAAGGACGACCGGGCGGTGTTCCTGGTGGCCGAGCGCGAGGGGAAGGGGCCGGTGGGGTTCTTGATCGGGACGGTCGAGCGGGAGATCCCGATTTACAAGCTGGCGGAGTACGGGTTCGTGCACGACTTGTGGGTGGAGCCGGCGTACCGGAACGAGGGCGTGGCGCGGCAACTCGTCATGGAGGCGGTCGAGCGGTTCACCGGGATCGGGGTGAAGCAGGTCCGCCTCGACACGGCGGCGCCCAACGAGGTGGCGCGGAAGCTGTTCGAGCGCTGTGGGTTTCGAGTGAGCGTGGTGGAGATGCTGGTGGAGGTGGGGAGTGAGCGGAGACAAGGAGAGGGGGGGCCAAGAG
>DASPKW010000130.1:0-14710 GCA_035627895.1 Tepidisphaeraceae bacterium | reverse complement strand
TGTCCGGGCGAGCGTACGATGTGCGTACCCTTCACGCCCCCGGCGTGCACTTAACCAGTGACGCACGCCCGTCCTTATGGAAGAAGCCGCCCGTAAATTCGCCCGCCGGATCCTCCTGATCCACCTCGCGCTGCTGATCGCGGTCTGCGCGATCGTCTTCGGCGCCTCGCGCGAGGTCTACAGCAATACGCGCGAGCAGGCGATCAAGCAGGCCGAGTCACGCCAGCAGGTGCTGGCGTACCAGACCGCCAAGGGCATCGAGGCGTTCTACCGGTCGATCATCAACGACCTGGACCTGCTCCGCCAGGCCCCGGCCGAGGAAGACGACGACGCCGCCACCACGCCGACCACCCTCCCGACCGCCAACGCCCCGCCCACCCCCGGCGGGTTCGACTTTCGTCCGTTCTTCCAATCCCTGATGGGCGGCGACCCGCGGACCGCCAGCACCCCGGTCGGCCGCATGTACGCCGGCATCCTCTGGAAGCAGCTCGAGCAGCGGGCGTCCCACATGTTCCGGGTGGATCGCGACCGCATGGGCCGCAAGCAGGACCGCGAACTCCTTCGCGACCGCGGGCCGATCCTCGTGCCCCTCAGCCCGCCCAACCCCAAGCTGGTGCACCCGCGCGACATCCTGGCCCGGCAGATCGAGTGGCTCAAGGCGGTCGACAAGCCGCAGATCAGCGCCTTCGAGAAGTACCTGACCGCTGACGGCGCACAGGAGGGACTGAACCTCGTCGCCGTGCCCACGCCCGAGCGCAACCGGCTGATCGTCGTCGCCGTGCCGATCGAGGAAGTCCAGCGGCGGTTCTTCAGAGAGCTGAACGAGGGCGACCAGCCGACCAACGCGTTCCTGGTCGACGAGACGGGCACCATCATGGTCGCGTCGAACCCGCAACTGATCGGGCGCGAGGTGTCCACGCTGAAGGACGAGGACATCTCTCGCCTCGCCAAGGCGTACTCTGAAAAACCCGCCAAGGCGGTCGCGACGATCGAGCGGGACTACGTGCTCGGTGGGCAGACGTTCCCGCCCGGCCTGGTCGCGATCGAGCCGGTCGGCGTGACGGGAAAAAAATGGATGCTGATGGTCGTCACGCCGCTGAGCGACGTCGACATGGTCGTCAGCCGGGTCTTCAAGCGCGCGCTGTTCTGGGCGGTGTTCGTCGTCTTCTCGATGACGGCGATCCTGGTGTCGTCGAGCGTGCAACTGATCCGCGGGCGGATCCGCATGGAGCGCGTGCGGCACGAGGTCCTCACTCGCGAACTCCGCCAGGCCCGCGAGATCCAGATGGCCTGGTTGCCCCGGCACGGCGTGTCGATCCCGGCGATCGACATCGCCGCCATGAACCACCCGGCCAGCCACATCTCCGGCGACTTCTACAACTGGTTCGAGCTGCCCGACGGGCGCACGGTCGTCACGATCGGCGACGTCACCGGCCACGGCATGTCCGCCGCGTTCCTGATGGCCACGACCCAGCTCCTGGTGCACACGACGATGCTCCGCCTGGGCGACCCGGGCCGAACGCTGACCGACGTGAACCGCCAGCTCTGCATGCAGGTGTTCAACGGCCAGTTCGTGACGATGCTCGTGTGTGTGATCGACATCGACGGGCAGACGGTGGAGGTCGCGACGGCCGGCCACTATCCACCGCTCATGAGCCGGGACGGCACGTTCGCGCACCTGCAGGTCGAGCCGCAACTGGTACTCGGCGTGGAGAAGGACACGCGGTACGAGACCGAGCGATTCGTCCTGCCGACCGGGACGTCTAGCCTCGTGCTCTACACGGACGGCGTGCTCGACGCGCGCTCGGCGGATGGGAAGCGGTTCACGGCCAAAGGCCTGATCGACGCGCTCGCCAAGTCCGCCGGGGCGGGGGAATCGGCCCAGTCCCTCCTCGACAGCATCGTCGGCCGGGTGAACCAGTTCCGCGGCCCGACCGAACTCCCCGACGACCTCACGATGGTCTGCATCCAGACGCAGGTGCAGGGGGCGCAGGTGGGGATCGGGGCAGTGGGGGTTTGATTCGGATTGAGGGAGCCCAGCGACTTGTCGCGGGACGGAGTAACAGGGGCGCGAGTTTACGGATTGCGCGTCACGTTTCAAAACCGGGGTGGTCGAGCGCCTGCAGTTGCAATTCCGTCAATTCTGCCCTACGAAATCGGGTGCGTTTCCGAGTCTGTGCAAGCGAAACGCACTCAGACTGCGTCCCGCGACAAGTCGCTGGGCTCCCTCAGAAGGTCGCGATCAACCAAGGAATTTCCACGATGTCCCACCGCATTTTCAACTTCAGCGCCGGCCCCGCCATGCTCCCGACCGAGGCGCTCGAGAAGTCAGCCGCCGCGCTCCTCGACTTCCAGGGCAAGGGGTTCGGGATAGCCGAGGTCTCGCACCGCGGCAAGGAGTTCGAGGGCGTGCTCGAAGAGGCGACGGTGCTCTGCAAGAAGCTCCTGGACGTCGGCGAGTCGCACGACGTCGTCTTCCTGCAGGGCGGGGCGACCCAGCTCTTCACGACGATTCCGATGAACTTCCTGAGCGGGACGGCCGACTACCTCGTGTCCGGCGAGTGGAGCAAGAAGGCCGCCGGCGCCGCGAAGGACCTGGGCAAGGTCAACGTCGTCGCCAGCACCGAGGCGAGCAACTTCGACCACTCCGCGCCCCAGTCGGAGTGGAAGCTGACCGACGGGGCCGACTACTTCCACGTCTGCACCAACGAGACCGTGCACGGCCACCGCCTGCCGACCTGGCCCAAGCACCCGAACCTGATCGTCGACGCGTCCAGCGAGTTCATGAGCCGCCCGCACCCGATCGGCGACTGCGCCCTGGTCTACGGCGGCGCGCAGAAGAACCTCGGGCCATCCGGCCTCGTGCTGGCGATCGTCCGCAAGGACCTCTACCCCCGCCAGAAGAAGGTCCCGTCCAAGCTTTGGAGCTTCAAGGACCAGGCCGAGAACAAGAGCATGATCAACACGCCCCCGACGTTCGGCGTGTACATCCTGCTCGAGGTCTTCCGTTGGCTCGACGCCAAGGGCGGGCTCACCGCGATGGAGCAGATCAACGAGCAAAAGGCCAAGCTGATCTACGACGCGGTCGACAACTCGAACGGCTTCTACACCGGCACGGTGACCGTCAAGGAACAGCGCAGCCGGATGAACGTGACGTACCGACTGCCGAGCGAGGAGCTGACCGACGAGTTCGTGAAGACCGCCGCCAAGCAGGGGATGGTCGGCCTGAAGGGATACCGCACCGTCGGCGGCATTCGCGCGAGCATCTACAACGCGATGCCCGTCGAAGGCTGCCAAGCTCTGGCGTCCTTCATGACGGACTTCGCGGGGAAGAAGGGCTAGGACGTCGGCACGACAGAACGAACAGCACAAATCTTAATTGACACCGACCAACTTAAATAGTATTTAAAAGAAAGGATAGTTTTTTAAGGATGCCATGGCAATTCGCGCATCAATTCTGTGTCGAGTCGGCGTGGGGCTGGGGCTCGCGCTGCCGAGCGCTGTGAACGCGGCCAGCATCAACCTGACGACGGTTGCCGACGCGTCCGTGCGCGGGGGATCGGCCAACGTTCTCAACAACTACGGCGGGGTGACGGCGCTCGACGTAAAGTACGACCCCGGGGATGTGAGCTTCAACCGCAAGGCCTACATCCGATTCGATACGTGGATGATCGCCTCGTACGACGCCGGTGCGACGGCGACGCTCAAACTGTCGACGAACGGCGCGGGGGCCGGGCACACGTTCGACGTTTGGGCAATCAACGACCTGCTGGCCGACTCCGGGTCCGGCTCCACCTTTCAGTACGGGGAGTTCTGGAACGAGGGATCGGGCCTCGGAACCAACACTCTGGAAACAGACCTGCATTGGAACAACGCGCCCGCCAACAACAACACCGGGAACACTCTCAACGCTGCCTCCGCCACCTTATTGGGCGCGTTTTCGATCCCCAGCGCCGTGTCGACGGTGACGTTCAACGATCCGGATCTGCTGGCGGCTTTCATGGGCGACACGAACAAGACCGTGACCCTGGTGATCGTCCGAACGACGACGGCATCCCAGTTGCCGACCGTCGCCGCCGACGAACACGCGACGCTTCTGACGCCTACCGTCGAGTTCACGAACGTCACGGTCGCACCGCTCCCCGGAATCGCCCTCGGGGCGATCGCCCTGTTCGGTGGCATGGGCGCGCTACGCCCTCGCCGCAATCGCGGGCGAGGAAGCGTCGGGGTCTAAGCTGCCACCGCCGATGACAACGACGAACCTTTGCGGAAACGAACGAGCTCGGATCATTTGATCCGGGCTCGCGCTTTTGCATATCGTGTCGACCTTGGGGGCTACCCGACCATCGCCTTGCGCCGCCGGCGGACCAGGCTGGTTCCGCCGAAGAGCACGGCGGCTGCGATTGCGGGTACGGGCAGCGGGACCGGGGCCACGTCGCCCAACTTGGTACCGACCTTGAATTCGTCGACCCAAATCGTGTCGCCGGCCTCCAGGCCGGAGGTGCGGACGCCGATGTAGCTGACGGCCGTGATGTTGGTGGCCGGCGCCGTCACGGTCGACGAGGCCGCGCTCATGCCGTTCCCCACACCGAGAAAACCCCCCGCGTTGAAGCCCGTGTCGGTCGGCGACAACTGGCGGTACATCACGTCGTTCGCGGTGGGTAGTTTAGAGCGGGAGCGACCGTTTGCGCCGGGCGAGCCCGATGCCGCCGAGGATGGCGGCGACGGCCAACGCCGGTGCGGGCAAGGGGACGGGGGCCACGTCACTTAATTGTGTGCCGAGCTTGAACTCGTCTATCCAGATCGTGTCGGCGCCCGCGTCGAGGTTCGCCGTCCGCACGCCGATGTGCGTGATGTTGACGACGTTCGTGGCGATTGTGATCGGGGCCGGGCTGAAACTTGCGCCGTCCTTCCAAACCCATAGCTGAAGCGTGTTGTAAGCCGACGTCAATGCACCCGTCTTACCGAGCGCCCCGGCAATGAGGTACGTCTGGTTCGCCACGAGTGCACCACCGGTCCGAATGAAGTTCGTCCCGTCCCTAGCGAAGAAGTCATTGGAAGTGGAATCGTTGTCGATCAGCCCGAGATTCGGCGTTGCCGTTGAACGGGACGTGTTTCCCACCGACGTCGCACTGTCATCGAACCAGACGGCGAGGAAGTCGGGGGTGGAGGTACCGCCGGCCCAGCTCGAGCCCTCGTACCGCAAAAGGAAACTGAAATAGAGCGTAGAGTTCTGAGTCTGGATCGGGCGAACCATCAGGTCCACCGCGTTTTGGCTGTCGATCCGGACGGCGGAATCCCCGCCGCTGATCACCGTCGAGCCTACAGTCAAGCTCAGCGGGGTGACGGGCACCGCCGCCTGAGGCGGTGTAATGGCCGAAACCCATGCTCCGTTCCAAGCGCCTGAACCGCCGTTCTTTCCATTCATCGTGCCGCTGTAGTCGAAGCTGTCGGTGGCAATCGTGTCGGCACTGACCCTGTAATCGATCAGGGTACCGATCGCGACGATCGGCAGGAGGATGCGAAAAGCTTTTCTGTGCATAGTAATTTGTCGGTGAGCGCAACCGCTCGGCGAAATAGTATTTACCTAATCGATGTGGCGATCGCAAGCGATTTGTTCGGAGCTTCCACTTTTCCCGTCGATTGCCCATTGCCGCAGCTACCGTCCCCTGCTCTACCTCACCCGTCGAACCCACTGAAGGACATTACGAATGGCGATCCCGTCCATAGGAATGAAGGCGCCGATGTTCAGTCTGCCGTCTAGTGAGCCCGAGCAGGTCTCGCTCAAGCAGTTCCACGGCGAAAAGACCGTAGTGCTGTACTTCTACCCGCGCGCCGACACCCCTGGCTGCACCAAACAGGCCTGCGGGTTTCGCGACGCGCTGGCTGATTACGACGAGGCGAACATCGCCGTCCTCGGCATCAGCCCCGACCCGGTCAAAGACGTGATCAAGTTCGCCAAGAAGTTCGACCTCAACTTCCCCCTCCTCGCCGACGAGGATCACGCCGTCTGCGAGAAGTACGGCGTGTGGCAGGAGAAGAGCATGTACGGCCGGAAATACTGGGGTGCGATGCGGACGACGTTCGTGATCGGGAAGGACGGCAAGGTGCTTCACGTCTTCGAAAAGGTGAAGCCCGAGGGTCACGACGCGGACGCGCTCGCGTGGATCAAGGCGAACGTGAAGTAAGGGCGGTTCGCACGCAGAACGAACGACGAAAAGCGTAATGCGGCCGAGCGCCTCAGAGCGTCCGAGCCTCGTTACGTTTTTTCTTTTCTCGTTTTTCCGTTTCCCTTACCCCATTTTCACGCCCGATAACTTGCGTTAATTGCCGATAGAGTTTTTACTGCGAATCGGCGGGCAAGGAAGCTTGCCAACCGGCCGCGCACCGCGCGTAAGCGCGGGCGCTCGAATCACTTAAGCAACCGCTTTGAGGCAAGGAAGGTGCGACATGGCTGCGAAGAAGAAGACCGAGACGGTGACGAAGAAGGCTGCTCCGAAGGCGGCGACGAAGTCGGCGGTGGTGTCGACCACGCCGGTGCGAAACTCGCCGGTGCCGAAGGTGGCCAAGGCCGCCGCCCCCAAGCCGGCGGGCGTCGTCGCGAAGAAGGAAGTGACGTCGGATCAGATCGCCGTGCGGGCGTACGAGATCTGGGCGTCCGGGCAGGGCGGGTCTGAGCACGACAACTGGCTCCGCGCCGAGCGCGAGCTGCGCGGGCTGTAGCTTTTGGGGCGCGCTATCCGGGGCGGCGCTTCGGGCAAAGCCCGCGTGCTCTGGCCCGGCTTGTTCGGTCGTTTGTCCAACACACGCGTCGCCGCGACCCGGGTAGTTTCACTGCCCGGGTCGCGATGACGCCGCGCGCCCACGCGGGCTAGAATCCGCGTATGCCAGATGGCGCAGGCGACGCAAATTCGCTCCCGGCGGCGGTGCCGCTGTTCCCGCTGCCGAACGTGGTGCTGTTCCCGCGCGCGATCCTGCCCCTCCACATCTTCGAAGAGCGGTACAAGCAAATGACCGCGGACGTCCTGCGCGGACATCGGCAAGTCGCCATGGCCCTGTTGCGCAGGGGGTGGGAGAAGGATTACTACGGTCGGCCGGCGGTCGACCCGGTCGTGTGCGTCGGGACGATCGTCAGCCACGAGCGCCTGGCCGACGGGCGGTTCAACTTTCTCCTCGAGGGTCACACGCGGGCCCGGATCGTGCGGGAAATCGGCACCGAGCCGTACCGCCTGGCCGAGCTCGAACCATTAGCGGAAGTGAATACGGACGAGGGCGGGTTGCTGGCGCTGCGCAGCGCCCTGGCGGGGTTATTCCGGCGCGAGTCTTACGCCAGCCTCCCCGCCGGGCGGCAGATCCGCGAGTTGCTTGCCCGGGGCGTCCCGACGGCGGTCGCGGCGGATATCGCGGCGTTCCACCTGCTTTCCGAGCACCCGGTGGACTTCCGGCAGGAGCTGTTGGGTGAGGCCGACGTACGCACGCGGGTGCGTCGGATCGTCGATGCGGTGGCCGACCTGAAGCCGGCATGGGTCAACGTGCCGGGGGACGCGAAACTGAACTGACGCGGACCGGTCAGTGCCGAGCTTTTGCGTTTTCGGCGCGGATGCCGAGAATGGGCACACGAACCTGCCTTACGGGAAGTCTGGATTGTCCGGGATGTGGTACTTCGCTTACGGGTCCAACTTGAACGCGCGCGCCGTCACGGACTGGTCGCGCGCGTGCGGCCACCGGCCCCCCCAGCTCAAGGGCGGCCGGCCGGCGGTTCTCGACAACTACCGCCTGTGCTTCGCGGTCTACAGCGAGTACTGGGGCGGCGGGATCGCCGACATCGTCTACGACCCGGGCAAGTACGTCGGGGGCGTCCTGTTCGAACTGTCCGACGCCGAGATGGGCGTGCTCGACGCGAAGGTGGGCCGGAAGCTGGACCCGGGCGGCAAAGAGATCGGCGTTTACAAGCGGACCGAAGTAAAGGTGTCGCCACTGGGCAAGGGCGAGCCGATCCAGGCGATGACCTATCAGGGGACCAGCGCCGACCGCTCGCACATCGCGCCGACGCAGCACTACATGGACCTGCTGATCCAGGGGGCGTACAGCCAGGGGCTGTCGATCATGTGGATCGCGTATTTGCAGACGTTCGGCACGCAGGTCGGGCGGAAGCCGCGGGCGCCGGGGACGCCGGGGCACGGCGACGCGTCGTCGCGGCTGTGAGCGGGCGGCGGAAACTTTTCGCTACCGGGCGGGGGCCCGGTCGGTGGCGCACACGAATTCCCCTTCGACGGGGCGATCCGGTAGGCCGAGGTGCCGCTCGATCAGGCGTTCGAGGCGGCGGGGCAGATCGGTGTCCGTCACGGGGGGGCCCATCGAGATCCGCGCGCTGGTGCCGTCGGTCAGGAGCGCGTGGAGGGAAAACACGAAGTAGGGTTTGGAGAAGTCGCGCCCCTCGGAGGTCCGGTAGCTCTTGGTGGCGACGCAGTAGACCTGGGTGAGCCGGGCGGCGGGCCAGGTGGCGTTGCCGGGCCACGGGAGCGGGCCGTGGCGGACGGTGAGGGCGTCGCCGGGGGTGACGGTGAGGGTCGTCGAATTGAGGAGGTCGGCGAGGGTGCGATAACCGAGGTATCCGGTGGCCGAACCGAGTGCCAACGGCATCAGCCAGATGGCGGGGACTGCGCGGGGCCCGGTGCCGTAGGCGATGGCCATCAGGACGGAGAGGACGAAAAAGACGAGGAACACGGCCACGCCGAGCGCGATCACGATGTGGCCCCACTGGAACCAGCGCCAGCGGAGGACGAGGGTCTGGCCGCGCTCTTCGACGCGGATCCAGCTTGCGGCGGCGGGGTCGAGGCGTTTCTCGAGTGCGGGCGGGGCGGGGGCGGCGGGGGCGGCGGTGATGACGGGGCCGCAGGCGGGGCAGCGGTTCCCCGGCGCCGGGAGGGCGATACGGCAGTTAGGGCAGAGTGTCGGCATCACGGATTTGGGTACGCGGCGTTTGCGGGATTCTAGCAGATGGCCGGGTCGCGAGTGGAGCGATCGGGGTGGCGGTCCGACGCACCCGGCTCGACCCGGGGCATGGGAAAGAGGCGAAGCCCCGGGCGGCCGAGTTTGTCCGGATAGGCGCTAAGCGGGCTTGCGGGCGGTGATCTGCAGGTGCGCGGCTGCCGCGGCCGCACTGGGGTCTCTCGAGAGTTCCTCTTCCAACCGGATCAGCCGATCCACCGCCCGCTCGTCCTCCATGAGCTTCTTGTTCTGGCGGACGGGGAGGATCGTCTTGCCGGTGACGGCGAGGACTTCGAACCCGGCCTTCTCGAACAGCTTGCGGAGCGTGTGGGGGGTGAAGGTGGTGGTCTCGAACTGCTCGCGCGGGTCGGCGGTGAGCCAGTGGGTGCGGGAGGATTGGACGAACTGTTCGAGCGCGTCGAGGTTGCCGCGGTCGACGAAGTGGTCGATGGCCGCGAGCTTGTTGTCGGCCGTCGCGACGACGACGCCGCCGGGCGCGCAGACGCGGAACATCTCACGGGCGGCGCGGGCCGGGTCGGAGCAGATCGACAGCGGGTCGCCCATGGCGGTGGTCAGGGCGAACGCGCCGTCCGGCAGGGGGGCGAGGTCGACGATGTCGGCGACGTGGAGCGTGGCTTTCCTGGCCTTGGCCTCGCCCATCTCTTCGACCTTGCGACGGGTCTGTTCGACCATGGCGCCGGAATTGTCGACGAACGTGGTCGCCAGGCCGGTCTTGAGGAACTTCAGGCCCCACTTGCCGGTGCCGCAGCCGAGGTCGAGGCAGTGGGCCGAGAGGTCGCGCGGGAGGTGGGGCTTGATCGCCCGCCAGGTGATCTCGTCGTGGAACGCCCAGTAGGGGTCGTCGTAGATCGAGTCGTACTGGCGCGCGACGCGGTCGTGGTACCGGCGGGACGCGTCGGCGGGGGCGCGGGAGCTGTCGTGGCGGGGGCGGGGCATGCGAAATAATTTAACCACGAAGGGCACGAAGGGCACGAAGGGCACGAAGTGGCGAAGGGCCGTCGCGCGATCAAGCGAATTTGCGGATTAGCCAGTCGAGGTAGTCACCGGGCACCTTAAGACGGCGCGGCGGGTCGACGATGCACCCGAACTCGGTGGAGAGGACATCCCAAGCCAAGAGGAGGTCCATCAGGGTGCCTCGCACGATGAGGTCGTGTAGATCGGACGGCGTCTTCAGATTGAGCGCCGTGATCGCGCGCGTGAGGATTGGTACGGCTCTCGAGGCCCAATGGAAGACGACGCCCTCGAACGTGCGTACGAGCAACAGCGACTCGCGGCAATGAGGGCAGGGAAGTTCGGCAGCAAAAGGAGGCGCTTCGAGCACGACCTCATGCCCGCATGTCGGACATGGAGTGGCGGTAAGTCGTGCGGTCGCGTTGAGCACTCGTGGGATTGTAGCCCGTGCCGGCGCATGCGAGTCGTCCCGTTTCGCGGCTTACTCGCGCCAACCCGAGCCGCGCCATTGGAGGACGTCGTCGGACTGCATCGTGGGGATGGTGCGGCGGAGGTGGGCCTGGAACTGGGCGGTGTGGTGTTGGACGTGGCGGACGTTGTAGATGTGGAGCTCGCCGCGGGAGAATTTGCGGTAGGCGAAGGCGGCGGGGGCTTGAAGCGATTGGTCGGTTTCGGCGGCGAGGATATCGCGGGCTTTGGTGCGGATTTCGTGGAGGTAGGTGAGGGCGGCGGGCTGGGGAAGGCCCGGGGGGTTGATGCCGTCTGCGAGCTCGTCGCCGCCGATCGCGTGGAGGGGGCGGTATTGGAAATCGCGTTCGGTGGGGGAGAGGTAGTAGTCGGTGAAGAAGAGGGTGTGGTAGGCGGTCTGCCCGAGGGTGCGGACGGCGATCTTGTCGTTCCAAGCAGCGTGCGGGCAGGCTTCGAGGGTTTCGCGGAGCATGCAGAGGGAGGCTTCGTATTGGTTGAGGAGGATTTGCTTGAGATAGTCGGTCATGGGAGAGCAGATGAGGAATGTGGGACACGCCGCCCGGCGCTCTTCGGTGCGTGCGAGCCTCGGATTTCCCGTGTGGGCGGGCCCGCTAAGCCGCAAGCGGGCGTGCTGCGCACGCGTGAGGGTGTCGCGTCAATCCTCGCGGGCGAGGCGCGTGAACTCGTCGCCGCGGACTTCGAAATTGGGGAACTGGTCGTAGGACTTGCAACCCGTCGACAGCAACACGATGTCGCCCGCGATCGCGTGCTTTTTCGCTTCGGCGACGGCGGTCGCGAGGTCGCGGCAGGCGTAGCAGGGGGGGGCGGACTGGGACGTGGATTTGGCGAGCATCGCGGCGATCACAGGGCCCATTTCGCCGATGCACAGGACGGCCTTGGCGCGCTCGACGAGCGTGTTGCAGAGGTCTTCGAGCGGGTACTCGCCCTTGAGGTGGCCACCGACAATTTGGAGGACCCGCTTGGGCGGGAAGGATTTGAGGGCGGCGACGGCGGCCTCGGGGATGGTGGCGATCGAGTCGTTGTAGAACTGGACGCCAGCGTGCTCGTGAACGAGCTCGAGGCGGTGCGGCAGCGCGCGGAACGCGCGGAGGGCGCGGGCCGCATCGTCCCACGAGACGCCAAGGCAACTGGCGGCGGCGTACGCGGCCTGGGCGTTGAACTGGTTGTGCGCCCCCGCGAGCGTGAGCGGGAAGGGCGCGTGACTAGTCGTGTCGAAGTACTTGACCTGCGCCCGGGTGTGGCGGGCGAAGTCGTCGGCCGTCCGGCAGGCGAGGTTCAGGACGGCGAAGTCGTCTTCGGTCTGATGCTCCACGATCACCCGCTTGGCGGCGACGTACGCCTCGACGCTGCCGTGCCACTCGATGTGGTCGCGGGCGATCATGGTGACGACGGCGACGTGCGGCGACCACTTCAGCGCCCGAAGGTGCTCGAGCATGTAGCTCGAGAGCTCGAGGACGACCGGGTCGTTCTCGCCGATCGCGGGAAGGTCTTCCAAGAGCGACTTGCCGAGGTTCCCGCCGACGAACACGCGGCCCGCATACTTCGTGCGGAGGACGTCGGCGAGCATGGACGTGGTGGTCGACTTGCCCTTGGTGCCGGTGACGCCGAGCGTGAGCTTGGACGGGCAGCGCTCGGCGAACAGACAGATCTCGGTGGTGACTGGCACGCCGGCGGCGCGGGCGGCGGCGAGGTACATGTTATTGAGCGGCACGGCGGGCGACGCGACGACGAGGTCGGCGCCGGTGAAGTCGTCGGGCCGGTGTTCGCCCAGGCGATACTCGATCGGCAGCCCGGCGAGCTGGCGGAGCGAGTCGGCGAGCTTATCGGCGGGCGCGAGGTCGGTGACCAGTACCTTGGCGCCCTGCGACACGAGCCATTTGGCGACGGCGATCCCGCCACCGAAATGGCCCAGGCCCATGACGGTGACGCGCTGGCTGGCGAGAGGGGCGGGCATGAGGGGGGATGGTAATGCGGGAGGAAAGGATTGCTATAATGGGGGTATGACGGTTCGGATCAAAGCACACTACGACGGCAAGACGATCGTGCCGGACGAGCCGGTGAATCTGCCACCCGACACGGAATTGACTGTCCTTTTGTCCTACCCCGAGCGACATCCACTTCCGTCGGTGTTCCCACTGGCACCGACGGAGACGGAACGCGCCGAGGCGCTCGCGCGTTTCATTTCGCGGCCAGTGCACGGATTATCGATCCCGGATGACGCCCTCCGGCGAGAGAACATGTACAGCGATGAGGACGACCGGTGACGCGGCTGCTCGTCGACACGAACGTGTTCCTCCGCTCGCTCGATCCGGCGTCGCCGCACTATGTGGAGTGCCGGGACGCATTGGCGCACATTCGAGTCACCGGCCTGCCGGTGTGCATCTCGTCACAAGTGCTGTCGGAGTTCTGGTCGGTAGCTACCCGCCCGAAAGTGAACAACGGCATGGGGCTTGAGTTCGCCGACGCGGCCGAACAACTCGAGGAGATCAATTTGGTCTTCCCATGCTTGCCGGAGCCTCCCGACCTGGCGACTCGTTGGTGGTATCTGATTCGAAAGCACCGAGTGGTCAGCAAGCAGGCCCACGACACACGATTGGTCGCGTTCATGCTCGGGCACGGGCTGGACGTGTTGGTGAGCCTGAACGCGAAGGACTTCGCGCGGTTCACCGAGATTAGATGTGTAACGCCAGCCGAGTTGCTTGCCGACGCCGGCGCGTGATTCGGTCGCAATGCTCCCGGACGCGCCCCGCAAGCGGGGCGGCTACACGAAGCGTCGGGCGTTCTCAGGTGCCCAGCACGCGCTTCAGATCCGCGTGCATGTCCTTCGTCGCGGCCTCGACGCACTTCTCCCAATCCCCGCCGAACTGCTCGGCGTACTTCTTCTCCTTGTGGGCGTACAAAATCGACCGGCTGGCGGAGACGATCGCGCCCAGGCCATCCGTGAAGGCGGCCTTGGTCATGTCGGCGGTCGCGCCCTGGGTGCCGTAGCCGGGGAGGAGGAAGATCGACTTGGGCAGGCGCTTCCGCAGAGACGTCATCGTGTGGGCCTGCGTCGCCCCGACGACCGCCCCGACGCTGCTCCACCCGCGCGAGCCGATCAGGCCCGGGCCCGTGGCAACGGCGGCGAGCTTGTCGGCGAGCATCTCGCTCCACGTCCGCCCATCCGCGAGCGCGACGTCCTGCAGCTCCGCCGACCCGGGGTTGCTCGTGCGCACCAGGACGAAAAGCCCTTTGCCCAGCGTGCCCGCGGCCTGCGTGAACGGCTCGAGCGTGTCCATGCCGAGCATCGGGTTGACCGTCACGGCGTCCGGCGTGGCGACCTCGTCGGAGTCCGCCAACGCGGGCTCGGCGAGGTGACCGGCGGCATAGGCGGTCGCGGTCGAGCCGATGTCGCCGCGCTTGATGTCGCCGATCACCAGCAGGCCGAGCTCGGCGGCCTCCTGGATCAAATTGAAGTAGGCCTCGACCCCCTCGGCCCGAAACTGCTCGAAGTACGCCGACTGGAACTTCACGATCGGCGCGTACGGCGCGACGATCTTCAGGACGCGCGCGGTGAAGGCGAAGATCGCGTCCACGCACGCCTGCCCGTCGCCGCCCAGCGCGCGGTCACGGTCGGCCGGGCCGTCGAACACGGCCTCGGGCAAACTGGCGACGATCGGGTCGAGCCCGACGCAGATCGGCGCCCCCTTGGCGGCGATCGCGGCGATCAGTCGGTCGGCAAAGTTCTCGGAGCTCAAAGGCGGCCCTCGGGGTTGGCGGTCGGGATCGGACGACAGCGGGCGGATGGTACCGGATGGACGCGCGGAGCGGGAGGGCGTGGATCCGTCCGAGCCGTTTCGGTGAACGCCGAGACGCCGAGGACGCCGAGGACGGAGGGGAAATCAGGACGCGACGTTCGAACATGGAGGATCGACAATGAATCGTTTTCGGCGCGCCATCCGCCATCTTCCACGCACGGCTTCTTGCATTGCCTCGGCGCTCTTGGCGTCTCGGCGTTCAGCCTTTTTCGAACGGCTCGGACGGAGCCTCGCCCTCCCCGAAAAAAAGAAAGCACGCGCCACTCGGAAGCGGCGCGTGCTCGTGTTGACTGTCCTGTCGTGCGTCGAAGGGCACCCGGGGGGGTGCGGCTCCGGCGTCGGATCTCGGTGTGGCAGGGGAGGGGCGAAAGTCTCGCTCCATCCCCCAAGCCAGACGCATGCGTTACCGCTTGCGACGATCGCGACGGGCCTTGCGCTTCTTCGAACCGATCTTACGTCGG
>DASPKW010000129.1:0-2783 GCA_035627895.1 Tepidisphaeraceae bacterium | reverse complement strand
GCGGCGACGGCGGCGGCGGGCGGGTCGGGCGGGTCGGGCGGGGCGAACATCTGGCTGACCCTCGGGTGGGCGCTGGTCAAGCTGGCGGCGCTGGTGGCGATCCTGCTGCTGGCGGGGTCGCGGGTAATCCCGTGGATCATGGTGCAGGTGGCGCGGCTGCGGAGCCGGGAGCTGTTCACGCTGACCGTGCTGGTGATGGCGATCGCGATCGCGGCGGGGTCGTTCTACCTGTTCGGGGCGTCGATGGCGCTGGGGGCGTTTCTGGCCGGGATGGTGGTGGGGCAGTCGCCGGTGAGCTCGCAGGCGGCCGCGGACGCGCTGCCGCTGCGGGACGCGTTCGCGGTACTGTTCTTCGCGTCGGTCGGGATGCTGTTCGACCCGATGTTCATCGTCCACAACCCGTGGCTGACGCTGGCGTGCCTGGGGATCGTGATGGTCGGCAAGCCGATCGCGGCGCTGGTGATCGTGGCGGTGATCGGGCACCCGGCCCGGACGGCGCTGACGGTCGCGATCGCGCTGGCGCAGATCGGCGAGTTCAGCTTCATCGTCGGGACGCTCGGGCAGAGCGTCGGGCTGCTGGGGAAGGAGGGGAACAGCGTGCTGGTGGCGTGCGCGATCATCTCGATCACGCTGAACCCAATCTTGTTCCGGCAGATCCCGCGGATCGAGAAATTTTTGCAGGCGCGGACGCCGCGGGTCTGGGCGTTCCTCAACCGGGGGGCGACGCGCGAGCAGGGTGAGATGAACGAGGCCGCGGGGAAGATTTTGGAGGCGGCGTCGACGCCGGTCGCGGTGATCGTCGGGTACGGGCCGGTCGGGCGGACGGTCGACCAGTTGCTGCGCAAGACCGGGCTGGAGACGGTCGTGGTCGACATGAACATGGACACGGTGCAGTCGCTGACGCGGCAGGGCCGGGCGGCGATCTACGGGGACGCGTTCAACATCGAGGTGATGCACCAGGCGCTGCCGCGGGCGACGCACCTGGTGATCACGCTGCCGCACTCGGCCAACCGCAACCCGCTGATCGCGTCGGCGAAGCTGATCAACCCGGACATCAAGGTGTTCGTGCGGGCGCGGTACATCGCCGAGCGCGGGGAGCTGACGCAGGTCGGGGCGGACGCGGCGGTGTTCGAGGAGGCGGAGGCGGCGGTCGCGCTGTCGAAGATGGTGCTGGCGGACCGGGGGGCGGACGAGCCGACGATCCGGCGCGAGACGACGCGGCTGCGGGCGCAGTTCGCGGGGCAGGCGGACGACGATTGAGGAGAAAACGAAAAGACGAAAAGACGTAAGGAGGATCGAGCGCACTCTTTACGTCTTTTCGTCTTTTTGTTTTTGGGCTTCTACCATCCCGCATGCCCGTGACCAGCGCCGGACTGCTGATGTTTCGTCGGTCGCCCGCGTTGCAGGTGCTGATCGTGCACCCGGGGGGGCCGTTCTGGGCGCACAAGGATCTGGGGGCGTGGAGCTTGCCGAAGGGGCACGTGAACGCGGGGGAGGATTTGCTGGCGGCGGCGCGGCGGGAGTTCGCGGAGGAGTTGGGGTTTGAGGCGCCGGTGGGGCCGGCGATGCCGCTGGGGTCGGTCAAACTCAAGTCGGGGAAAGTCGTGCACGCGTGGGCGGTCGAGGGGGACTGCGACCCGGCGACGTGCGCGAGCAACACGATGCGGATGGAGTGGCCGTACCGGTCGGGGAAGTGGATCACGATCCCGGAGGTGGACCAGGCGGAGTTTTTTACGCCGGGGGTGGCGAAGGAGAAACTGAACGCGGCGCAGGCGGCGTTCGTGGACCGGTTGGTGGAGGCGATCGGGGCGGGGAAATGTGGAACGTAAAGAGACGGGTATGGTCGGATGTGGATGTGGGTTTGGCGAAGGACATGGTCACCGGAGGTGACCATGCCGCTTTCCGGCGATGGAGGAGCTGGCGCCGGTTCGGACGTGGCGCGGTGGGTCTGTTCTGATAACTTAGTACGAGCCGATGAGCGAGACTTCTTCCAACCCGCCCGACGAGACGACCGCGTCGCGCGTCGCGATCACCGTGCAGTGCCCGGCGTGCAACGAGGCGCTGGAGGCGACGCCGGGGGACGTGGCCCTGATGATCCCGTGCCCGACGTGCGGGCGGGCGTTCGTGCTGCCGGCGGTGGACGGGTCGACGGAGGTTCCTGCGCCGGCGGACGCGGGCGAGGATGATGATCGCGAGGGCCGGCGGCTGGCGCGGCGGGAGATGACGCGCGAGCAGGAGCTGGACGCGCTGCGGATGCGGCAGATCGTGGCGACCAAGCGGAGCGCGATCCGCAGCCGGACGTACTGCGTCGTCGGGGCGGTGGCGGCGCTGATCGGGGCGGCCAAGCTCGTCGAGATGACCGTTCGGCACGTCGGGGCGCACGGGTGGGAGGCCAAGCCGGTGGGGTACGTGCTGTTCGTGGCGGCGCTGGGGGCGTTCGGCTTGTGGTGCGTGCGGCGGGCGAACTATTGGCAGGCGGAGATGCGCGTCAGCCCGCTGGCGGGGAAATGTCCGCACTGTCTGGCGAAGCTGGAGGAGGGGGCGCGCACGTGCCCGAGTTGTGGGGGGGCGGTGAACTTGGAGTTGCCGGCGCCGGATTTCACGACGCTGCAGGACGGGAGTCAGTTTGCGAAGGAGTTGGAGGACGTGAAGTGAGGGGCCCGCGGGGTACGCGGAAAGAAGCTGCCGCAAAGACGCAACGGGCGCAAAGAAGAGAGTGTCTCAGGTGGGGGACGGTTCGTCGCCGCGGGTTTCGAGTCGTGGCGGCAGACATGGTCACCGGA
>DASPKW010000128.1:0-23607 GCA_035627895.1 Tepidisphaeraceae bacterium | reverse complement strand
GGCGGTGAAAGGCTCTCCCCCCCGGAAGACCGCCTTGCATAATCTGACCGGCGCTCTTCTGGCCGACGATTCCGCCGCCCGGGCGTTCCGGCCGTCGCATATGATGCGGCATGTCCCTCATTGACGCCGCCCAGGTGATCGAGCGCGTCGGCCGTGCCCGATCCGCCCGCGACGTTAAGTCACTCGTTTCCGAACTGTCCGGCGTGTCGGCCGTCGTGCTGTTCGACGCCTTGTTCCCAGTCGCGGTACGGGAACAAGGGGAGTCGAGCGGGCCGGTCGCGATGAGCGCCTACGCGCTGCACGCGCTGAACCCGCCGTGCGGCTTGCCGATCGACGACGCCGTCGCGTCGCTGCTCCCGTCGTGGGACGTCAGCATCGAGGAAGTGCCTTGGTATCTCGCCAAGCAGTTCGGCCGCGACGCCGTCCTGGCGGCCGTAGGGCGACTCCGCGCCCGGCAAGGTGACGACGCGGCGATGGCGCGGTTGCGAACGATCGAGTACTGGGTCGGTGGTCGCACGCCCGGCGCCTGACCGGCGGTCACCGCGGAATGGCGGGCCGGGCCTTCCGTCCCCCAAAGGGGGGGTGGCCGCGGTCGGAGGGGAGCGCAAGGGGGGGGCCCGCCCGCCGGGCGAAGGGGGGGCAGCCCGCTTCCGCCCCGTCGCATTGAGGGGGGGGCGACGGTCGGTCGCGTGGGCCGAAGCTAGGGGAGCGGCGAGCCCGCGACCTTCTCGCGCGTGAGGTCCTCGTCATCGTCCTCCTCGCCCGGGATGGCGGCGGCGTACCCCAGGACGTCGCGCGTCGTCCGCAGTTTGATCGCGGGCTGTTTGAACTCCGTGCCGTTAAACCCGCGGAACGTCGAAGGCGGCCGGTCGAACGTGCAGGCCGCGTCGCGCCGCCCGATCGACCCGACGACCGCGCGCAACGCGACCGGGTAGAACTCCGGGTCCCGCGCGAAGTGGTCGTTGAGTTCGACGACGAGCTCCGGCGCGCGGTTGCGGCGCAGGAGGGCGAGGAACTCGGCGGCGTGCGGCTCGAACGCGACGTCGGGGAAGAGGTCGGCGAGGAACGGGACGGCCGCCGCGCACCGCTCGACCGCCGCCTTGCGGTCGACGGTCACCGACCCCTCGGTCGCCGCGACCTCGACGTCCGCCGGGGACAGCAGTGCGACCCAGCAGACGGGTACGAAGCCGACGGACTCGGCCAGCTCTTTCACCTTCGTGCCGGACTTGGCGTAGACGGACGCGCGCGTCGACATGCGAGTTCCTTTCGGGCGGCGGCAGTGCCGGGGCCCGGATTGTGGGAGTCGTGGGGCGCGTCGTCAACGCCCCCACGGCGGGCGACCGACGATACCGGCCTTCGCGCTCGGCCCGTCCATCGTCCACCGGAACGACCCCGCCGCACGCCGGGGAGGGGCGGGCGGGACGCCGACCCGCGTCCCGCGTGCGGCGGGGGCGGCCGCCGGTGTTGCGCGTGGCAGTCCTATCTCATGAACCGGCGGAGTACCGATGTCAAAAGTCCAATGTCAAATGTCAAAAGTGCAGACGAAGGGACGGTCGTCGCGCGTGCGTCTGCACTTTTGACATTTGACTTTTGACATTTGACATCGGCCGGCCTCCACCGCGCTCGGGTCCCTCCCGCGCCCTCCCGCCGGGCCGTCTCCCCCAATGCCGCGACCTCCGCGCGACGCGCGTGCCTTGACACGCCCGCCGGTCGCGCCGGTACTACCGGCATGCGAGTCCCGCTCGTCCTCCTCGTCGTCGCCGCCCTGCTCACCGCGCCGTCTCCCGCCGCCCCCCCCGCCCCCGTGGACGTCCTCGTCTACGGCGCCACCCCCGGCGGCGTCTGCGCCGCGATCGCCGCCGCGCGCGAGGGCGCGGCCGTCGTCCTCCTCGAGCCCACCGCCCACGTCGGCGGCGTCAACACCGGCGGGCTCTCGTTCAGCGACTCCAACCAGACCGTCCGCTCGACCGTCCGCGGCCTCTTCGAAGAGTGGCACGAGCGCGTCGCCAAAGACTACGCCGCCCGCGGCGTGAAGCTCCCGTACGACGTCGCGGTCAAAGACCAATCCGTCTGGACCTACGAGCCCCACGTCGCCGCCCGCGTCACCAAGGCCATGCTCGACGAGGCCAACGTCCGCGTCCTGCCCAATCACGCGATCACGGGCGTGAAGAAGCAGGGCGCGCGGATTGAAAGCCTCCAGGTGGCGGGCCAGACGTTCGAGGCCAGGGCGTTCGTCGACGCGACGTACGAGGGCGACCTGATGGCCGCCGCGGGCGTGAGCTGGACGATCGGCCGCGAGGGCCGAAAGGAATTCGGCGAGACGCTGGCCGGCAAGCAGTACCCCAAGGCGAAGATCGCGATCTCCGGCCTGGACGACGCCGGGAAACGGCTCCCGCTGATCACCACGACCGACGCCGGCCCCGCCGACGCCGGCGACCGCCACGTCATGGTCTACAGCTTCCGCCTGTGCCTCACCAAGGACCCGGCCAACCGCGTCCCGTTCCCCAAGCCCGAGCGTTACGACCCCGCCCGGTTCGAAGTCGTGCGCCGCTACTACAAGCAGGAGAAGCGACCGCACGTGCTGTGGGACCTCTACCCGCTCCCCGGCGACAAGTTCGACGCCAACAACGGCATCGGCAAGCAGTTCTCCATGGGTTTGGTCGGCGGCGCCGACGGCTGGTGCGAGGCCGACGCCGCCGGCCGTGCGAAACTGTGGGAGGCCCACAAGCAGTACACCCTTGAGTTCTACCACTTCCTCACCACCGACCCCGACGTCCCCGCGGCCCAGCGCAAGCAACTCGCCGAACTCGGCCTCTGCCGCGACGAGTTCCCCGCCACCGGCCACTGGTCCCCCCAGCTCTACGTCCGCGAGGGCCGGCGGATGAAGGGCATCTACGTCCTCTCCCAGAAGGACGTCATGACCGACCCGCACAAGGACGACGCGATCGCCGTCTCGTCCTTCCCGATCGACTCGCACGACTGCCAGCGCGTCGGCACGGCCGACGCCGTCGTCAACGAGGGCACGATCATGCCCGTCCGCGTCCCCGGCCGCCGCCACGGCTACGCCTACCACGTCCCCTACCGCGCGATCCTCCCCAGGGCCGACGAGTGCGACAACCTGATCGTCCCCGTCGCCCTGTCGGCGACGCACGTCGCGCTCTCGTCGATCCGCGTCGAGCCGACGTGGATGATCCTCGGCCAAAGCGCCGGCGTCGCCGCCGCCCAGAGCGCTAAGGCCGGCGTCGCCGTCCAGGCCCTGCCCTACGCGACGCTCCGCGAGCGCCTGATCGCCCAGAAGCAGGTGCTCGACCTCCCCGTGCTCGCCCCGATCGAACCCGGCAAGCCCGCGGCGGTCGGCCCCGGCGCGACCGATCCCAAATCCCCCCCCGGCCTCGTCGTCGACGACGCCGCCGCCGACCTCGAGGGCGAGTGGGACCGGTCCGCCAACTTCAAGCCCCACGTCGGCGCCGGTTACGTCCACGACAACCGCCGCGCCGACGGCAAGTCTTCCGCGGTGTTCAAATTCAAGATCCCCAAGGCCGGCCGGTACGACCTGCGCCTCGCCTACTCCGCCCACGAGACCCGCGCCACCAACGTGCCCGTCGTCGTCCGCTCGGGCGGCCGCGAGACCACCCTCACCGCCGACCAGACCCGCCCCCTCGCGCCGGGCGACCCCTTCCGCACGATCGGCACGGTAGACCTCGCCGCCGACGGCGAGACGACGGTGACGATCTCAAACGAAAAGACGAACGGCTTCGTCATCGTCGACGCCGTACAACTCGTCGAGGCGAAGTAGCGCGAGGGGCTGCCACCCGCGCGCTAGTTGTCGTCGTCATCGTCGTCGTCGTCCGGGTCCGCCGCCCCCGGCTTGGGCACCTCCGCCTTCGCCAGCGGCACCATGACGTACCGCTGCCCGTGGTCCGCCGAGACCGGCGCCCCGACCGCCGCCTGCAGCCGCGCCGTCCACGCGAACACCTTCTGCCGCACCGGCTTCGTGTTCGCCACGTCCTCCGGCAACACGACCACCACCGCCCGCGCGACCGTCGCCTCGTCCAGGTCCTCCCCGATGAGCCACGCGGCCACGTTCTCCGCGCCCAGCCCCAGCGCCTCGTCCACCAGCTTCGCCGACGCCGCCGCGTCCCGCCCCTGCAACACCCGCCCGGGCCTGTCGGCCAGCCACCCCTTCGCGGGCGGCGAGTCGCTGCGGCCCACGAGCCGCCCCAACTGCTCGTCCTCGCGCCCGGCCCGGTACTTCGGGTCCTTCATCTTCTCCGCCTCGGGGTTGGCGTGCCTGAGCCACACCTGCAGGTACTTCTGCCCGCACTCCACGTGCGGGTCGCGCATGTTCGCCTTGTCCAGCGCGTTCATCCAGTCCAGCAGCGGCTTCCGCCGGGCCTTCTCCTTCGCCGGCGGCAGCTCGATCAGCAGCACGACCGCCTCCTTCCCGTCCAGCACCTCGTCCGCCCGCACCTGCACCGCCCCCATCCCGTACAACTGCGACACCAGCGCCAGCGACTGCGCCGGGTCCCGCTTGTGCAAGTGGTTGTCCGCCTTCGCCGCCAGCCACGCCCGCGCCTCCGGCAGCGCCTCGTCCCCCGTCCGCGCGAACACCCGCCCGACGTGCGCGTCGATGTCCCGCGGCGACTCCATCGCGTTCACCCACTCGTCGTACGCCGGGTTCGCCACCGGCGGCGCCGCGTTCCCGCCCATCGCCAGCGCCCCCACCTGCCCGCCCGGCACCCCGCCCAGGCTGAAGATCGCCGCCACCAGCGCGTACCCGACCCACGTCCGGATGATCCAGATCAGGGCCGAGCACATCATCGACTCGAACAGGTCCATCTCCAGCTGCCACACGAACAGCGCCAGCGTCAGCACGTAGCTGACGAACCACCCGACGAACCCCGCCACCCCGAACCCCGCGTTCGGCCCGTCGATCGCCCGCTCGACGATCGCCGCCACCGCCCCCGGGATCATCGACACCCCCGCGATCTTCAGCAGCGCGATCTGCACCGGCCCCAATCCCAGATCGAACAGCCGGACCGCCGCCAGCACCCCCGCGAACACCAGCGCGAAGTTGATGATCGTCATCACCCCGACGACGCCGATCGCCAATCCGATGCTGTCCACCCCCTTGGCCCAGATCACCTCCACGAACGTCAGCGCGAACCCGAGCACCACCATCCCGATCGGGACGTACAAGTCCTTGGCCGCGAAGAACGCATCCCCCTCCCCCCGCGCCTCGCTCTGCCGCCGCGCCGACCCCGCGTACCCCAGGATGCCCGTAGGCGCCCCCGCCCCCGCCAGCGCCGGCACGAGCCGCCCACCCCCACCGCCGCCCCCCACGCCACCGCCCACCGCCTGCGTCTTGAGCTTCTTCCCCGTCTTCAGATTGTGCCCGCAGTTCACGCAGATCACCGCCCCGGGCGAAACCGCCGCTTTGCACGACGGACACGCCGCCCCCGCCGCCACGCTCGCCAGCGGCGGCGGCGTGACCGCCTCCTCCTCCACCGGCGTCCCCCCCGCCAGTGCGAACAGATCCTCAAACCCCGGCGGCGCCCCCTCGTCTTCCCCGCCCAGCCCGATTCCCGCCGCCTCCGCCTGCGGCTTCGCCCGCGGGATCTTCACCACGTCCGCCTGCTTCAACTTCCCACCCGACGACGACGCCCCCGCCGCCGCCGACGACGGCGCCTTCGCCCCGCTGCCCCCGACGGCCTTCGGCGCCGAAACCTTCGCCACCGGACGTTTCGCCTCTCCCGCCGCCTTCACCGGCGTCCCATTCCCCCCCGGCATGCTCGCCGGCACCGAGATCGCAGCCCCACACTTGCACTTCACCCGCTTCCCCGCCAATTCCGCCTTCCACGCGTACCCCTTCCCGCACCCCGAGCACACGAACCGCCCCGCGACGTCCGCACTGCCGGCCATAACGCACCCCGTCCGCTGGAAACTCACCCATTTCACGACCCGCGCCTCTCGACGCCCGACGTGACCCGCCAGCTTACCGAATCCGGGGCGGCGGACCAAACGTTTCTCGCGATTCCGAGACCGACCTCGACCGCTTCAGAACCCGAGAATGGAGGATGGAAGATGGAGAGGGCGTAGATTCTCCGCTTTGCCACTTCCATCCTCCATCTTCCATCCTCGTCTCCATTCCCCCGCCCTGCTATCATTACCGGAATCCCTTACTCCCCTGATCCCGACCGAGAGGAGCCGCGCGTTGGAGGGCTTTCCCGCATCCGAATCCCCGAAGGTCATCGGCGACCACCTCCTCGCCCGTGACGACGCCGGCCGTCTGCGCTCCCGCATCGCCACCTGCTTCCCCCACGCCAGGACCCTCGTCACCCTCCCCGGCATCCACGCCACCCAGCGCTGCGCCTTCTCCGAATACCTCAACACCCTCCGCGCCGCCCAGGGCCTGGCCCCCCTCACCGACGCCGAAGAGCTCGCCCAGTGGTCCCTCGGCGTCGACCTCATCCTCGAAGAGGACGGCACCGTCCTGATCCGCCCCGACCCCGCCAACATGCCCCTGGCCTACGAGGCCGACGACTTCCTCCAACAACAGAAAGTCTCCAAGCGCAAGATCCGCTTCCTCCACGTCATCGACCCCCGCGTCCGCGATGCCATCCGCCAGCGCGGCGAGTGTTGGCGCATCACCCCCCTCCCCCGCTCACCCGCCGAGATGCAGGCCCACATCGCCGCCTCCCGCATCGCCATCGCCGGCCGCGAGATCTACTACTATGACAAGTCCACCGGCGGCCGCCACCTCACCCTCTCCGACTTCGCGGCCCTCCGCCCCCTCCCCGACGACGAACTCCGCAAGCACCTCGTCGAGATCCGCGACTACTGCACCCGCACCAACCGCCTCGGCCGACCCGAGATCGACTTCTTCGCCTCCGCCGACCCCGCCCTCCCCGCCGCCTTCGCCGCCGTCCCCTTCGAGCACCTCCCGCCCGGCGACCTCCGCGCCGCCGCCGACTCCCTCCACCGCCGCTTCGCGAGCGCCGTCTCCCCCGCCTTCCGCCGCGACGACCTCGACAACCCCCAGTGGCGCGCCCGCATGTTCGCCGCACTCATCGGCCAGACCGACCAGACCATCTCCGAAGAACAGCTCCTCGGCCTCGCCGCCGAGTTCTTCATGCAGGTCGAGTGGCTCCCCGGCGGCCGTATCGAGGACGGCGAGCTCCTCCTCGACCCGCTCTTCGACGAAGAACACGACGGCTGCAACGGCAACGGCGAGGGCAACGCCCAACCCTGCGACGAGCGCGCCCGCGGCTTCATCTTCAACTTCCTCCGCGACTACGGCTCCGACCTCGAGTACCTCAACATCGGCCGCGTCACCGGCTCGCTCTCCGCCCGCAAGGCCGTCCCGGGCGACGACGGCCGCCGCAACGTCTACGTCGCCGAGATCAAGCACCGGGGCGCGCCCGCCCCCGTCCTCCGCATCATCCGCATGCAGAAGTGGGGCGTCGCCGAACACCTCGACGACGGCAAGGACCTCCTCCAGGCCATCCTCAACTCCGAGGAATACACCGAGTACATCCTCGACCGCCGCATGGGCTGCCGCCAGCTCGGCATGAACCTCCCCCCGCGCGCCTTCGCGCGCAAGGTCCTCGAGCGCTACAACGGCCCCCACCGCCGCTACGCCGGCACGCCCATGTACTCAGCCTACTTCGAGCGCGACTACGTCCCCGGCGTCGCCACCGACAAGATCCCCGCCGCCCGCCTCACCGACCCCGCCTACGCCCTCGCCCTCGCCAAGCTCCTCGGCCGCGCCGCCGCCCCCAACCTCATCGTCGGCCGCGCCGACCTCCAGCTCCGCCCCATCTTCGACGACGGCGACGAGCTCGTCATCGAAGACCCCCACACCGGCCTACCCACCGACGTCATCGTCGCCGACCACACCGGCACCTTCGGCGACTACCGAACCCCCCTCCACGACCTCGCCCCCGCCTACGCCGACTGCCTCCACAAGCGCCGCGAACACCTCACCGACCCCGCCACCCCCCGCGCCTTCGCCGACGCCTTCGTCACCGGCCTATACCACCGCCTCGCCCACATCCGCCACGAGTACGACAAGCGCCAACGCGCCTTCGACACCCTCTTCAAACACCTCACCCGCCACGAGGGCGGCTCCTTCGCCTACCGCTGGGAACGCGTCCTCGCCAGACTCGCCGCCACCGACCCCCAAAAAGTCGCCGACGCCGTCATTGCGGCGATGCGGGTCTAACCGTTCCGCGCTGAGGATGAACCACGTAAAACACGAAGGGCACGAAGGGAATCAGCCACCGATTCCCACGGATCAACACAGATCAGAATGGCCAAGCCAATTCATCTGTGATCATCCGTGCAAATCTGTGGCTGATTCCTTTTCGTGCCCTTCGTGTTTTACGTGGTTCATCTCCAAGCTTAGAACGGCCGCGGCCCGAACACGCCCAGCGCCCACAAAATCAGCACGATCAGCAGCACCGTCCCGAGCCCAATGCCCGGCCCGCGAAAGTTCGGCCGCGTCAGACCGCCGCCGAAGCTGAGGATGATCAGCACGATCAGGATAATGAAAAGAATGGTCATGCCCGCCATTCTCACCCCACCCCACCCCCCGGCGTAACGTGCAATGCGCCGGGATAGTACACAACAAAGCGCACGGAAGGTCACGAAGCCGAACATCCGATCGACCGGGAACTGCCTTCCCCCGTGTCCATCGCGCCGTCGTGGTTCAACTGATGTGTGACGAACCATTGAAGCGCTCGCACGTCCGCGTCGCAACGGCCGCCAGCGGTCGCTTCGCGTCGTCGCGGCAACCCTGCAAACCCACCCCCCGACCCCGCCCCGCAAGTCATCGTCGAATTGCGGCAAACCCGCGCACCTCGCCGATGAGAAACGGGACCCGCGCGCCGGCCCCCTATGGACGCCCCTCCCACCCCACCCCCCGCCATGATCGGCCGCGTCGCCGCCTGCCAAATCGTCGGCGTCTCCCTCACCACCTGGAAGCGCTGGCAGCAAGCCGGCCACGTCCGATGGGCCGGACGCAACGGCGGCCCCGTGCCCCGGCCGACCGGCCCCCGGGCCCGCTACGCCCGGGCCGACATCGACCCCCTCGCCGACGAGGTGCTCCAACTCGGTGAACCCTTCCCCGACCCCGACCGCCCCAACTGCTACCGCGTCCCCCTGGTCGGCTACACGTGCGACCGCTTCGCGCTCGTCGACGCCGACGCCCTGCCGAGCGTCGCGGGCAAGCGGTGGGCCTGGACCGACCGGTCCGACAACTACGGCGGGGCGGTCATCCTATCGCGCTTCCGCGGGCCGTGCATCACCCTCCGGCGGGTCGTCCTGGGGCTCGAATCGGCCGACGCGAAGGTCGCCCACGCCAACGGCGACCCGCTCGACTGCCGCCGGGCGAACCTCATCGTCCGAACGTGCTCCCAGAAACTCGCCAACGCGCGAAAGATGGGCAGCGTCAGCGGCCGCCAATGCACGTCCCCATTCAAGGGGGTCACGTGGGACCGCAAGCGGGCCTGCTGGATCGGGCGGATCGCCCGCGCCGGCGAGTACAAATACCTCGGCCGCTTCGAAGACGAACTCGCCGCCGCCCAAGCCTACGACGACGCCGCCCGCGAATGGTACGCCGACCACGCCCGCGTCAACTTCCCCAACGGCATCGACGCCTTCCTCTCCAACCAAGCCGAAGCCGCCTGATCACACCCAGCCCGCCCACCGGCCGCGCCGACGGTAAAAAACTCTCCCCCCGGAAGTCCGCGAAACGTGAACGTGCTGGCGGTTCTTCTGGTTGGACGAGCGCCGGAATCTCCCTTTACTCGGTATGATGGTCGCCAGTTCGACGCCACTTCTCGGGCACCGCGCTCGAAGGGAGAACGGTCGACCATTCAGCACATCTGCCCATGAAGCTCGAACAACTGTCGATATCCAACTTCAAAGCTCTCAAGGCCCTGACAATCTCGAACCTCAAGTCGGGCGTCGTGCTGGCTGGGCCAAACGGCTGCGGAAAGTCCTGTGTTCTTGACGCAATCAGGCTGTTGAAGTCAGCGTATGGCAGCTATCACCAGGACGAATGGCAGCAATGGCTCACCGAGTTCCAGCTTAGCCTCAAGGGCGGTCGAACCGGACTGGGCCCACTATTTCACGATAAGAAGCGGGAGATCAAGTTCTCGGCCGACTTCACGATCAGTAGTGAGGAACGCGCCTACCGGAGCGCGAATGCGGAGTCGTTATTGACTGAAGTCACTTGGCGAACCCGCAACGGCGGAAACCCGATGCAACTCGACCCGGTGTCAGGCCATTCACAAACACCAAATCGCCGCGCCGACCGTGAGCGGGTTCAAGCCGATGTCGCGCGTTCGCTCCCTGAAATCGAGTCGGAACTGGCAAAGTCTCGATTTTCCGCCGAGGTGGTGATCGAACCGGGCGGGAGGGTGCTTGTCTCACCCAACCCGCTGCTCGAACTACTATTGAGCACCTACCAACCTGATCACCTTGGGGTGATTGACTACCACGGCCCCCACAGGGCATTCGGGCGCGAACAACTCAGTTCAATTAACCTGACCATTGATTCAGAAAATAAGCTTAGACAACACGCGCTGTACAATTACAACAACAAGTACAGCAATGTCAAAACCGAAATTGCGGCGGCGTATCTGCGCCATCTCATTGCTAAGGAAGCAAATCCGGCTGCGACTTCCGATGATTCTTTGACTGAGACTCTAAAGGAGTTGTTCTCGACATTCTTTCCTGGCAAACAGTTTGTTGGGCCAGTGGCAGCAACGGATGGGACACTTCAGTTTCCCGTACGGCTGGATGGCGGCGGTGAACACGAGATTGATAGTCTTAGTTCGGGCGAGAAAGAAGTGCTGTACGGCTACCTTCGTCTTCACAACACGCGGCCACGCCACTCGATCATTATGATTGATGAGCCCGAACTCCATCTCAATCCCAGGCTCATCGCAGGTTTGGCCCCGTTCTATTACAGACATCTGGCCAAGGCCTTGGGAAATCAGCTCTGGCTAGTCACACACTCGGACACACTCATTCGAGATGCTGTTGCCTCGAAAGATTTCAGCGTCATTCACGTTCAGCCGAGTGCGCTCACCGACGAGAATCAGGCAACTCCTGTGGCCGGTCGTGATGAGCTTGAAGGACTCGTTATCGAACTTGTAGGAGATCTCGCCGCGTATCGTCCAGGGGCGAAGATAGTCGTTTTCGAGAGCACTGAAGAGGCTGGCTTCGATCAACGAATGACGTGCGCCCTGTTCCCCGAATTCGCGCTCCGTGTCAACTCCATCAGTGGCGGCAACAAGCGAAGAGTGACAGATCTCTACGAGCTTCTCGAAAGGGCCAGTCAGCAAGGTTACATACCCGCCAAGTTCTTCGCGATAGTGGATTCGGACGACGAAACCGAGGTTGCTGGACCAGCAAGCAGATTGCGGTGGGATCGCTACCACATTGAGAACTACCTGCTAGAGAGCAGTTTCATTCTGGAGGCGATGAAGGCTATAGGAGAGCAGCACGAACGATTCAGTGATGAGATCGCGGTCTCGCAGGCACTCGTGGAGTGCGCGAAGAAGACCGTTCCTCTTCTGGTCAAGCACAAGCTCCGGGTGCATGTCAATTCGGCGATTCTTTCCTGCCTGAATCTAAACTCCGACCCGAAATCAGCCACGTCCGCAGCTGACATCGCGAACGCGGCCCAACGCAGTCACGAGCGGATGGGCAATCGACTCGGTGCAGACCTAAGCGCCACCGAGCTTTCAAGAATGGCTACCAACTTAGAATCTAGCTACTCCGAAGCGCTGTCGTGTAACGGCTGGAAGAAGCGCTTTCGAGGTCGTGACGTCTTGAAGAGGTTCGTCGGCGATCACCTGACCGGCATCGCCTATGAGCCGTTCCGCGAGTTGATTATCACACGAATGAAGGATGCCGGCTTTAAGCCTGAAGGAATGCGACAGGTCGTCGAAGCCGTGCTTCGCTAACGAAACCCCGCCCGCGCGACCGACGATTGCTACGCGACAGGACTAAAACTCATCAAGCGACTGACGAATTCCAAGTCCCTGGCGACTACGGCTTCAGCAACGTCCACGCGAGCGTCGCAACCCCACCAATGCAAAAGAAGAACGTCGTGATTCCCAGCCAGTAGAATTTCTGCGTCGCGATCCGCTGGTCGGTGTAGAAACTGCACGCCAGTTCCTTGACGATCGATTCCAGCGGGGCCTCTCGCAAGGCGGCCGCGTACGCCTCCGAGCTGGGCCACTTGCACACCAGCGACCCGATCGCGAATCCGCACCCCGCCGGCACATCAACCGCGTGACCCGCATTCATGTACGTGCGGTGACGGGGCTTGAGCACCCCCAACACCGCGCAGACGGCGGACAGCACCAACGCGATGGACGCCACCGCGGCGACCAGCGTGGCGACGCTCGACCGAAGGTCGCTCGCCGAGATCGCGGTAAACTTCGACCACCCCACCGCGCCGCTGAGGTACGCCAGCAGAGCGCCGCTGAGCGTGAGCAGCGCCACCGCCTTCCCGTCCGCCAGGACGATCACGTTGTGAACGTGCCCCTGCCGGTGCTGAAGGAAGTCACGGAGCGCGTTGGCCTCCGCGACCCCATTGGAAACTTGAACCCCACCCGGCGTCCGCTGTGATTCCGGTTGCTCGTGCGTCATCGTTCTCTCGAATTACTTTCACGCTGCTGGAGGGCCGCAAGCACACATTACCCTGAACGCCGACACACACTCAATGGCCCCGGCGGGCGCGTCGGCCTTTCCCCCAGGGCAACTGCATTTGGGAGGGCGAGTCTCCGTCCGAGCCGCGGGGGCACCCCGCGCGCCTTGGAAAACGGCTCGGACAGAGCCTCGCCCTCCCGAGCCGACCCATATGCGATTGCCCTGGCCTTTCCCCCGCGCCGCGTCGGCCTTCGCTCACCCGCCGCGCGCTACCCCCTCCCGACCACAATCCCCACAAAAATTCCCCCGCCCCCACCCCGCCACCCCCATCCCGTGCGCACCCGTCACCACGCCCGCCGGACACCCCCCGTAGATAGGGAGCCCGCGCGCGCCCGCGAACACGAGCCCGCGCCACCCCCCAAGCTCTTTGACATCCCCCGCACCCCCCGCCTCCCCGGCGTGCGCGCCGTCTGCGACGGCAGGGCCGCTTCAGCGGCCCTGTTTCCAGGCGCACCTTCATGCCCGCTCGGTACCACTACCACCCGGTACCGATCCGGTACCGAAAAGTACCGATTCGTCCCGAAAAGTCCCGCTTTTGCCCGAAAATGCCCGCTTTTCCCACCCCCCTCCCACCCCCATAACCCGCTCCCCCACCACCACTTACCTCCCACCCACCCCCTTCATAACCCCTAAAAGACGCCAAAAATCGCGCGCAAAACCCAACCCTCACCCCCACCCCCTCCTCCGACTTCTTCGTGTCCTTCGTGCCCTTCGTGGTTCATTTCCACGCGACCGCCGCGCTCGACGGCCCCGCCAAATGAATCACCTCGGTGCGCTTGAAGCCGACTTCCCGACACCACCCCGCGAAATCCTTCCCCGAATAGTCGAACGCGTCCCCGAACTCGATCAGCATGTTCAGCGACATGCACAGCCCCTGCACGTTCGTCCGCCGCTCGTCGTCGATCAGCGCCTCGATCGCCACCAGCGCCCCGCCCGCCGGCAGCGCGTCGTACGCCGCCCTGATCAGCTTCATCTTCTTCTCGAGGTTCCAGTCGTGCAAAATCATCCCCATCGTGATCAGGTCCGCCTTCGGCAGCGGGTCTTTGAAAAAGTCCCCCGCCGCCGTCGTCACGCGATCGCTCAGCCCCGCCGCCGCGATCGCCCGCCGCGCGATCGGCTCCACCGGCGGCAAATCGAACGACGTGCACCGCAAGTGCGGATGCCGCTTCGCCACCTCGCAGCACAACAACCCCGTCGCCCCGCCCACGTCGCACAGCGTCTTATATGGCGAAAAATCAAACTTCCCCGCCAGCGCCTCGAAGTTCAGCCGCGACAACCCCGTCATCGCCCCCATGAACTCCTCCAGCTTCGCCGGCTCCGCGTACAGCGCCTCGAAGATCCCCTTCCCCGTCGTCTTCGTCTCGTTCTGCGGTCGGCCCGTCCGCAGCGCCTCCGGCAAATCGTGCCAGTACTTGAACAGCCGCGTGTTCAGCATCGTCAAGATCCCCCCCACGTACCGCGGGCTCGCGGCGTCCAAATACTGCGCCCCCGCCGGCGTATTAAAGTACCGCCCCTCCGGCCCACTCCCCTCCCGCTCCAAAAACTTCATCGCCACCAGCGCGTCCAGAAAATCAAACACCCCCCGCGGGTGCCACCCGAGCTTCCCCCCAATCTCCGCCCCCGTCATCCGCCCCCCCTGCCCGAGCACCGAAAACACCCCCGTCTCCACCGCCGTCAGCAACACCTTCGAATGCCAGAACCCGAACGCCGTCTGGAGGATCGCGGACGGGTCGTGAATCGTCGTGTCGTGGGCCATAGTTCGCGCCTTTCCCTCGGTCGAGATGCCCCGCAATCTATCGCCGCCGCGATCGATTTACACGCGGGCGCTCGTAAAAACCCCCACGCCAGATAGTCGCCACTCGGGGCACTTCGCCCCCTCATACCGCCCCGTGTTCGCCAATTTACGGACGCCGGAGCGCCGGAGCGGGTCGACCCGGAAATCTCGTTGCGTTTCGCCTAAGACTTTCTATGTTGAACGCCCCATTCCTGCCCACCGGAGCGCCCCCGCCATGATGCATTGTCTCGAGACCCGCCGGATGCTGTCCGCCTATTTCGTCGACCCGTCCGCCGGGAGCGACCTCAACGACGGCCTGACCCCCGCGACCGCGTGGGCGTCGCTCGACAAGGTGAACGGGACGTCGTTCGCCGCCGGAGACCAGATCCGCCTCGCCGCCGGCCGCACGCACGCCGGCACGCTCCGGCTGGGCACCGACGACCCCGGCACCGCCGCCGACCCGATCACGATCAACTCGTACGGCGATTCGACCGGTGACGGCCTCGAAACGCTCGCCGACCGCGCGACGATCTCGGCCGGGAACGCCGCGGGCGGCATCTCCGTCCTCAACACGGCCGGCGTCGTCGTCTCCGGCCTGAACGTGGCCGGCAGCGGCACGCAGGCCAACGCCTCCTTCAACGGCATCGAGTTCGACAACAACCAGTCGGGCGACGTGAAGCTGTCCCACGTCCGCGTCAGCCACGTCGACGTCAGCGGGTTCGGCAAGTACGGCATCCACTTCGGCGGTTCGAACGGCAAGTCCGGGTTCGACGACGTCCGCATCGAGTACGTCGACGTCCACCACAACACGCTCGGCGGGATCGCCAGCCACGGCGTCTTCTCCGCCACCGCGACCGGGTACGCCAACACCAACGTCTACGTCGGCCACGCCCGCGTCCACCACAACCCGGGATACGCCGGCTCCCCGAACCACAGCGGCAGCGGGATCGTCCTGTCCGACATCGACGGCGTCGTCATCGAACGCTCCGAGGCGTTCGAGAACGGCGCCGCCAACACGCACGTCGGCGGGCCGGTCGGGATCTGGGTCTGGGACGTCAACGACGCCCTCGTCCAGCACAACGAGTCGCACCACAACCGCACGAACAGCACCGCCGACGGCGGCGGGTTCGACTTCGACGGCGGCGTGACCAACTCGGTCATGCAGTACAACTACAGCCACGACAACGACGGCGCCGGGTACGGCATCTACCAGTTCGCGGGGGCCCGCCCGTTCTACAACAACCACGTCCGGTACAACGTCTCCGCCCGGGACGGCCGCAAGAACACCTACGGCGCCATCGACGTCTGGAACGGCAACGGCGCGAACGGCATCCGCGACACGCACGTCTACAACAACACCGTCTACGTCACCCCGTCGGTCAAGACCACCACGACCTACGACCGCAAGGGCAACCCGGTCACCACGACGACCAAGGCCGGCGACCCCCGCGCGCTCCGCATCCTCTCCCCCACGACGAACCTCGCGATACGCAACAACATCTTCCAGACGACCGGCGGCCAGATGCTCGCCGACGTCCAGGCCCGGCACACCAATCTCCAGATCCAGGGCAACGACTGGTGGTCGACCGGGGCCGCGTTCTCGGCAAAGGTGATGGCCAAGGTCTACACGAGTTTCTCCGCGTTCGTCACCGGCACCGGCCACGAGAAGCTCGGCACGACCGTCGTCGGCAAGAACCTCGACCCGCGGATGGTCAACCCCGGCGCGGTCGTCACCGTCGGAAATCCCGACGCGCTCGAATCGAGCCTGGGCGACTTCAAGCTCCAGGCCACGTCGCCCCTCCGCGGCGCAGGCCTGAACGTGTGGGCCCGCTTCGCGATCAACCCCGGCTCGCGCGACCTGTTCGGCACCGCCCTGCCGACCGACCCGGCCGCCATGAGCGCGTTCGCGTACGGCGTCGGCGCGCACCAATCCACCTAGCCCCCGAAGCGGAATCAGCCACGGATCAGCATAGATGAACACGGATGAAATCTATCCGTGAGCATCCGTGAGGATCTGTGGCTGACTCGTCTTCCGCTCCGCTGTTCCCTTACCAGCGCTTGCGCTGCTGCGCCACCTTCATCGGCAGCCCGAACAAGTCGATGAACCCGCGGGCCGCGGTCACGTCGTAGCCCTCCATGCTGAAGCTCGCCAGCTGCGGGTCGTACAGCGTGTGCGGGCTCTGCGCCCCGACGTGCATGGCCCGGCCCTTGAACAGGCGGACCTTGGCCGTCCCGGTCACCGTCGCGTTCGTGTGGTCCATGAACGTCTGCAGCGCCTCGCGCAGCGGGTGGAACCACTGGCCGTAGTAAACGAGCTCGGCGTAGCGCAGGCTCGCCTGCTGCTTGAAGTGCAGCGTGTCGCGCTCGACGCAGATCTGCTCCAGCGCCTTGTGGGCCTCGTAAAGGATGGTGCCGCCGGGCGTCTCGTACACGCCGCGGCTCTTCATGCCGACCAGGCGGTTCTCGGCCAGCACCGTCACGCCCACGCCGTGCCGCCCGCCGATCGTGTTCAGCTCGGCGATCAGCTCGTGCGCGGCCAGCGCCTTGCCGTTCACGCTGACCGGGTTCCCCGCCTCGAATCCGACCTCGACGATTTCCGCCTGGTCCGGCGCCTTCTCCGGCGGGACGACCATCGTCAAACACGCCTCCCAGTTCGGCTCCGCATCCGGGTGCTCGATCTCCGCCCCCTCGTGGCTGATGTGCCAGAGATTCCGGTCCTGCGAGTAAATCTTCTTCTTCGAGACCGGGATCGGGATGCCGTGCTTTTGCGCGTAGTCGATGGCCGACTCACGATCGCGAAGCTCGAACTTCGTGTCCTTCCACGGGGCGATGATCTTGAGGTCGGGCGCGAGCGCCATGTACGTCAGCTCGAACCGCACCTGGTCGTTGCCCTTGCCGGTGGCCCCGTGGCCGACGGCGTCGGCGCCGGTCTTCCGCGCGATCTCGACCTGCTTGGCGGCGATCAGCGGGCGGGCGATGCTCGTGCCCAGCAGGTAATCCTGTTCGTAGATCGCGTGCGCCCGGAGCATCGGGAAGCAGTACTTCTCCGCGAACTCCTGCCTAAGGTCGTCGACGAACACCTCGTCGGCCCCGCTCTTGTACGCCTTGTCCTGGATGCCCTTGAGCTCATCCCCCTGCCCGAGCTCGGCGGCGTACGCGACGAGCTTCACGCCCGGGTAACGCTCCTTGAGCCAGGGGAGGATGACGGACGTGTCGAGCCCGCCGGAGTAGGCGAGGACGATCTTCTTGGGCTGGTAGTCGGCGGCCATCGGGGCTTCTCGCTTTCGGTTAGATTAGGGAGGCGGAGTATATCGGGGCGGGGTGGGATTTCTATGACGTACCCCGTGTGCGCAGCACACCCGCTTGCGGGTTAGCGGACCCGCCCATCCGCGACAACCGATAGCCCGTGCTGCCTCCCGGCGCGAACGGGTCGCCCGAGCGAACGGGCATCGAACTGCCACGTCGGCCGGCCCGCTAACCCGCAAGCGGGCGGAACGCGGATACATCAATAAACCACCGTCCCGTCCGTTACACCGACCGGGTACTCCACCTTTGAGGAAACCACGATGACCGCGCGCCTGCTCGCTCTCCTGCTGCTCACCGCGACCCCGGCCGCTTATGCTGCCGACGAGAAACCCGCTCCCGCCGTCGACGCCAAACCGCTGACGCCCGCGGCCCGTGCCGTCGCGGCGACGGGGTCGGACTATGGCCAGATGCCGGCGGTGCTCGGGCTCGAAGGGGAGGCGTTGGAGAAGTTCACCAAGGCCCTGGCCGCGCGGGACGACGGGTACAAGGCGTGGGCGGAGTCGGAGAAGGGCAAGGCGTACACGGCGGCCCAGAAGGAAGTCGCAGCGGCGCAAGGCGCGGCGAGGCCCGGCGCGGGCCCGCGGCGCGGGGGTCGGCGCGGTGGCGCCGCAGCACCCCAGGCGAACGCCGCCGGCAATCCCAAGCTCGCCGAGGCGCAGAAGAAGTACGAGCCGCTCCGGGCCGAGCAGGAGAAGGTCCGGCGCCACCTGCGGGCGACATTTAACAAGCAGTTCACGACCGCCCAGCTCCGCGTGCTCGCCGGCCACGCGCTCTACGACCGCGCGATCGACCGTTTCGCGCAGGCGAAACTATCGGACGACCAGCGTGCGCTCGCGCACGTCGCGTGCTCGGCGTTAACGGCCGGCCTGTCGGACGAGGATCTCGCCAAGGACCCGTACCTGGCGCCGGACGGCAAGCTGGTGGAGAAGGCGGTCGAGGTGATCAAGGCCCACGTGCTCCGCGCGGATCAGAGCGACGGCGTTCGGGCGCCGAGCGCGGGGCGCACCGCGTCGCGGTAGGCGATCGCGACCGCTACTAATCGGACGAAAACGAAAGCGACCGTCGGATTGGAAATCCGACGGTCGCTTTATTGTTCGTCCGCATCCGGGGCGGCGCGGGGGTCGCTGTCGCTCCCACCGCTCCGTCCCGGCTTGTCTCGGTCGACGCAGCGATGATTAGCTGCGCGTGCTCGTCGTCGCCGGCGCCGGGGCGGGCGCCGGTCGCGGCGCGGCCGGCGCGGGGGTGGTCGGAGCGGCAGTCACCGGGCGCGGGGCGCCCGCGGCAGCGGGGACCGCGGCAGGGGCCGCGGGCGCGGCCGTCGGCGGGCGCTGGACGCCGGGGCCGACCGGGCCCGTTGCGGGGCGCGAGATCCCGGGCCCGACCGGGCCCATGCCCGGTCGCGATTGCAGGCCGAGCGACGACCCGCTCATCGCCGGGCGGACGCCGGGGGTCGGCGGGGGCGGCGGGACGGCGCGGTCGCCCTTGTTGTCGGGCTGGAGCACCAGGATCATCCGCTTGCCTTCCATCTTGGCGTCGCGCTCGACCTTGGAGACCTGGTACAGCTCGGTCTTGATCTTGTACATGATGTCGCGGCCGAGTTCCTGGTGGGCCATCTCGCGGCCGCGGAACTGGAGCGTGAACTGCACCTTGTTCCCCTCGGCGAGGAACTCGCGGGCGTGCTTGATCTTGATGTTCAGATCGTGCTCGCCGATCTTGACCGTCTTGAACTTGATTTCCTTGAGCTGCCCCCCGCGGACGGCGGCCTTGGACTTGTCGGCCTTCTTCTGCTGCTGGTAGCGCCACTTCCCGTAGTCCATGATCTTACAGACCGGCGGGCGCGCCGTCGGGGCGACCTCGACCAGGTCCAGTCCGGCCTCGCGGGCGCGCCGCATCGCCTCGTTCGTCGGCGTCGGGCCGAGCTTGTTGTCGTCCTGGTCGATGAGGAAGACCGGGGAGATCCGGATCTGCTCGTTGTGGCGGAAGTTGGTGGAAATGGCCGTCTACTCCTGTGCAGAAAACTCGCTCGAACGGGCCCGGGCCGCACGTTGATTATTGGCGATCCCGACGTCCCGCTGACCGGCCGCACGGGACACGCGTCCCGACGCCGAACCGGTCGCAACTCCGATACTCAGACACGCACGAAGCTGGCAGGTTTCAATCCGCGCCCGCCGAAGGGGCAAAAGCGCGCCGACCGGGCTCGGCCGTGCCTGCCGCACGACGCGAGCGCCCCGCCGCCGCGTACCGGCCGATGGATTGGAAGGGGAAACCCGCCGGACCGTGTGGGGCGCTCGGGCCCCGGTACGCAACGACATGCCGCCACCTGACGAAACGATCGGCCGGTGCCGACCCCTCGCTTCGAACTGGTGGCGCTCCGCCGATTATAGGGCGGAGACGCGACCCATCTTGCCCAATGGGCGTTGATTTTGCAAGGATTTAGTGGGGTCGGAGTTGGGCATCGAAGCCGGCTCCGGGCCGGGCGCGACCGTGGGCGTCCGCCCGCGGTATCAGGCGCGTGACGACGGTCGGTTGAACTCGTCGAGAAACTCGGGCGGGGCGGACTTGGGGCGCATGAAGTACCACCAGTTGCGTTCGGGGGTCCAGCCGTGCTCGGACTCGGCTTTTCGGCCCCACAGGCACTTGCCGGCGCGCACGAGATGCGATTGGGCGGCCTCGTCGAGCTCGAACAGGGCGGCGGTCGCCTGTTTGTGCTGGCGGACGGTCGCGTGCGGCAGCGTTTCCTCGATGAGTTGCCGCACGTCCATGTCGTTAAGGTAGTCGTCGAACGTGAGGCGATAACCCTGCCGGATCTGGGCGACAGTTTTGCGCCACCGGTCGATCAAACCACTCAACCCGCCGGCGACGACGTCGGGCGGGCTCTTGCGGGATCGGAGAAAGGCTTGGGTGGGGTCGGGAGGGGGCATTGCGGAAAGGATGAAGGCGGACGGATGAAGGATGAACCGGGTCAGTTGTCGCGTTCGGCTTGTCGGCGAAAGTAGGCGGCGCCGTCCGCCGGCCGGAAGAACGTGCGGATCGTGAAGTCCGAATTGAACGCGATGAAGTACCCCGTTCGTGGGTCGAACCGCGTCACCACGCCGTCGGCGCGCCTGAGTTCTTGCACTGGCGGGGCCAGCGGCGCATCCCGCAGCGCCTGGGCCCGGCGGAGGTAGTCGTCGACGCTGGCGGCGCCGGTGTCGCGGGCGTGCTTGTCGAAATGCTCGTCGAGTTGCCGCTGGGAACGGAAGGCGACTTTCGGGCGAGAGATGGCCGACTCCGCGCGCCGCGGAGCCTCAGTTGTGCGGCCGGCGTTTGCGGGCGCCCCGAAATCGGGGTTCGGCGGCGCGCGCTCGACGCGCGCCGCCGGGTCGGGCGCTCGGTGGTCGGCGGGCTTTTCCTTGGACAGGTACGGCCTGGCGATCACCACGACGGCGGCGATCACCGCGAGCAGCAGTCCGGGGAGCGCGGCTCGTCGGGACATCGGGCGGCGGGGGCGCGACATGCCCGCCAGTGTCCGGCACCCGGCCGGCGGCGACAAGGGGCGCGTGCGTCGAAGATGACCGGGCCGCGCGGTACAATTTGCCCGCCTCGACGACGTGCGTTGCGTACCCCTTTGTGATTTGGCGGACCCCCATGAACGAACCGAACGAGCGGAAGGGATCTGGATTGGTCGTGGTGACGGCGATCCTGGCGATCGTCGTTTTGGCGCTGGCGGGGTGGGACGCGATGCTCCAGGCGCGGGTCAAGACGCTGGAAAAGCGCGTGGCGGAGCTCGAGGGAGGGAAGGGGCGCGCAAAGGGCGGGGTCGAGGCGGCACCGGCGGACGCGGTGCCGGCGACGGCCCCGACGCGCGGCCGGCGCGGCGGCCGGGGGACCGCGCCCGCGACGACGCAGTCGGCCACGGCGCCGACGGTCGTTGCGCCGCCCCCGAAGTGATCGGGCGGCACGTCAAGTTTGTCCGACCCCGCCGTCCGCGACACCTAACATACACCGATCTTTCGGCACGCCGATTGCGACGTCTCCTGCGGATTCGAACACCAAAGGAGTCAGTCATGAGCAAATCGACGAAAGGCATCGGACGGACGGACGCATACGCGGCGCTGCGGCAGAACGGGATGATGCGGCACCTGCTCGAGTCGCTCGAGGCGGGCAAGGATGTCGGCCATTACGGCCGGCTCGTGTTCGCGATGGTCGGGCGTCATTTCCTGGACGCCGACGAGTTGGCGGCGCTGCTGGCGAAGGGGCAGGGGTTGGACGACGTGCAGGCCAGGGCGCTCGTGCACCAGGTGGAATCGCGCGGCTATAACCCGCCGCGCCGCGAGAAGATCGCCGAGTGGCAAAAGGAGCAGGAGTTTCCCATCTGCCCCGGCGGCGACGACCCCGACGCGTGCAACCTGTACCGGAACCTGAAGTTCCCGGACGGTGTGTACGAGAAGATCGAGGAGTATCACGAGGCGAAGGTGGGGCAGTAGGCAGTACGCGGTAACGATTGACGATTAATGCGTAAGAGGACTCTGCTCTTCTTAAGCATTAATCGTTACTCGTTAACTGCCCGTCAGCACTTCTCGCGCGGCCAACACTTGACGCTTCGCTTCCTCGACCGTCGGCGCCAGCGCCGTCAGGTGGCCCATCTTGCGGCCCCTGCGCGGGTCGGCCTTGCCGTAGAGGTGGAGCTTGACGTTGGGGTTGGCGAGGGCGGCGGCCCAATTCGGCCCGGTCGGTCCCGAGTCGAGCCAGGTGTCGCCCAGGAGTTGGGCCATGGCGGCGGGCGAGTGCAGGCGCGTGTCGCCGAGCGGCAGGCCGCACACGGCGCGGAGCTGCTGTTCGAACTGGCTCGTCAGGCTGGCGTCGAACGTGAGGTGGCCCGAATTATGGGGCCGCGGGGCGAGCTCGTTGACGAGCAAATCGCCTTTCGGCGTTAGGAAGAACTCGACGCAGAGGACGCCGACGACGTCGAGGGCTTCGAGCACGCCGCGGGCAATCTCGATCGCCTTTGCGTGGACGCCCGGCTCGACGGCGGCGGGGGCGACGGACAGATCCAAAATGTGATTGCGATGGTCGTTCTCAATCACGCCCCAGTGGGCGAAGGAGCCATCCACCCCGCGGGCGGCGACGACGCTGACCTCGCGCTCGAAAGTCACGAACGCTTCCAAGACCGCGATTGCGGATCTCGGATCGCGGATCGCGGATTGTTCGGGACCCGCATGCGCCGTCACGGCATTCCACGCCTGCTCGACCTGGTCCGCCGACGTAATCTTGAACTGCCCTTTGCCGTCGTAGCCGAAGCCGGCGGACTTGAGAATGCTGGGGGTGCCGAGTCTGGCGACTGCCGCGCGGAGCTCGACGACGCTCGCGATTGGGGCGTAGGGCGTGACGGGAAAGCCGTGCTGGCTCAGGAACGTCTTCTCGCGCAACCGGTGCTGGGTGGTATGGAGGACTTTACCGGCCGGGCGGACGGGGGCGTATCGCGCGGCCGTCTCGGTGGCGGCGGCGGAGACGTTCTCGAATTCGAAGGTGACGACCGAAACCTGTTTGGCGAACGCGGCGACCGTGTCGAGGTCGTCGTAGTTGGCGACGACCTCGAGGTCGGCGATCTGCCCGGTCGGCGTATCGTTGTCCGGCGACAGCGTGTACACGCGATACCCCATCTTGCGGGCGGCGATCGCGAACATCCGGCCGAGCTGGCCGGAACCGAGCACGCCGACGGTCGAGCCGGGGAGGATGGGGCGGGTGTCGGCGCTCAAGGGAAGCGGGGTCACTCCAGTCGATCGTTGAGGACGGCCTTGGTTTGCTCGGCGCGGAAC
>DASPKW010000127.1:0-6098 GCA_035627895.1 Tepidisphaeraceae bacterium | reverse complement strand
CGGCCGCGGGCGTCGCCTGCCGGACGATCGACCGCGCGACGCAGCGCCAGCTTAACGCCGCGATCCTCGCCTGCATGGAAGGCCGCCCCGACGAGGCCGGCGTCGTCCGCCGCGCCGTCGAGCACCTCCGCGGCGAAATCGTCGACGGCGTGATCCTCGGCTGCACCGAACTCCCGATCCTCCTCGGCCCCGACCTCGACGACGCCGACCCGACCCTGCTCAACCCCGGCGCGCTCCTCGCCGAGGCCGCGGTGCGCGAGGCGATCCGGTGACTCGGGCGGGGCGGTTGACCTCTTGTAGCCGCCCCGCTTGCGGGGTGCGTCCGAGGGCGCGGTCGACAAGCGCGCCGTGAGACCGCCCGGCATTTAGACGCGCCGCGCAAGCGGGGCGGCTACAAGAGGCGAGCCCACCGCTTCGCCGCCATTCTCCGATCCCGTACACTCCGGCCCATGCGCGCCCTGCTGTTCGACCAAACCCTCCAGTTCCGCCCCCGCCACGCCGACCCCGCCCCCGCGCTCGGCGACACGCTCATCCGCGTCCGCCAGGCCGGCGTCTGCGCCACCGACCTCGAGATCACCCGCGGGTACATGAATTTCACCGGCGTCCTCGGCCACGAGTTCGTCGGCGTCGTCGAGTCGTCCGCCGACAAGGCCTGGGTCGGCAAGCGCGTCGTCGGCGAGATCAACGTCGTCTGCGGCAAGTGCGACCTCTGCATGTCCGGCCTCTCCAACCACTGCCGCAACCGCACCGTGCTCGGCATCCTCAAGCGCGACGGCGCCTTCGCCGACTACGTCCGCCTGCCGTCGGTGAACCTCCACGAAGTCCCCGCCAGCGTGGAGGACGACGCCGCCGTCTTCGCCGAACCCCTGGCCGCCGCATTCCAGATCCTCAAGCAGGTCAAGCTCGACGGCCGCAAGTGGGTGACCGTCCTCGGCGACGGCCGCCTCGGCCTGCTCTGCGCCCAGGTGCTCCGCAACGCCGGCTGCCCCGTGCGCGTGATCGGCAAACACGTCGACAAGCTGCGCCTGTGCGACCAGTGGGGCATCCGCAGCCGCGCCGTCACCGACATCACCCCCCGCCACGACCAGGACGTCGTCGTCGACTGCACCGGCAGCGCCTCGGGCCTCGAAATGGCCATGCAGCTCGTCCGCCCGCGCGGGACGATCGTCCTCAAATCCACCTTCGCCGACGGCAAACCCCTCAACCTCGCCCCGATCGTGATCGACGAGATCCAGGTCATCGGCAGCCGCTGCGGCCCCTTCAAGGACGCCCTCAGGGCCCTGGCCGAGAAGTCCGTCGACGTCACGAGCATGATCCACAAGCGCATGAAGATCGAGCAGGGGGTCGAGGCCATGGATCTGGCGGGGCGGCCGGGGGTGTTGAAGGTGGTGGTGAGGATGGAGTGAGTGTCAATTGTTAATGGTTAATTGTTAATGGTTAATGGTTAATTGTTAATTGTTAATTGTTCCGGAGGGGGCGGTATGTTGCCGGCCGGAGGAACGTGTCATGGGCCGTGCCTCGTTCGAATCGCTCGACGTCTACAAGCTGTGCGAGAAGCTCTGCGACTACGTCTGGCGCGTGGTGCGGAAGTGGGACACGTTCGCGCGCGACACGATTGGGAAGCAACTCGTTCGCGCGGCCGACAGCATCGGCGCGAACATCGCCGAGGGCACGGGCCGGGGCACCTACGCGGACAACCGCCGCTTCGTACACATCGGTCGCGGGTCGTTGTACGAGGTGATCCACTGGCTCCGCCGCGCCTACGTCCGCGAGCTGATTACCAAGGAACAATCCCAGATTCTCCGCCCCCTGATCGCCGAGCTCTCCCCCCGCCTCAACGCGTACCTTAAGTCCATCGGCCCGGGCAAATGACCCCGGCCCCTCACTCACGCCCCTCTCACGACCGGTCCGACCTCTGACAATTGACAATTAACCATTGACAATTGACAACCTGCCATGCCCCGCGATTTAGCCATCGTTCTCAGCTCCGGCAGCATCAACAGCGCCGTCACCACGGCCCTCGCCGCCCAGCGCTACCGCCTGGTCCTCTTGCATGCCGAGACCGGCGCCGCCGCCGCCGGCGCCCGCCGCCGCGCCGCGTACGACCAGCAGGTCGCCCACTTCAAGCCCTACCGCGAGCACTCGCTCGCCATGCCCTTCCTCGCCGCCGTCAGCGAGCCGCAGGCCGCCACCGCCAACGTCGCCACCGACCCCCGCGCCGCCGAGACCCACCTCGGCCCGCAGATGCTCGACCAGCTCCCGCTCGTCGCCGCCGCCGTCCGGTACGCCGCCCACTACGGGGCCAGCGCCGTCTACTACGGCTTCCGCGTCGGCGGCGCCGGCGACGAGCTCGCCGCCGCCACCGAGTTCGTGCAAATCTGGAACGAGATGATCCAGATGCCGTGCGGCGTCAAAGACCTCGAGGTCATGACCCCGCTGCTCGAACTCGACCCGTGGCAGGTCGTCGACGTCGGCTTCAACGTCGCCGCCCCGTTCGAGAAGACCTGGAGCTGCTGGGAAGAGACCCCCGAACCGTGTTGGGCCTGCCCCGGCTGCCGCGCCCGCGAGAAGGCGTTCCAGCAGGCCGGAAAGGTCGACCCGATGCGGATGGCGAAGCGGGGGTAAGCAAGCGTGGGTGGGGTGTCGTTGTCGGTTGGGGGTGAACGCCGAGACGCCGAGGACGCCGAGGAAGGGTAGGGCGAAGGCATAGACGCTCAGGCGCGGTGTCCATGGTCAGCTGTTTTCGTGAGCGGGGGACGGGCGGGCGGGGTCGGCGAGCGATCGCGGTGCCGCGCCACTGGACTCGTCGGCGTCGGCATCAGGGTGAGCGCAATCGAGCAAATAGTTGCCGCATCGTGGCGCCCAACGGCGTCGCATTTGCGAGAAGGCTGACCCCGGAACGCTCGTTCGGGCGAGCCGGCACTGTTGAGGCCGATCCGACCCGTCCGTGCGGCGGCAAAGGTCGGCGTCGCGGTTCCCTGTCACGGAGGCTTAGCCTTTCTCATGGCCACGACACTCACCACGCAGCCCGCGCCGGCGGGCGGATTCCCGGTCGTTCGGTTGGCGCGTGATCCGTCCGCGCCGGGGCCGACCGGGCCGGTCACGCTGACCAAGCGGGCGTGCGTCATCGGGCGCGTGGCGGGCGTGCATTTGCGGGTCCAGTCGCGGCTGGTGAGCAACGTCCACGCGCTGCTGGTGTCGGGGCGCGACGGGCGGGCGTACGTGCGCGATCTGGCGAGCCGGAACGGGCTGCTCGTGAACGGGCGGGCGGTGCGGGAGGCGGAGCTGCGGCCGCGTGACGTGGTGCGACTGGGGCCGTGCGAGCTGATGTGCGACGCGGGCTTCGCCGGTGCCGCGGGGGCGGGGTGGGCGGACGGGGCGCCCGCGGCGCGTGTCGTCGTCGACCACGGCGCGGGCGGGGCGGGCGCGTCGATTCCTATCGATGGTCATACGCTGCTGATCGGCCGGCGGCCCGGGTGCGACGTGCGGCTGGACGCGGACGACGACGCCGCGGAGGGCGTCCACGCGGTCGTGTTCGAGCGTGACGGGCGGCGGTTCGTGCGCGACCTGAACTCGGAGCGCGGAATCGCGGTGAACGGGGTGCCGGTCCGCCAGGCGGAGCTGAGCCCGGGGGACGATTTGACCGTCGGGCGGACGCGGGTCCGATACGAGTTGGAGGTGGGGGCCAGCGGGCTCGCCGCCGGCCGGGCGGGGGACGCCGAGGCCGAGGCGGTGGCGCTGCTGGCGTTCGGGGGCGACCCGGAGGGGGCTGGGGACGCGGCACCGGCGGCGCCGCCGCGGCGGCCACTGTCGGCCGTGAGCAGGGCGGTTGCCGGTTTGGCGCACGCCCCGGCCGGTGGTGATGTGGGCGGCGGGGCGCTGCCGTTCGACGGGCTGGTTGCGCTCGACGTGGCGGATCTGGACTCGGGGGTGGAGGAGGGCGGCGAATCGGGAAATGGCGAGGGCCGCGTGCCGGCAGGGGGGGAGGCGGACGACTTCGGGGGCGACGACGCCCTAGTGCCGCTGGCGGGTGCGTCGACCACGGAGCGTGAGGGCGATGCGCACGCGGTCGTCGCGGTTGCCCCACCGAGGGGTCACCCGCACGACGCGGAGCTGCCGCTGGTGCCGCTGCGCGTGGACGACCGCGTGGTCGGCGTGATCGACGGGGCGGTCGCGGCGGTCGCGGGGTCGGGCGGGTCGGAGGAGCGTGCGGAGGACGGGCGGGCGGCGGACTCCGTTGGCGTGGCGGACGTCGAGACGGTGCCGACATTGGCGACGCCGGGGGGGCTGGCGGAGGTGCTCGACGTGACGACGGTGGGCGCGCTGCGCGCCCCTGAGCCGGCGGAGCGGAATGCGGCCCGGGGCACGGAACACGCGCCCGACTCGGTGGGTACGGCCGCCCCGGCTCCTCTTGTCGGCGCGGACGAACCGGGCGGGACCGATGAGCCCGCGGACGACGAGGAATTGCCGCTGCTCGAAATCGATGAGGACGCGCCGCCCGCGGCGTGGCCCTTCTTCCGCGCGGCGGAGTCGGCGGCGGGCGCTGCGGTGGGTGGCGCTGCGGCCGAGCGGGTCGCGCCGGGCCGCGACGTGGCGCGGCGCGGTGAGGCGGGCGAGTCGCCCGAGCGGAACGCCGGTCGACCGCCCGATTTGAACGAGGGGGGCGGGGGCGGCACGAGTGACGGCGGCCCGGACGTGGGGGACGGCGGGCCGCCGGACGGCCCGGCCCGCCGCCTCGACCGGATCGTCTCGGAGCTGGCGCACCAGGTCGCAGACCTGGCCAGCACGTGGGACGAGGTGCGGCGCGACAGGTGCGGGCCGGACGCGTGAGGCGAAGCGTTCATCGCTGATCGCCCGAGGGCGTGGTGGCGGGCGCGGGCCGGCGGCGCAGTGGCGTCAGTGGGATCGGCGCCTTCCCGGATCGGGACGTGGTTCAGTGGATCAGGTGCGGGGAATACTGCATGCCGAGGTTAAGGATTTGCTGGAGGAGGGACTCGTAGGAGATCCCGGCGGCGAGGGCGCTCTCGGCGAAGTCCTCGCCCCGGGCGATCTGCGGGTTGGGGTTGGCCTCGATCAGGTAAAGTTCGCCGTTGACCGCCATGCGGAAGTCCAGTCTCGCGTAGCCGGTCAAATTAAGGTGCCGGTAGATGCGCTTCGACACGTGCGGAAGCAGCTTGTCGTGCCCCGCGGGCAGATCGACCGCGGCGCGGGTGGTGATCCCGTACTTCTGGCGGTACGCAATGCTCCACTTCACCCGCTCGGTCGCCAGCAGCGGCATGTCGGCCGGCGCGTTGTCGGCCACCAGCTCCCAGATCGGAAATGTGCTCAGCCGCAGATTGCCCGTCACGCCGACGTAAAGCTCGCGCCCCTCGATGTACTGCTCGGCGATCGCGTACGTCCCGACGGCCTCGTGGATGAAGCGCACCCGCTCGCGCAACTCGTCGTCGTCCCGCACGATCGACGCCTTGGCGATCCCGACGCTCCCCTCCACGTTCACGCTCTTGACGAACAGCGGAAACTCGAGCCACTTGGGCCGGGCCACCTGCTTCCGCCGCGGGAACACGGCGAACTTGGGCACGTGGATGCGGTGGTACGTGAGGATCTTCTTGGTGATCGCCTTGTCGCGCGCCAGCGTCAGCCCCCGCGGGTTACACCCGGTGTACGGCTGCTCGACGAGCTCCAGGTACGACACGACGTGCTGGTCGAACACGTGGTAATCGTGGAACCCCTCCAGCAAGTTGAACGCGACGGCCGGCTGGAACTCGTCGATGGCGGACTTGATCGGCGCCAGGTCATCCGACGCCGGGAGCTTGCGCACCTCGTGCCCCATCGCCGTCAGCGCGCGGTAAACGGACAGCTCCGTGCGGTAGGGGGGCAGCTTGAGGTCCGGCGCGTCGAGGTCGATGTCCGGCGTGTCGTCCGGAAAGTCGCACGCCTTGTCGATCAACACCAACACGCGCAGCGGCTTCTTCACCGGGAACGGCGGACGCTTGGGCTTCTTCGCGCGGGGCTTCTTCGCGGCGAGCGCGGGAGGGAGGGCCGCGACGCCAGAGGCGTCCGGGGCGGGGGCGTCGGGTTGGGTCGTGTTGTCGGGCAAG
>DASPKW010000126.1:0-7623 GCA_035627895.1 Tepidisphaeraceae bacterium | reverse complement strand
CGGCGCCATCGACGCAACGGGAAGGGTCACGCCCGTCGGCCAAGCGCTGGCCGGCCTGCCCGTCCACCCGCGCCTCGGCCGGCTGATGCTCGCCGCCGTCGACGCCGGCCTCCCGCGCGAAGGCGCGACGCTGGCGGCACTGATCGCCGAGAAGGACATCCTCCGCCCCCAGTGGGCCGACCGTGCCTCCCTCGCCGCCGGCTCACACCGCCTCGCCGGCGACTCCGACCTCCTCGCGCGCCTGGCGATGCTCGAATCCGGCCCCCGCGCCGACCACCTCGACCGCGCCGCCGTCCACCAGGTCCTCCGCGTCCGCGAAGAACTCATCCGCCTTGCCGAGCGCCTCACTCGCAACTCACAACCCGCAACCCGCAACTCTCCCGAAGACACCGCGCTGCTCAAGCTCGCCCTCTGGGCCTACCCCGACCGCGTCTGCCGCCGCCGCGGCGGGGCCGACCGCGGCGTCATGGTCGGCGGCGGGGGCGTCCGCCTGTCCCCCGAATCCGTGGTGCGCCAAGGTGAGTTCTTCCTCGCCGCCGACGCCCGCCAGGACGACCGCTCGGCATCGCGCGAGGCTCTGGTGCGCATCGCCAGCCGGGTCGAAATCGCCTGGGTCGAAGAAATGTTCCCCGACCAGGTCCGCCGCGAGAAGGCCGCCGAGTTCGACGACGCCCGCCAGCGCGTCGTCGGCGTCACCCGCCTGTGGTACCGCGACCTGCTTCTGCACGAAGACAAGAACGCAGCCGTCGACCCCGCCATGGCCGGCGAGCACCTCGCCGCCATCGTCCGCCAGCGCGGCCCGGAGATCCTCCGCGCCGACGAGTCCGCCGCCAGCGTCATCGCGCGCGTCCGCCTGCTCCGCGAGCACATGCCCGACCACCCCTGGCCGGCGTGGGACGATAACGAGCTCGGCGCGGTGCTCGCGGACTCGCTGGGCGGCGCCAAATCGCTCGACGCCGTCCGCCGACTACCCCTTGCGCAGATCCTCAAGTCCGCCCTCCCCTACCCGCTAGACCGGATGCTCGAGAAGGAGGCCCCGGAAACGATCGAAGTCCCCAGCGGCAGCCACGTCCGGTTGCGGTACGAGAAGACCGAGGTCGTGCTCGCCGTGCGGTTGCAGGAGCTCTTCGGCCTGCTCGACACGCCGCGATTGGCCGGCGGCCGCGTCCCCGTCAAACTCGAACTCCTCGCCCCCAACTACCGCCCCGTCCAAGTCACCATGGACCTCCGCAGCTTCTGGGCCAACACCTACTTTCAGGTTCGCAAGGATCTCAAGGCGAGATATCCGAAGCACGCCTGGCCCGACGACCCCCTAACGGCGACGCCGGAGGCCAAGGGCCGCCGACGAAGTTGAAAACGCATGACCCCCGCCGACCCCATCCTCGCCGCCGCCCGCGCGATCCGCGACGCCGACGCCCTGCTGATCACCGCCGGCGCCGGCATGGGCGTCGACTCGGGCCTGCCCGATTTCCGCGGGCCCGAAGGATTCTGGCGGGCGTACCCGCCATATCGAGCGCTCGGGCTCTCGTTCGCAGACCTCGCCTGCCCCGACACCTTCCGCAGAGATCCCGCGCTCGCCTGGGGCTTCTACGGCCACCGGCTGAACCTGTACCGAACCACTGTGCCGCACGTGGGCTTCGGCGTGCTGCGCAAGTGGGCCGGCCGCACGGCGCACGGACATTTCGTGTTCACGTCGAACGTCGACGGGCAGTTCGAGCGGGCCGGGTTCGACGCCGAGAGGATCGAGGAGTGTCACGGGACAATTCACTACATGCAGTGCGCTTCCGTATGCTGCGAGGAGATCTGGCCGGCGGACAACGTGACGATCACGATCGACGAGTCGACGATGCGGGCCGTCGACCCCCTGCCGACCTGTCCGCACTGTGGCGGACTGGCCCGGCCGAACATCCTCATGTTCGGCGACGGCGCATGGATTGAAACGCGCACGGGCGAGCAGGCGGAGCGGTTGCAGGCGTGGCTGATGGACCTACGCGACGCGCGCGCGAAGATCGCGATCGTCGAGTGCGGCGCGGGCACGGCGATCCCGACGGTACGGTATCATTCGGAGCACGTCGCCTTGCAGTTGAGAGGCACGCTGATCCGCATCAACGTCCGCGAGCCGCACGGCCCGCCCGGCACGATCTCGATCGCGACCGGGGCGCGGGAGGCACTAGAACGGATTGACGCGGTGCTGACGAGCGAATGACGGATGGTGGCATGGGCACGGCCTTCAGGCCTTACCCGTGTGTTGCGCGGGTCCGCGCCCGACGCGCTCGCCTGCGGGCGGCGCTGTCGCTTGCCCTTCGGGTCGCGGCTAAACGGGGTGGCGCCTACTCCTGCCGCGTCGCCGTCAACTCCACCACCGACCCCTCCGGGTCGTCCGACGTCGTCTCCGACAACGTCACCTTCCCCTCGACGAACTTGCGCAGCACGTCGACCGTCACCACCGGCAGCTTGTTCGGCGCGTCCTCGCGCGTCGCCGTCACGACCGCCAGCACGTACCCCTTGTCGCTCACCACCGGACTCCCGGCCGACCGCGGGTGCTGGACGCACTTAAGGAACAACGCGCCGGCCGCGCCGACCAGGTCGCCCGCGACCAGGTCCAGGTCGGGGTTGAACACCGTCGGCTTAACGAACGCGGCGACGCCGACCTTGCCTGCCGTCGCCGCGGGCGCGAGGCCCATCGGGCGGAACGACATGCCCGAGACCTGCACGAGTGCGAGTCCGGACGCCTCGTCGACCGCGAGCACCTTCGCGTTGGCGACCTTGCCGTCGCCGAGTTGGAGTTGGATCTCCTTCGCGTTGTTTACCAGTCGCGCGGCCGTCACGAGCGTATCGGTGGAGACGGCGAACGCCGCCCCGCGGACCGTCCGCATGATCGGTCGCGCGACGACCGGCGCGGGCCCGACGACTTCGGGCGCGGGCGGGGCCACGGCGACGACCTCGGGTTTGGCGGGCGGGCTCGCGGGCGCGGAGTTCGTGTCGCCCGAGCCCGACCCGCCCAGCTTGAACGGACCCGTCGGCTTGAGCGGCTCGGGCCTCGCCACCGCCACCGCGACCGGCGGCTTGGGCTTGACCGGCTCGACCGTCGGCTTGGCGGGTTCGGCCTTCGCCACCACCGCGTCCTCGGCGGTCGCGTTCGGCATCAGCGCCGCGTACCCGACCGTCTGGTCCCCCTCGTGCACCGATTCGTTCCCCGGCGTCAGGAACGGGAGCCGGGCCGGGAACGTTTCCTTCACGCCCGCATCCCTCTGGCGGCGCACCTCCGACGCCGGCAGCCACGCCAGCCCGAACCGCTCGTACCCCCCGTACTTCTTGCTCCCCAGCGTGCCGTTGGCGATCGAGATCGTCTTGAGGAACTCGGGCATCTGCCCGATCGCCTTGCGCTGCTTGTCGTCGAGCCACGAGAGCACCGTCAGCTGCGCGTTGAGCGCCAGCTCGTCCGGCGACTTGTTGAGCGACTCGTAAATCGCCTTGTTCAGCAGCACCATCGCGCGCGGGTGCGCCTTGGCCCGCGTGTGCACGACGGCCGCGTTGTAATTGACCAGCCGCAGGTCCGGCTTGACCGCCATCGTGCGGGCGGCCTCGACGTCGACGATCGCCCGGGCGTAGTCCCCCTTGACCGCCCGGGCGATCCCCTGCCCGAGCCGCGCCTCACCCAAATTGGCGTTCAGTTGCAGCGCGTCCGCGAACGCCTCGAACGCCGCCGGCGCGTCACCCGCCCGCAGCGCCTCCCACCCGTCGGCGAGCTGCCGCTTCGACTTCTCCTCCGCGCGCCGCGCCGCCTCGGCCGGGTCGACCGTCCGCTCGCGCCGCCACCACGGGGTCGACGAGCCGTCCGCCGACCGCGACCACCACCCGCGCATGCCCCCGCCCCCGCCGCCGCCCGGACGGCCGCCACCCCGCCCGCCGGCGACGACATCGCCGACGACAACGGTGAAGGCGAGAATGGCGACCAGGGTCGCGCGCGTGCGGATCGACATAGGGAGCTCCCGGAGACGTGGCCGTGCTGTCGGAAGTGTAACGACGCGTCCCGCGGAGTATTCCCCCAGCCAAACGGAACCCGAATAGAGAGCGCCGACCCACCTCCCCGTGATCGCCGACGGCGGAAGTCCTCGGGTGGGCCCGCGCCGCGCGCGCGTTAAGCCGACGTCGTCGGTGCCGCGGGTCGCCCGGAAAGGTGCGCCGCGACGTGATCCAAAAACGTCCGCGCGTCCGGCGGCGGCGCGTCCCCGATCAACTTGTGCGTCCCCCCCGCGTCCCACTCCGCGAACAGCGTCCGGTCGCCCTCCCCCAGCGGCACCCCGCGCTCCAGCGTGAAGTAGAACAGCGCCGGCTCGGGCGGAGACTTCGGCGGCTCGTCGATGTCGTGGTTCAGGACGATCGCCACGAAGTACGCCTCCGTCGCCGCCGCCGGCGCCGGCAGCTTCACCAGCGCGCACGGCCGCCCCGCGACGCGCGCCGGCACGGCCTCCAGCCCCTCCGACCCGGTCTGCCCCGGCTCCTCGCCCGCCTGGGCCAGATCCTTGCCCACCGCGTTCCAAAGCTCGAACAGCAGATCGTCCGCCTCGGGCGCCGCCAGCGCGATCACCAACCGGTCCGGGTCCTCGAACGCGAGCGACCTCAGGTAACTGTGCGCGAACGCGTAGTGCTGGTTGCGCGGCGACAGCGTCCCGTCGGTCAAATGGTGACGGAGCTCGCCGGTCTTCCGGTTGTTGCGGAAGATGATCAGCGCCGCGGCCGCCATCAGCGCCGTCGCCACGATCCCGCCGGCCAGCAGGATCAGGGGCTCGAAAGCGGCGACGACGACGGCGGGCATGCGGCAGACCTCCGTCCGGATCATAGCCTCGGTCCATCTCCGACGGCAGGGCCGCTTCAGCGGCCCTGTGACCAAAAGCGCACGACCGCTCCTCGCGCCGATCACACGTCCAGGTTCTTCACCTCGAGCGCGTGGTCCTCGATGTACTGCCGCCGCCGCTCGACGTCCTCACCCATGAGGATGCTGAACAGGCGCTCCGCCTCCCCCGCCTCTTCCAGCGTCACGCGCAAAAGCGTGCGCTTCGACGGGTCCAGCGTCGTCTCCCACAGCTCTTCCGCGTTCATCTCGCCCAGCCCCTTGAACCGGCCGACCTCGATGCCCGCCTTGCCGAGTTTGTGCACCGTCCGGACGATCTGCGCGACGCCGGCGATGTCGTGCACCGCCCCGGGCTTCTCGGGCGTCCCCTCCTCTGCCAGCGCGTAGCGAGTCGGGAGCAGTTCGCCCGCGACCGACTCCTCGCGCGTCAGGTAGTAGTCGTCGATCGATAATCCGGCCGCGGCGAGCTGGCCGAAGATCTTCTCCAGCTCCTTGACCTCGTGCAGCTCCTGATTCTTCTGGAGCCGCTGCTCGACGCCCTTCCCGGTCCCGTTCCCGTTCGTGGGCGCCGGCGGTGGCACGTCAGTGCCACTGTTCCCAGGCGTGTTCTCGACCAAAAGGTTATGCGTCCGCAGGAACGTGTCGCGCGCATCCGGCGTGTGGAAGAAATGCTCCTCGCCCTCGACGATCACGCGGTAGACCGGGAGCTTGCCGCCCTCGCGCCGACTCAGGAAGTCGGCGAAGTCGATCCCGCGCCGGCCGACCACGTCCACCAGCTCGTCCAGCTTGTCGAGCGTGTCGATCAGCGTCCGGAGATCCTGGCCGGCGATCCGGCGAGCCTCTTTACCATTCTCGTCGCGCACGACCAGGGCGACGCCGTCCGTGCCGAGGTTGGTGAGCGTCTGCCGGTACACGCGCTCGTTCAGCACGTACTCCACCTTCTTCCGCCGCGTCACCTTGTACAGCGGCGGCTGGGCGACGTAGATGCGGCCCTTCCGGATCAGCTCCCCCATGTGGCGGAAGAAGAACGTCAGCAGCAGCGTGCGAATGTGGCTCCCGTCGACGTCGGCGTCCGTCATGATGATGATCTTGCCGTACCGCCGCTTCTCCTCGTTGAAGTCGTCGCGGATCCCGCACCCCAGCGCCTGGATGATCGTGCGGATTTCCTCGTGCCCGAGCATCTTGACCAGCGTGGCCTTCTCGACGTTGAGCAGCTTGCCGCGCAGCGCGAGGATGGCCTGGATGTTCGAGTCCCGGCCCTGCTTGGCCGAGCCGCCGGCGGAGTCGCCCTCGACCAGAAACAGCTCCGTCTCCTCGTTGCTCTTGCTCCGGCAATCGGCCAGCTTGCCCGGCAACCCTCCGCCCTCGAGCGAGTTCTTTCGCCGCGTCAGCTCGCGCGCCTTCCGGGCCGCCTCGCGCGCCTCGGCCGCCAGCATCCCCTTTTCGAAGATCAGCTTCGCTTCCTTCGGATTTTCCTCCAAAAACGCGCCCAGCCGCTCGGACACCGCCCCGGACACGAACGGCTCCACCTCCGGGTTCAGCAGCTTGTCCTTCGTCTGGTTGTTGAACGACGGCTCGGCCAGCCGCACGCTGACGACCGCGGTCAAACCCTCGCGCAAATCGTCGCCCGACGGGCGGACGTCCTTCACCCACCCCATCTTGTCCGCGTGGCGGTTGATCACCCCGGTCAGCGCCGTCTTGAACCCGCTCAGCTGCGTGCCCCCGTCGTGGTTGTTGATGTTGTTGGCGAACGTGAGGATCGTCTCGTTGTAGCTGTCCGCGTACTGCATCGCGACCTCGAGCTCGAGGCGCTGCTCGGCGTCCGACTTGGCGAACGCGATGATCGGGATCAGCCCGTTCTTGCCCTCGTTCAGGAACGCGATGTAGTCGCGCAGGCCGTTCGAGAACTTGAACGTGTCCGACCGGCTGACCCGCTCATCGACGAACGTGATCTCCACCCCCGAGTTCAGGAACGCCAGCTCGCGGAGCCGCTGGAGCAGCGTCTCGTGGCTGAAGTTCGTCCCGCCGTGCGCCTCGGTGAACAGCGTCGGGTCGGGCTTGAACGTGACCTTCGTCCCCGTCTTGCTCGTCTTGCCGATGACCTTCAGCGGCTGCGCCCGGCGGCCGCGCTCGAACGTCATGTGGTGCACCTGACCGTTCCGCGAGACCTCCACCTCGAGCCATTCCGACACGAAGTTGACCGCCGACGCGCCGACCCCGTGCAGCCCGCCCGACGTCTTATAGGCCGACTCGTCGTCGTGGTCGAACTTCCCGCCCGTCGCCAGCGACGCGAACACCATCTCGACCGCCGGCAGACCCGTGTCCGGGTGCGTGTCGACCGGGATCCCCCGGCCGTCGTCCGTCACCGTGCACGATCCGTCCGCGTTGATCCGGATCTCGACGTGCTTGGCGTGGCCGGCCATCGCCTCGTCCACCGAGTTGTCGACGATCTCGTACACCAGGTGGTGCAGGCCGCGCGGGTTGTACCCGCCGATGTACATCCCCGGGCGCGCGCGGACGTGCTCCACGTCGTCGAGCGACTTGATCGACGAAGCGCCGTAGTTGGCCGAGACGGCCGCGACAACCGCAAAGTTTTCGGACGGGGCCACGGGGACCGGAATAGAGGCGGGATTGGAGGCGGGGGTCGTCGGCTCGGTCGTCTTCTCGTCGGCCATAAGGTTCCGTTCGGTGGGTTCGGGTCGTCCGTGCGTGGCAAGGGATCGTGGGCAATCCCGCGTTCAAATCCGGCGTGATCGCGCCTCGATCGG
>DASPKW010000125.1:0-7945 GCA_035627895.1 Tepidisphaeraceae bacterium | reverse complement strand
GGGCGGGCTCGTCGGGGGGCTCGTACCAGCCGAAGGCGCGCGGGTCGTGTTTGCCCCACGCGGCCAATTCGAGCACGGTGCCGGCGAGGTCGACGCGCCGCACTTCTGGCGTCTCGAACGCGGGCGTGGCTTCCTTCTCGCTCCACAGGCGGACGCAGGCGCCCGGTCCGGTGCGGCCCGCGCGGCCGGCGCGCTGGGTCGCCGAGGCGCGGCTGATCCGCAGGACGTCGAGGCGGTCGAGCCCGCGCTCGGCGTCGTACCCGGCGACGCGGGCGAGGCCGGTGTCGACGACGACGCCCACGCCGTCGATGGTGAGCGACGTCTCGGCGATGTTGGTGGCGGCGATGACCTTGCGCCGACCCTGTGGGTCGGGGCGGAGGGCGCGGTCCTGTTCGTCGGGCGTGAGCGAGCCGTGGAGCGGCAAAAGAACTACGTTCTCGCGCGCGGCGATCGGCTCCAGACCGCGCAGCACGCGCCGGATCTCGTCGGCCCCCGGCAGAAACACGAGGACGTCCTTCGCCAGTGGGGCAGACATTCTTGTCTGCCGTTCACCACCCGTCGGTGCCCCCAGTTTCAGCTCTCCGCCGATGATCCGCTGCACGACCCCCACCGCCGCTTCGACCTCGTATCCCCGCTGCGCCTGCTCATATCGTACGTCGATCGGAAACGTCCGCCCGGCCGTGCGGACGATCGGCGCGCCGCCGAAGAACGCCGCGACGGGCTCGGCGTCGAGCGTCGCCGACATGACGACGACTTTGAGGTCGTCGCGGACGGTCTGCTGGACTTCGCGGAGCAGGGCGACGGCCAAGTCGGTGTTGAGCGAGCGCTCGTGAAACTCGTCGAGGATCACGCACCCGACGCCGTCGAGGAACGGGTCGTCGAGGAGTTGCCGGGTGAGGATCCCCTCGGTCAGCACCCGCAGGCGCGTGTCGCGGCCAATCTTCCGATCGAAGCGGACGTGGTACCCGACCTCGCGGCCGAGCTCCCACCCGTTCTCGGCGGCGATCCGCGCGGCCGACGCGCGGGCCGCGACGCGGCGCGGCTGGAGCATGACGACGTTCGGGTTGGCCGACCGTGGGTCGATCACGCCCGCGTCGAGCAGGGCGACGGGGACGCGCGTCGTCTTCCCCGCGCCGGGCGGGGCGACAACGACGGCGGCGGCACGACCGCGCACGGCCGCGACGATCTCGGGCAGCGAGACGTCGATGGGTAGGGGGCTTCGGGCGGGCGGCCGCGACACGCCGGGGAGGATACGCGCACGAGGATGCCGGGTCACGTGCCACCGCAACGAGCAGGGCGAAGGTGAGGGCTGCCATTACTGGCGAGGGACGGCTCAGGAGACGGTCTTTGGTGACCCATAAGTTGTTTGATTAAATAGGGTTAATGGAATACCGAGCAGGTGGCTCTCCCAGCGAACATTCCCCTTCGACCGCCGTAATGATCGTGCATCCCTTACACATCCGCACGAGTCGCCACGTTAGGGTCTTGTTGCCAGTCTGGGCCGTTGGTGCCGGCCTGGGCCGTGTCGACCGCATTGAGTTTTCATCCGCCCGGCCTTGCCACCCGTTACACTATGACGATGCCCACCCCGCTGCCGTCGCCTTCCACCGCCCGCCGTGTTTCTCGAGCCGTCGCGACCGCAGTCGACGCGCTGGAGTCGCGGACGCTGATGAGCGTGGCGCCGGCGGCCGTCGACGCGGCGACCGCGACCCGGTTGATCGATAACGGTTTTGCCGCGGTGTCGTGGCAGCACCGGCAGGCGTTCGCCGCGCCGAACGAGTGGGTCGTCGAGCTCGACCGGGGCGCGACGTTCAAGGCGGCCAACAAGCTGGTCAAGGGCGGGCGGGCGGACCTCGAGGTCGTGGAGAAGTTGACCGCGGCCGGCGACCGGGTGCTGGTGCGCGTCCCCGAAGGCGCCAAGGCACGGGCCGCTTACGCGGCGCTGGCCGGGGTGGACGGCGTGGGCCGGGTCGAGCCGAACTTCGCGGTCTACGCGGAGGCGGTCGCGCCCAACGACACGTATTACTCGCCCCACCAGTGGGGCCTGAACAACACCGGCCAGGACGGCGGCAAGGCCGACGCGGACATCGACGCGCCCGAGGCGTGGGACGTGACGACCGGGTCGAGCTCGGTCGTCGTCGCGGTCGTCGACAGCGGCGTGCAGTACACGCACCCGGACCTGGCCGCCAACATGTGGCGCAACCCGGGCGAGGTCGCCGGCGACAATGTCGACAACGACGGCAACGGGTACCGGGACGACGTGCACGGGTGGAACTTCGTGTCGAACACGGGCAACCCGATGGACGACAACGGCCACGGGACGCACGTCGCCGGCATCATCGCGGCCGCCGGCAACAACGCGGCCGGCGTCACGGGGACGAGCTGGAACAGCAAGGTGATGGCCCTGAAGTTCCTCGGGTCGGCCGGGACCGGCAGCACGGCCAACGCGATCAAGGCGCTGGACTACGCGCGGCTGATGAAGGGCACGTACGGGGTGAACGTCCGCGTGATCAACAACAGCTGGGGCGGCGGCGGGTTCAGCCAGACGCTGCAGAACGCGATCGCCCGGACCGAGACGGGCGGGATGCTGTTCGTCGCGGCCGCGGGCAACGGCGGGAGCGACGGGGTCGGGGACAACAACGACGCGGTCCCGGTCTACCCGCCGAGCTCGACGTCGGCCAACGTGGTCGCGGTCGCGGCGACCGACCGCAACGACGCGCTCGGCACGTTCTCGAACTACGGGGCGACCAGCGTCGATTTGGCGGCCCCGGGCGTCGACGTCGCCAGCACGTACACGGGCTCCGGGTACTCGTACCTGAGCGGGACGTCGATGGCGACGCCGTACGTCAGCGGCGTGGCGGCGCTGGCGTTCGGGCTGCGGCCGGCGTCGACGTACCAGCAGGTCAAGGACGCGCTGCTGAACGGCGTGGACAAGGTCGCCGGGCTGACCGGCAAGGTTCTGACCGGCGGGCGGCTGAACGCGCGCAAGACGCTGGACCTGATCGCCGCGCTCGACGCGCCGGCGGCGCCGAGCGGGCTGGCGGCCGCGGCGCAGGGGGATGGGACGATCAAGCTGACGTGGACGGACGGCTCGAACAACGAACAGGGCTTCCGGGTCGAGCGCTCCGCCAACGGCGGCGGGTTCGCGGAGGTCGGCACCGTCGGGGCGAACGTCGCCACGTATTTCGACACGGCCGCGACGGCTGGCGTCGCGTACGCGTACCGTGTGCGGGCGTACAACGGGACGAACAACTCGGCGTTCAGCAACACCGCGTCGGCGACCGTGCCGGTGCCGGTGGTCGCGACGACCGCCGCGAGCGTGGTCCGGGTCGACTCGGCCACCGCCGGGGCGTGGAAGGGCCAGTACGGCACGGAGGGGTACACGGTCGTCGGGGACGCGACGAGCGCGCCGGCGTACGGGTCGGTCGCGGCGGCGGGCAAGTTCGACTGGACGTGGGCCGGGTCGACCGCGGACCCGCGGGCGCTGCAGAAGGCCGGGTCGGCGACGGACCGGGTCGCGGCCACGTGGTACCACTCCGAGCCGTTCGCGGTCGACATCAATCTGACCGATACGGTGACCCACCGCGTCGCGCTGTACATGCTCGACTACGACCGCAACGGCCGGTCGCAGCGGGTCGACGTGCTCGACCCGTCGAGCGGGCAGGTGCTGGCGACGCAGGCCGTGTCCGACTTCGGCGACGGGAAGTACGTCGTGCTCGACGTCCGGGGGAGCGTGCGCGTCCGCGTGACGCGCACGGCCGGGGCGAACGCGGTGATCGGCGGCGTATTCTTCGGCGAGGGCACGGGCGCGCCGGCGCTGGCCGGGTCGGCGACGTACCTCGGCGCGGATTCGACGACGGGCGGGTCGTGGAAGGGGGCGTACGGCGCCCAGGGGTACGACCTGGCCGGCGACGCGGCGTCGCTGCCGGCGTGGGCGGTCGTCAACCGCCAGGGCCAGGCGGAGTGGACGTGGGCCGGCTCGACGGCGGACGCCCGGGCGCTCCAGAAGGCCGCCTCGTCGACCGACCGCCAGGCGTCGACGTGGTACACGTACGGCCAGATGACGACGGACGTGAACCTGACCGACGGTTTGCGGCACAAGGTCAGCTTGTACGTGGTCGACTGGGAGGCGGGCGGCCGGGCCCAGCGGATCGAGGTGCTCGACGCCGAGACCGGCACCGTGCTCGACACGCGCGACGTGTCGGCGTTCGCGGGCGGGCGCTACCTGAGTTGGGAGGTCGGCGGGCCGGTGCGGTTCCGCGTGACGCTGACGGGCGGGGGCAACGCGGTCGTCAGCGGCGTGTTCGTCGACGCGGCGACGACCGCGGCGGCGAGTTCCACGCCCCCGACGACGGTGACGGCTGCGGCGGCGTCGCCGTTCGCTTCGGTGAAGAAGATCGAGGAAGCGGCCGTCTGGGATTGAGCGGCGTTTCTGGGCCGCGATGCGTGCAGAATCATAAGCCCACGGGACTCGCGTTCCGTGGGCTTTTCTGTGCGCGCGAACCGCTTACCGCCCCACCCATAGGCGCACGACCGCCCCGGGCGCCATGTTCGCCGCGGCGGGGGCGTCGAGGGTGAGGGTGACGCTCCCGAGCTTGCCGACGGCCTTGGCGGTGTTCACGGAGCCGGTCACCGCCGGCCCGGCGGCGAGGCGGTCGGGGCCGCAGACTGCGAGGCGGACCTTCGTGCCGGCCTTGAGCGTCTTGGTGACTTCGCCCGATTCCTGGAACATCGTCAGCGAGACGGCCGTGCCGGAGGCCGAGTCCACGTAACCCGGCGCGCCGCGCTCGGCGAGCCGCTTGGTGTGGACGGCCTTCTGCTCGGCTTGGAACTTCAGCAGGCTCGCGTCGTCGAGGAAGACTTCCCAGCAGACGCGGTGGCCGGCCTTGCCAATCCCGTGGGTCTTGGTGCGGAGCGGGTCGCCGACCTTGATGTCGCTAAGTTTCGCGGGCTGGCCGTTGCGCCAGAAGCGCGTGTCTTTGTCGGTCTCGAGCAGCACGTCCTTGGTGCGGACGAAGGATTTATCGGCGCTGGCCCAGTCGGCGGTGATCGTGCCCTTGGCCGGGTCGACCGCGGTCACGTGGAAGTACTCCTTGTGGCCGAGCATCATGTTCATCTCGTCCTGGATGTACGTCAGCCAGGTCCACTCGCCCGCGTCGTTGGGGTGGAGGCGGAAGATGACGCGCTCGCCGGGCCGGAAGTCTTCCACGTCCCCGAAGGCCGCGTGGTGCAGCAACTCGGCGTACGGCAGGATCGTGAACGGCATGACCTCGTCGGTGCCGTCGCGGCGGAATCTGCCGGTGCGCGTCGCGGCGTCGATCGAGATCAGCTCGCCCCACGGGCGGCGCATGGCGTCGGTCGGGACGATCACCTTGCCGGGGATGATCTTGAGCGGGGGCTTGGCGGGCGCGACCGCCGCGGGCGCGGGAGGCGCGGGCTTCGGCGGCGCGTCTGCGGCGAACGACGTCGTGGGAAGCAGCGCTAGTGCGATGAGCAGTCGAGTCTTCATCGTGCGTGTCGGTAAGTGATGCCTCGGGACGCGCCGGGCAAGCCCGGCGGCTAAAAGGGGGGGCCGTTGCGCTCACGGATACAGGCGCTCTTCCAAGGGCAGATCGTCCACTTTCCACTTTCCCGCCCATAGGCGCAAGATGCGCTTGGGCCGCACGCCCTCGAGGAGCATGCCGGCCTTGAAGGTGACGCGGACGCCCGAACTGCCGGGCTGCACGGGCACGGATTCGACGAGCGTGACCGTTCCGGGCTTTCGGTCGTTGATCTGGTCGTAGGTGCGGAGCGAGTCCTCGGCGACGGCGAGCGTGAGGCCCTCGTTCACCTTGAACTCGGCGATCAGCGCGGGGTCGACGCCGCCGAAGAACGTGACCGTCACGAGCGACTTGGCGTTGTCGACCGCGTCGATCCGCGCGGCCAAGCCGCGCTCTCGCAGGTGCTGGCGGTGTATCTCGACCTGTTGTGCGGCCGCGATTTGACGACTCTCCGCGTCCACCCACGCGTCGGTCACGCGCCCGGGGCCCTTGAGCGTGCAGACGGTCAGGTTCAGGATCACAGGCTGCCCGACGACCAGATCGGCGAGGGCCCCGACGCCGCGCCCCTTCCACACTCGCGTCGCGGGCGAAATCTGGAACAGCGTCGGCTTCGCGTCGGCCTTGCCAGATGAATCGACGCCGGTGACGGTGACGGTGTTGGTGTCGAGCGCGACGGCGTTGACGCGCCACGCCCGCCCCGTCCGCACGGAGTAACTGAAATCGTCTTCGAGCTTGAGCACGCGGCCGAACGCTGCGTCGATCGGCGTCCGGCGACTGACGACTTGCGACTCCGGCTTCGGCGCGTCGCCCCAGACGTAGAACTGCCCGTGCAAATGCGTTCCGATCGGCACGTCCCGCAAATCGGCCGGCGAACCGTGGTACGACACCGACCCGTACGGCAGCAGCACGAACGGCAGGGGGACGTCCCAATCGCCACGGCGTTGGGCATCGGTGCGGTCCGGGCGGAGCACGCCAACGCGATTAATATGGTCGCCGGCGATCAGTTCGCCGGCGAGGTAGTGGGCCGACCCCTCGGGCGGGAATTCGGTGTTCGACACGCGGAACCACGGGAGCTTTGAGTCGGCGGGATCGGCGTCGGTGCGGTAGCGGCCGTCCTCGATCACCACGGGCGCGGGCTTTCCCTTCGGATCCTTCGGTTTCACCGGTGGCGCGGCAACTGCCACGCTCGTCCCCGCGATCATCATCGCCAGCAGAGCCAGCATGCGCCGGGTGCCATGGCCACGCGCCTGAGTGCGCGCGAAGTAAAACGACCGTGTACGCGTGGCCATGCCCATCCCGAATCCTCCTCAACGCACCTCGTCGACAAGCATGGCCACGCGAACACCGATCTCTGACTTTGAGATCAGTTCGGCGCGTGGCCATGGCACCCCCACATTCTTCTTCTCCGCGCCCTCTGCGCCTCTGCGGTGAACAATCCGCGGCTTTCCTACATGACCTCCGACACCGGCGCGATCGAGTCCACGAACTTCTCCGCGTTCACGTCCATCTTGTGCATCATCGTCAGCAGCAGATTCGTCAGCCGGGCGTTCGCGTCGATCGGCTTGTGGCAGATCGAGTAGTGCGCCCCGGCGTTGGCCAGGTCGTACTGCTTGATCGACTTGAGGTTGTAGTCGACGTGCTGGCCGTGCTTCAGGCCGAGCTGCTTGCCGCCCGCCAGGATCGTGGGGAGGTTGGCGTTGCCGTGGGAGTGGCCGTACGCCATGCCGCTGCCGAACAGGACCATCGTCCGGTCGAGGAGCGAGTCGTCCCCGTCCTTGACGGCCTCGAGCTGGTCCAGGAAGTACGCGAACTGCTGCGTGATGAACGCGTCGGAGCGCGACAGCCGGGCCATCTGCTCGGGGTCGCCGTTATGGTGCGACAGCTCGTGCCGCGTCTGCGGGATGCCGATCTCCGGGATCGCCAGGCCGTTGCTCTCGGACCCGCTCATGTACGTGACGACGCGCGTCATGTCGGTGCGCAGGGCGAGGACAATCAGGTCGTACATCGTGCGGTAGTAGTCGCCGGCCTCCTGCTTCGAGACGTTGCGCGTGAGGTTCGCGGTCGTGGCCGGGTCGATCTTCGGCTTGGGCACGGTCAGCCAATGGTCGAGCCGCTCGGTGCGGACCTCGACCTCGCGGACCGAGTGCAAATACTCGTCGAGCTTCGACCGGTCGCTCTTGCCCATCGTGTGGCGGAGCGACTTGGCGTCGTCGAGCACCGCGTCCAACACGCTGTGGTGACGGTTCAGCCGGCGGCGCTGCACGTCCACCCCGTCCTTCTCGACGCCGAACAGGCGGTTGAAGACGGACTTGGGGTTGTCCTCGGCGGGCAGCGGCACGCCGTCGCGCGACCACGCGAGGGTCGTGTTCCCGCGCGAGATCGACAGCTCGAGCGACCCGATCCGC
>DASPKW010000124.1:0-9164 GCA_035627895.1 Tepidisphaeraceae bacterium | reverse complement strand
CGGGCGTCGATCTTCGAGTACGTGGAAGTGTTCTACAATCGCGAGCGGCTCCACAGCTCGCTAGGGTATAAGAGCCCCGAGCAGTTCGAGGCCGCCCTGAATTAACCCCGCGCCGCGCCCACCGTTCGTGGGGAGGTCCAGTTTTTGCCCGATTTCCCTCCTCCCTCCTCGTCTTCCTCCGCCCATTGCCCCCACCCCACCCCGCGCGGAATAATCCGCCCCATGCCCACCGCCCCGATCAACGGCGCGACCGTCCACTTCCGCGACAAGGGCGCCGGCCCCGCCGTCGTCCTCCTCCACGGCTTCCCGCTCAGTCACGCCATGTGGGACGCGCAGGTCGACGCGCTTGCCGGTCACTACCGCCTGATCGCCCCAGATTTCCGCGGCTTCGGCAAGTCGACCAACCCGACCGGCCCGTTCACGATCCGCCAACTCGCCGACGACGTCCACGCGCTCGCCCAACACCTCAGCCTGGATAAGTTCGTTCTTGGCGGTCTCTCGATGGGCGGGTACGTCGCCCTCGCCTACGCCGCCGCCTACCCGCAGACGCTCCGCGGCCTGATGCTGGTCGACACCAAGGCCCAGGCCGACACCGCCGAGGCGAAGGAGACCCGCGACCGCATGATCGACATCGCGCGGCGGAAGGGCGCCGCCGCCATCGCCCAGGCCATGCTCGCCAAGCTGATCCCCGAGTCCGCCGCCGACGCACGCCCGCAGCTCGTGCGCGACCTCGAGACCATGATGGAGTCGACCGACCCCGACACGATTGCCCACGCGCTTGCCGCCATGCGCGACCGCCCCGACTACGTCGACTCGCTCGGCTCGATCGACGTCCCCACCCTCGTCCTCGGCGGCGACCTTGACGCGATCACCCCGCCCGACGTCATGGCCACCCTCCACGAGCGCATCCCTCGCGCCGTCCACCGCACGGTCCCGATGGCCGGCCACATGTCGCCGATGGAGCAGCCGCAGCTCGTGACGGTGGCGATCGAGCAGTTTTTGAAGTCGTTATAGGGCGGGATTCGGTTCCGGGAGGGCGAGGCTCCGTCCGAGCCGCGGGGGCACCTCGCGCGATCCCAACGGCTCGGACGGAGCCTCGCCCTCCCCGACCGCGCCCATTGACTCCGCCCGCGCCCTCCGTAGCATCGACCCTCCACCCAAAACAAGCGAGAAGGAGCTAGGACATGGCGACGAAGAAGACGGTCAAGGACGTGGACGTGAAGGGCAAGCGCGTGCTGATGCGCGTCGATTTCAACGTGCCCGTCGAGGACGGCCGGATCACCGACGACCGCCGGATCTCTCAGGCGCTCCCGACGATCAAGGAGGTCGTCTCCAAGGGCGGCCGGCTCATCCTCATGTCGCACCTGGGCCGCCCGAAGAAGGGCCCGGAGGCCAAGTTCTCGCTCCAGCCGACCGCGACGCGCCTGGGCGAGCTGCTGGGGACGACCGTCAAGTTCGCCCCCGACTCGATCGGGCCCGAGGTCGAGAAGATGGCCGCAGACCTGAAGGATGGCGAGGTCCTCATGCTCGAGAACGTCCGCTTCCACCCCGAGGAAGAGAAGAACGATCCGAACTTCGCCAAGTCGCTCGCCAAGCTCGGCGACGTCTACATCAATGACGCGTTCGGCACCGCCCACCGCGAGCACGGCAGCACGTTCGGCGTCCCCCAGGCGCTCGCCGGCAAGCCCCGCGCGATCGGGTACCTGATCCAGAAAGAGCTCAAGTTCCTCGGCGAAGCGGTCAGCAACCCGCAGCGCCCGTTCGTCGCGATCATGGGCGGGGCCAAGGTCTCGGACAAGATCGAGGTCATCAAGGCCCTGCTCGGCAAGGCCGACAAGCTGCTGATCGGCGGGGCGATGGCGTACACGTTCTTCCTCGCCCAGGGCAAGCAGGTCGGTAAGTCGCTCGTCGAGAAGGACAAGGTCGAACTCGCCGGCGAGCTGCTCAAGACGTTCGGTCCGAAGATCCTCCTGCCGGTCGACACCGTCATCAGCGATAAGATGAGCGACGACGCCGTTACCCAGATCGTCGAGGGCAACATCCCCGACGGCATGGAAGGCTTCGACATCGGCCCCAAGACGCGCGCGCTCTACGCGGCCGAGATCGCCAAGGCCAAGACGGTCATCTGGAACGGCCCGATGGGCGTGTTCGAGAAGAAGCCGTTCGCCGAGGGCACGCGCGCCGTCGCCCAAGCCGTCGCCGACGCGACCCAGAAGTCCGGCGCCGTCACGATCATCGGCGGCGGCGACTCGGCCGCCGCGGTCGAGCAAATGCACCTGTCGGATCAGGTCAGCCACGTCAGCACCGGCGGCGGGGCCAGCCTGGAGTTCTTGGAGAGCGGGCACTTCTCGACGCTGGACATCCTGGACTAGCACCCGCGCGACGTACACGAGCGTCAGGCCCGACGTGGTTGCAAACGGCAAGAGGTCGCGCTGTACGCCAGCGCGACCTCGTGTCGTTCATTCGGATGATCGGTTCGCTCCGAGCCGATGGCCCGCCTACCCGGCCACTCGGCGCCGCCGCCGCGCCAGCAGGCCGCCCGCGGCGAGGACGACCAGCGACGCCGACGCCGGCTCGGGCACGACCGACGTCACGAACCCCAGGTCGTCGATGACGGTCCGCGAGTCCCGGGCGTCGAGCGCCGGGTCGAAGCCGATGCTGGCGATCGAGAGGCCCGCGGGGGCCGTGAAGCCGAAGAACGTGTCGTCCGTCCCGTTGGCGCCGTTGATCGTGTCCGACGCGGTGGCCGTGCTCCCGTCGCTGAACGTCGCGATGACGGTGACGGTCTGCGTGTAGTCCGACGTGCCCGTCCCGGTGTTGCGCGACAGGAGGGCAAAGCCGACGGACGTGACGGCCTCGCCCGGCTCACCGCCCGTGATCCCCGTGAAGGTGAGGGTCGCGTTATCGTTGCTGTCGTTGGCCGAGGGGAGCAGGAGGCCGAACGTGCCGGAGACCGGCGTGGAACCGGAGAACGTCTGGATGGAGAACGCTTCGCTGGCGGTGATGTTCAGCGTCTTGGCGCCCGACGCGTACGAGGCTTCGAGGGAGGTCCCGGCGGTGTTCTCGGCAACCTCGAAGTTGATCACGCCGCCCCTGCCGGCGGTGAAGGCGGCGGAGACGGCCGGGCCGAACGTCGCGCGGTCGTTGGGTGCGCCCGTGGCGTCGGATTCGACCACGCCCCCGCCCGCCGGGTCGAACGCGGCCACGGTCGTGACCGGCGCTGCCCACGCCATGAGCGGAAGAAGAAACCCGCCCGTGGCGAGCGCCACGGCGGACCGGATACGCTGACGTGCCCTCATGCAACAAATTATGACCCCTTCCGGGGGCGCGTCAATCGAAAACAGGCCAAGTTGAGCCCGAGAGTACACCCGTTCACACAAGCCGGGGCCCGTGTGGCTTGGTCCGCCCGACGCCATCCGGCACAATCCCCCTCACATGCCCATCTCCACGCCCTTCGCCCAATCCCGTCGCCTGCTCTGCCCCTCCATCCTCTCCGCCGACTTCTCCAAGCTCGCGGCCGAAGTCGACGAGGTGCTCGCGGCCGGGGCGGACTTCCTCCACTGCGACGTCATGGACGGCCACTTCGTCCCCAACATTTCCTTTGGCCCGCCGATCCTCAAATCGCTCCGCCCGCGCACGGACGCGTTCTTCGACGTCCACCTGATGATCGCCGAGCCCGTCCGCTACGCGCCGGCGTTTGTGAAGGCGGGCGCGAACGGCCTCACCTTTCACGCCGAGGTCACCGGCGACGTCGCCCGCACCGCGCGCGAGATCCGACAGATCGGCAAAGACAACGCCCAGAACGGCATCCACGTCGGCATCACGCTCAACCCGGCCACCCCGATCGAAGCCGTATATCCCGCCCTGGAGCACGTCGACCTCGTCCTGATCATGAGCGTCGTCCCCGGCTTCTCCGGCCAAAAGTTTATGCCCGAGGTCTTACCGAAGGCCGAGGCCGTCAAGAAGCGCCTCGCCCCCCACCAGCGCCTCGAGATCGACGGCGGCATCGGCCCCCAGACCGTCCGCCAGGCCGTCGACGCCGGCGTCGACTGGTTCGTCGTCGCCAGCGCCATTTTCGACCAGCCCGACCGCAAGGCGGCGGTGAGCGAGATCCGCGCGCTCCTGGCGTGATCCCGATCGTCGCGCTTGCATCAACCCGCCCCGCTGGCGACCATGCCCCGTCTGTAGCTCGACCCTGTAATCCCGCTCGCGAACGTCCTCTTTGCGACCTTCGCGTCTTTGCGGCCGACCCCGATCACCGAGACCGTCATGTCCCAGTTCCCCTCCGAGCCCGTCGTCAAGAAGGAAGGCATTCCCGAGGGCCTCTGGCTCCGCTGCCCCGAGTGCGAGGAGATGCTCTTCCGCAAGGCCGTCGAGGAGGCCCAGTGGGTCTGCCCGAGCTGCCAGCACCACTTCCGCATCTCGGCCCGCCAGCGCGTCGACCACCTGCTCGACCCCGGGTCGTTCGAGGAGATGTTCACCGACATCCGCCCGACGGACCCGCTCGAGTTCACCGACAAGAAGACCTACGCCGACCGCCTCGTCTCCGAGCAGAAGCGCTCCGGCAACCCGGACGCCGTCGTCTGCGGCAAGGGGTTCATCAAGGGCCGCCCGATCATGCTCGCCGTCATGGACCCGACGTTCATGATGGGCTCGATGGGCTCGGTCGTCGGCGAGAAGATCACCCGCACGATCGAGGCCGCCGCCGACGACAAACTCCCGCTCCTGATCGTCTCCTGCTCGGGCGGGGCCCGCATGCAGGAGTCGACGCTCTCGCTGATGCAGATGGCCAAGACCAGCGCCGCGCTGGCGCGCCTCGACGAGGCCGGCGGGCTGTTCATCTCCCTTTTGGCCGACCCGACGACCGGCGGCGTGACCGCCAGCTTCGCCATGCTCGGCGACTTCATCATCGCCGAGCCCAAGGCCCTGATCGGCTTCGCCGGCCCGCGCACGATCTGGAACACGATCAAGGTCGAGCTCCCCGACGGCTTCCAGCGCTCCGAGTTCCTTGAGGAACACGGCTTCCTCGACTTCGTCGTCCACCGGAAAGACCTGCGGAGCGAAGTCGCGCGCCTCGTCGACTTCTGCGGGAAATGATTGTACCACGAAGGGCACGAAGGACACGAAGAAGACGGGAATGAGGGAGCCCAGCGACTTGTCGCGCGACGGAGTAGGACACGCATCGACCGCGCGAACGGCGGCGGGAGGGCGAGGCTCCGTCCGAGCCGCGGGGGCACCCCGCGTACTTTTCTGTCAGACTCCATTCCCCCTGCGCGTCTGTCGCCCCATGCCCTCACCCGCCATGCTCGACCTCCTCCGCCTGATCGAAGCCAACACCGCCCGCGCCATCTCGATCGACCGCCAGACCGCGACGATCGGCCCGTTCCTCGCCTCCGCCCACCCGACCAACGACTTGGTCTGGCTCAGCACCGCCCTCCCGCTCTCGGCCCGCCGCGACGAGTCGTTCGACTGGCCCAAGGTCGTCCCCGAGCTCCGCGCCTGGTTCAAACGACACGACCGCCGACTGCGCTTCGAGATCCTCGAACCACTCTGGCCCGAACTCGCGCCGCACTTGATCGAGCAGGGGGTCGAACTCCAGGGCCGGATGCCCCTCATGCTCTGCGCCCCCGCCGGCCTCCGCGCGGCGCCGAGCCCGCCCGGCGTGACGATCGAGCCCGTCACCGCCGACTCGCCCTTCGAACAGATCCGCGACCTGGTGCAGACCGCCAACCGCTCGTTCAACGACGGCCCTGAGACGACCGACCGGCACGTCCACGAGCACCGGGATGCGCTCGCCCGCGGCCAATACCGCTGCGTGCTCGCCCGGGTCGACGGCCAACCCGCCGGCGCGGGCTCGATGACAATCCAGAACGACGAGCTGGTCGGCATCGGCACGCTCCCCGCGTTCCGCCGCCGCGGGATCGCCGCAGCCGTGTCGCATTACCTCGTCGCCGACCACTTTGGCCGCGGCCACGCGCTCGCCTGGCTGTCCGCCGGCGACCACGTCGCCCGCGCCGTGTACGAGAAGGTCGGGTTCACCGTCGTCGGGGATCAGGTCAACCTGATGGACGCGAAGTAGCGGATTGCCCATTGTCCATTGCCCATTGCCCATTGCACCGCGCGACCGGTTGTTCACCGCCTCCAATGCGGCTTCCGCCGCCGGTCGCGCCACGGCGTCGCCGCCACCTGGAACGCGTCCGCGTAGACCACCTGGCCCACCGCCGCCGACTTCTCCATTCGGACGATTGCCCCGTTCTCCCGCAGCAGCCACACGAGCTCCCACACCTTGCCCAGGTGCTCGCGCGCCGACGCCCCGAACCAGCAGATCGCCCGCGGGTGCTGCGCGTCCTTCAGGCAGGGCGGCACGCGCAGGTGTTCGACGAACCAATCCAGCAGCTCGCGCAGGCGGGCGTGCTCGTATTCCGGCAGCTCGCCCGAGTCCAGCATCGTGTACGCCGCCGTGAAGACCCCGGTCGGCGACCCGGAGTCCGCGTCCTTCACCGGCACCGTGAACCGGAGGTACATGCCGGCCCCAACGAGCCCGGAGGGTCGGTCTGACAGGTGCGCCGGCGGTCACGGCGCGGCGGTCCGCTCGGCCGCCACGATCTCCGCCGCCACCTCGACCGTCTGCACGTGCAGCCGCGCCGTCATCCCCGGCGTCGTGTTGTAGCCCCCGCCGTACGTCACCACGACCGGGATGCCCCATTGCCGGCAGAGGCGGATCGTCCACTCGTCCCGGCGCCGCACGTCGGCCGTCGTCAACCGCATCTGCCCGAACCGGTCGTCGACGTGCACGTCCGCCCCGGCAATGTAGAACACCAGGTCCGGCTCGAACCCTTCGACCGCGCCGGGCAACGTCGCCTCGAGCCGCTCGAAGTACTCGGCCGGCTCCACCCACCGGGGCAGCTCGACGTCCATCGTCCCGGGGACCTTCTTGCTCGGGTAGTTGCGCCCGCCGTGCACGGAATAGGTGAACACGCGCGAGTCGCCGGCGAAGATGAAGTGCGTCCCGTTCCCCTGGTGGGCGTCGAGGTCGACGACCATCAGGTGGTACCAGGGGTCATCAACCTGCAGCGCGCGGATCGCGACGGCGACGTCGTTGAACACGCAGAACCCCTCGCCGCGGTCCGGGAACGCGTGGTGCGTCCCGCCCGCGAGGTTGCAGGCCATCCCGTCCGCCAGCGCGATTCGCGCCGCCGCCAGCGTCCCCGCCGTCGCCGCCCGACTGCGGAGCGCGAGCTGGGGCGACCACGGCAGGCCGAGCTTCAGCGCGGTGACCTCGTTGTACGCGCCCGTCCGGATCGACTCGACGTACGCCGGCGTGTGCACGCGCAGCAGCTCCCCATCCCCGATCAACCCCGGGTCGATCACCGTGCACCGCGGGTCCGCCCGCACCGCCGCCGCCGACTCGGCGAACTTCGACATCGGGAACACGTGCCCCGGCGGCAGGGGCGCGGTGTAGCGGTCGGACGAAAAGCACGTCAGCGGCACGGGGCATGGTAGGCGACGTCGTCCATTGTCCATTGTCAATTGTCCATTGCGGATCGCGGATCGCGGATCCGTGCGCGCCGGCGCCTGAACGTCAATCGGCGTCTGACCCGCCCGCCGGCGATCGCACAATTGACAATTGACAATGGACAACGGACTACCACGCACAACTCCTTTCAAACTTGCCCTCCACCCCCCGCCCTTTTACGATGACCTGCGCGCGTAACACCTTTTGGCGAGGAGCACCTATGACTCGGCGACGGCGACTCGGTTGGCTCGGCGCGGCGGCAATGGTCGGGATCGGCATCGGCCTCGCCTCGCACCCGGCCGGGGTGCTCGCCCGCGAGGGCGTGGTCCGGATGAAGGACGGCCGCACCCTCGAGGGCGACATCGAGGAGGGCGCGGGCGAGGTCGCGATCAAGATCCGCGGCATCCAGACCAAGCTCGACCCCGCCAACGTCGCGTCCGTCGACTACTTCGACTCGGTCGAGGCTAGGTACAAGGAGCGGGTCGCCAAGCTCCCGCCGACCGCGACCGCCAAGGACCGCCTCGACATCGCCCGCTGGCTGCTCGACGTGCGGTCGTACGACAACGCGCTGCGCGAGGTCGACGCGGCCCGCCGGATCGACCCCAACAACGCCGACGCCCAGGCCCTCGAGCAGACGATCATGAGCCAGCGCCGCCTGAGCCGCCCGCCGGCCGGGGGCGGCCCGGCCGTGCCCCCGCCGCCGCCCGTCCGGCCCCCGGCGACGGGGAACGGCGCGACGACCGCCAAGCCCCCCGCGGCCCGCGACTACCTGACCGCCGACGACATCAACGTCATCCGCCAGATGGAGTGGAAGGAGACGGACGCGACCCCCCCGCGCGTGACGGTGCCCGCGGCCGTGCGCAACCGCTACGTCACGATGAAGGCGCTCGACGCCGCCCAGTTCGCCGCGCTGAACCCCCGGCAGCAGGCGTACGTGATCTTGTCGGACCGCGAGACGCCCGCCGAGCTCCGCCGCGACATCCGGATCACCACCGACCCGGTCAACCTCGCCGAGTTCCGCCGCACGATCCAGCCGCTGGTCGTCGGCAACTGCGCGACGATCGGCTGCCACGGCGGGCCCGGGGGCGGGCGGTTCCACTTGTTCCACAACAACACCGAGCGCGACGACGTCGCCTACACGAACTTCTACATCCTCCGCCAGTACGCCCAACCCGTCGGCGACAAGACGTACCAGATGATCGACCCGCAGTTCGAGAATCTGAGCCTGCTCGGGCAGTTCTCGCTGCACCACGACGCGGCCGAGATCGACCACCCGGAGATCAAGGGCCAGGCGTACAAGGCGATGGCGGCCAACAAGTCGTCGCCGAACTACGTGAAGCTGATGGCGTGGATGAAGAATTTGGTCGCCGGCCAGCCGAAGTACGGGATCACGTACGAGGTCCCCGGCACCAAGAAGCCCGCGGCCGACAAGCCCGCCGCGACCCCGGCCGCCCCGGCCCCGGCCCCCGCGCCCGCGCCGGCTCCCGCCAAGGCGGCCCCCGCCGCCGCCCCCGCGCCCGGGCCGTGCGTCGTCGCGAGTGCGGTCGCGGCCCACCAGTGCCACGTCGTCAGGATCGTCAGCGGGCCGATCCCGAGCCGGGCGCCGTAGAGCAGCGCCGCGGTCGACAGCGAGAAGATGCGACCCCAG
>DASPKW010000123.1:0-3900 GCA_035627895.1 Tepidisphaeraceae bacterium | reverse complement strand
TGGTTGGGGGCGCGGTACAAGGCCGGACAGGGGCCGAACAGTTTATCGTGGGATGGTTCGCATGGACGCGGCGTACTTGGCGGCCTTGAACGACCAGCAGCGGGCGGCGGCGGTGGCGCCGCGCGAGTCCCCCCTGCTGATCGTGGCGGGGGCGGGGACGGGGAAGACGAACACGCTGGCGCACCGGGTGGCGCATTTGATCGCGACGGGGGTGGCGCCCGCGCGGATCCTGTTGCTGACGTTTACGCGGCGCGCGGCGCAGGAGATGGGTCGGCGGGCCGAGCGCATCCTGTCCGAAGCGGGAGGGCAGGGGAGCAAGGGGGCGGGGGGGCGCATCTGGTCGGGGACGTTCCACGGGATTGCGAATCGGTTGTTGAGGCTCCATGCGCAGGCGCTGGGGCTCGGGGAGAACTTCACGGTGATCGACCGGTCGGACGCGGAGGATTTGCTCAACGTCTGCCGGACGGAGCTCGCGCTGGACAAGGGGGACGTGCGGTTCCCGCGGAAGGGGACGTGCCTGGCGGTCTACTCGCGGTGCCTGAACGCGCAGGAGCCGATCGAGGACGCGCTCAAGGGGCACTTCCCGTGGTGCCAGCAGTACCCGGAGCAGCTGCGGACGCTGTTCAAGAGTTATACGAACACGAAGATCGAGCAGAACACGCTGGACTACGACGACCTGCTGCTCTACTGGTACCACGCGATGCAGGACGAGGCGGTGGCGGCCGACGTGCGGGGGCGGTTCGACGCGGTGCTGGTGGACGAGTACCAGGACACTAACGCGCTGCAGGCGGCGATTTTGAAGGGCCTGTGCCCGACGGGCGAGGGGCTGACGGTCGTCGGGGACGATGCGCAGAGCATCTACAGCTTCCGGGCGGCGACGGTGCACAACATCCTCGAGTTTCCGCAGACGTATCCGGGGACGACGGTCGTCAAGCTGGAGCAGAACTACCGCAGCGTCCAGCCGATCTTGACGGCGACCAACGCGGTGATCGCGCTGTGCCCGAAACGGTACAACAAGGACCTGTTCTCGACGCGGAAGAGCGCACAGAAGCCCAGATTGGTCAGCGTTCTGGATGAAGATCAGCAGAGCGAGCACGTGATCAAGCAGGTGCTGGCCCACCACGAGGCCGGGATCGCGCTGAAGAAACAGGCGGTGTTGTTCCGGGCGGCCCATCACTCGGACGCGCTGGAAGTCGAGCTCGCGCGGCGGAACATCCCGTTCGTGAAGTATGGCGGATTGAAGTTCCTCGAAGCGGCGCACGTGAAGGATGCGCTGTCGTTCCTGCGCCTGGCGGAGAACCCGAAGGACACGACCAGCGCGTTTCGGGTGTTGCAGCTCCTGGACGGGTTCGGGCCGGCGCACGCGAAGCGGGCGGTGGAGGAGTTGTCGCGGGCGAAGTTCGATTTACGGGCGTGGACGGAGTTCAAGCCGCCGGCGGCGGCGAGCGAGCAGTGGTTGAAGTTTCTTGAGTTGATGATGGGGTTGAACGGGGTTGCGGGGGAGTGGGGTGGGGAGATGGTGTTGGGATTTGGGGATTCGGCTTCGCCGAACCCGCCCGCCGAAGCGGGCTCGCCGGGGGGGACGGCGCGGTCGCTCGTGGATCAGGTGGGGATGGTGCGGGAGTTTTACCAGCCGATCTTGGAGAAGCGGTTCGACCAGGCGCACGTGCGGGGGCGGGACCTGGAGCAGTTGCAGCAGATCGCGGGGGGGTTTGGGTCGCGGTCGCATCTCTTGAGCGATTTGACGTTGGATCCGCCGAACTCGACGCAGGATTTGGCGGGGCCGCCGTTGTTCGAAGAGGACTATTTGATCCTGTCGACGATCCACTCGGCGAAGGGGTGCGAGTGGGACTGCGTGTACGTGCTGCACGCGGCGGACGGGAATATTCCGTCCGACATGGCGACCGGGTCGGACGCGGAGATCGAGGAGGAGCGGCGGCTGTTCTACGTGGCGCTCACGCGCGCGAAGGACTTTTTGGATGTGGTGTTCCCGCTGAAGTACTACCACAAGAAGCACCGGCTGGGCGACAAGCACTCGTACGCGCAGCTGACGCGGTTTTTGCCGGAGGCGATCGTGGGGCAGTTCGAGCGGGTGAAGCTGGAGCCGAGGGCGGCGGGCGGGGACCGGCCGGGGGCGACGGGGATGGTGAGCGACGTGCGGAAGAAGATCGCGGGGATGTGGGGGTAGGTGTGGGGGAGACAAGGAGACAAGGAGACACGGGGAGGAGGAGATGAGGAGATGAGGGGCGGGCGAAATTGAGGAGGGATTCTTTTGCGATCTCCGCAACGGGGCTTGGTGCGCGCCGATAACCGGCCGTCTGCGACGCGGGACGCCTTGCCGGCCGCCCGAGGGGTCGCGGACCAGTCACCACCCCTACCGGAGACGGCCATGGTCAACCTTGCTCAGTCGGTCGCGAAGCTGAGTTCCGCGGTGTCGTCGTACGCGACGGCGGCGGCGGCGCCAGTGTCGGCCGCGCTCAAGTCGCCCGCGGCGGCCCTGAAGGCGGTCGGGACGGAAGTGTTCCGCGGGGCGCAGCAGTCGGGCGGCGGGCCGGTGAGCGACCTCGCCGAGCGCGGGATCATTATCGTCAGCGGGAAGAGCGGGTCGCCGGACAAGGCGGGCGCCACCGACGCGGCGACGAAGGCCGGGATCATCGTGGTCGGCGGGCGGACGCCGGGCGGGAACTCGTTCGCGGAGCGCGGGATCATCATCGTCAGCGGGCGTGACGCGAGCCCGGCGGACGGGGTCCGGGCGCGGCTCGGCGGGCGGTCGAAGCAACTCGAGGGGAACGATCGCATCGGCAACTTCGCGATTCAGCAGTTGATGAGCGCGTTCAACCAGGCGGAGACGCTGTCGTCGAACGTGCAGAAGAAGATGGACGATACGACGTCGGGCCAGCAGCAGAAGATCGGCTGATTCACCAAGTGCAGGTGCGCGCGGGGGCGGGGCCGTGGGTGGCCCCGCCCCCCGCCCTGCCGTGTTGCCGCGGGAACGGTCTGAGGCGACGATGGCGGCGTGGGCGCGCCGTCGATCCGTCCAATCACGTTCTACCGGCGCGCGGCTTACGCCGTGATCGCGCTGCTCGGCGCCGGGGTCGTGTGGCACGTATGGCGCCCGGCGCCCGACCGGGTGACCGGCGTCGTGCGGTACGCGGGCGCCACGCCGACGCCCGCGCGCGGGCCGTACCCGATGCGCGGCGGGGGGCCGACCGCGGCGGGGGACGACAACGTGTTCGACACGCGGTCGGAGCTGACGCCAGGGGGCGGCGTGGCGGGCGTGCTGGTCTACGTGCTCGACCCGCCCCGGTCGCAGACGGGCGCCGGGCCGCACCCGGGCGTCGACCTGGTGTTCCGCGACTTCGATTTCGTCGAGCAGGCGAAAATCGTGTGGGTCGGGCAGCGCCTGGTCGTGCGCAACGCCTGGCCGGCGCTGACCAACGCGCACGCGACGCGGCAGACGCCGCCGCCGGGCGGCCGCGACGTCGGCGACGGGTTCAACGTCGCGCTGCCGACGGTCGGCTCGTCGTTCCCGTACGCATTCGAGTCGCCGGGGCGGGTCGAGGTGCGGTCCGACATCTTCCAGTGGGCGCGGTGCCAGGTGCTGGTGACCGACCACCCGTGGGCGGCCGTGACGGACGAGTCGGGGCGGTTCGAGATGCCGGGGTTGCCCGAGGGGCGGTACACGTTTGAGGCGTATCACCCGAAGCTGGGGGTGAAGCGGTTGACGGGAGAGGTGCGGGGCGGGGGGAAGATTGTGATCGCGTATTGAGCGGGGGCGTCTAGAACAGGGCCGCTAAAGCGGCCCTGCCGTCTTGCGCCCGTAGGGCCCGCACCGCAACGGTGTGGGGCGGGCGGGGGTAGGCAGGGGGAAGAGGAGTCGCTCGCATGCAGAACAAGACC
>DASPKW010000122.1:0-19384 GCA_035627895.1 Tepidisphaeraceae bacterium | reverse complement strand
GGTTCCCAAACCATCGGCGGAACTTCAGGCCTGTCGCGCAGCACGATCGGCCAGATGGCCATCCGCATCGCACTGCAGACGAGCGAGGCGGACAGTCAGCTCATCCTCGGCGACAACAACTCCGCCGCGCGGCTGCTGACGCGACCCGGCGAGGCGATCTACAACGACGCCGGCGGGCTGGTCGAGGCGAACAGCCCGTTCCAGGTCGCGTGGCTGCCGGACGAACAGCGGGACGAGTTCCTCTCCGCGGTGCTCGCCAAGACCAAGCGCGAGAACGCGTTCTACGGCGACCCGGCCGTCGTCTTCGAAGGCAACGCCCCCGCCGACGTGACCAAGAACGTGCGCCTGCGGGCGCTGCTGGACGGGCCGCGGCCGAACGAAAGCGCTCCGCCCCCCGCCGCGCCGGTCGGGTATCTCGGCGAGCCCGTGGCGATCAAGGACCCCTCCGGGATCGCCCTCCGCCGGCAGAGCGGGAGCAACATCCTCGTCATCGGCCAGCAGGACGAGAGCGCAATGGCACTCGTGCAGGCGATGATCGTCTCGCTGGCGGCCCAGCACTCGAAGACGAGCTGCCGGTTCGTCCTGTTCGACGGGACGCCGGCGGATTCGAATTTGACCGGCATCCTGCCGAAGGTGCGCGAAGTCGTGCCCCAGGAGGTCGAGGTCGTCGAGTACCGGGCGGTCGAAGAGACGATGGCGAAACTGGCCGAGGAGCAGGCGCGGCGGCAATCGGCCGACGATCAGGCGGCGCCCGCCGTCTACATCGTCGTCTTCGGCCTCCAGCGGTTCCGCGCCCTCCGCAAGAGCGAGGACAGCGGGTTCAGTTTCGGCTCGTCCATGTCCGACGACGGCGGCGAGAAAAAGGTAGCGGCCGACAAGGCCTTCGCAGACCTGCTGCGAGAAGGCCCGGGCTTCGGCCTGCACGTGATCGCGTGGATCGACACGCCCGTCAGCATCGAGCGCACGCTCGATCGCTCGAGCATGCGCGAGTTCGACAACCGCGTGCTGTTCCAGATGTCCGCCAACGACTCGTCGAACCTGATCGACTCGCCGGCCGCGAACAAGCTGGGCATGTTCCGGGCACTGGCGTACAGCGAGGAACAGGGCACGATGGAGAAGTTCCGGCCGTACGCCCTGCTTCCGGAGGAATTCCTGGCACGAGTGAAGGAGAAGCTCCGCCCATGATCCGAGCCGCGATCGCCCTGCTCTTCATCGCCGCCCTTCCGGTCGCTGCCCACCCCGTCGTCCAACACGCCCTCGACGTCGTGATCTCGCGCGACAAGGTCACGGTCGACGCGCGCGTCTCGATGGAACAGGTGCTGCTCGTCGAGAACGGCGGGCAACCCGGGGCGCAGCAGGCGACGCCCGCGCCGGCCGACCAATGGCCCGCAATGGTCGAGAGGCACTCGGCGTACTTCCTCAAGCACCTGCGGATCAGTGCGGACAACGTCGTGGTGCCGGGACGCGTCGTGTCGGCCAAGCCACCGGCGGAGAAGGCCGGCGACGCCGCGACAGGAATGGCGACGTACCGGATCGAGTACGCGCTCGCTAGTCCGCCCGAACTCGTGGGGCTCGGGCAGACGTTCCTCGTCGACTACCAGTGGCAGGTCGGGTGCGTCGTTCGTGTGCGGCAGGCGGACCAAGGCGAGTGGGAGGCGGCGGCAATCGCGGGCACGCAGAAGATCGAGTACGGGTGCACGTGGCCCACCGCAGTGGCCACCCCGCCCGCCGCTACTCCCCTGCCGACTCGCTTCGACACGTGGGCGACCGCCAAAACCTACTACAAACTCGGCTGGGATCACATCGTCGCTTGGGATGACGAATCGGGCCGGCCCAAGGGGCTCGACCACATCCTCTTCGTCTGTGCGCTGGTGCTGGTCGTCCGCTCGCTCTGGGACTTGCTCGCGGTCGTAACGACGTTCACGCTCGCCCACACGCTGACGCTCGCGCTGTCCGCCGTCGGCTGGCTCGACTGGCTCCACGTTCCCGAGAAGGTCGTCGAGGGGATGATCACCGGCAGCATCGTCGCGATCGCGCTCCACAACGTGATCTGGCCGTCCACCACGCGCGGCCGGGCACGGCTGGCGATCGCGTTCGCCTTCGGCCTCTTCCACGGCCTCGGGTTCGCGGGCGAACTCCGCGGGGCGATGACCGAAATGCCCGCGTCAGCCGTCGCGACTGCGCTCGTCGCGTTCGGCGCGGGCGTGGAAGTCGGCCACCAAGTCGTGGTACTACCGCTGTTCGCACTATTGCTGGCCGCCCGGCGCTGGGGCCGCCCGGCGGACGCGCCGCGCGCGTGGGTCGGCCGGTGGGCGGTGCCGGCGGCGTCACTGGCGATCGCCGCGGCCGGCGCGTACTTCTTCTGGGACGCCGTGCGCGGGTGAGGGCGCGCGTGCCCTCGCGATCCGTCCACGTTTAGCCGCGACCCGTAGGGCAAGCGACAGCGCCGCCCGCAGGCGCGCGCGTGTTCGCGGTACCCGTCGCGCGTCTCGCAATCGGCGCCTCATGCAAATCGATCGCCCTCGTCTCCTGGCGGCGCTGCGCTTGCCCTACGGGTCGCGGCTAAACATGTTCGTCATGTACAGCCGCGTCGCCGCGTCGCCGACGCCTCACGTGATCGAAGAGCAACCCCGCGAACACCGCCAGGCACGCCCCCTTCCACACGAGCAGCCACCACGGCCGCCACCACGCGCCGGTGTGCGACTCGACCCAGTCCGACCCGCCGAACGCGAGGAACGCGGCGAACGCGATGGCGCAGGTTCGGCGGACCCGGCCGCGCGTGCGGAAACACTGGACGAGGAAGCCGAGCGCGATACCGGCCCACAGCGCGGCTTCGATCCGGTTGGCGAGGACGAACTCGCGCGTGAGGGGGGCGGGGTCCATGGGGATTAGCGGTCGACCGCGACGCGAGGCATTCGTGAGTCGCGGAATATTGCCTCTCGACTCCGACTAGCCGCTGAAGCGGCTAGCCCGGTGCGAAGGGAGATGACGCCGCTACAACCGCATCGCGTAGTGGATCTGCCGCGCCACCTCTCTGAACCCCAAACTCGGGTACAGCTTCTGCCCGATCGGGTTCTGGTCGAGCGTCTCGATCTTGGCGACCTCCATCCCGCGCTCGCGGAAGAACGCGACGGCGTGTTCGATCAGCGCCCGACCCAGGCCCTTGCCCTGATGCGCCGGGTCGACCGCGAGATTAGGGATCTGGCCGATCCGGCTCGCGGCGAACAGGCGCGTCGTCACGTACCCGATCACCTCGCCGGTCACCGATTCCTCGGCGACGAAGATCCCGTCCGGCTGCAGCCGGCAGTCGTCGGCGATCGCCGCGACCTTGCGCGTGCTCCAGTCGCCGGTCCCGAACGGGCCGAGGCGCTCCTCCATATTCCGGTCGATCGAGACCGGGCCGAACGTGTGCGCGGTGATCTCTTGGAGGCGCGGAAGGTCCGCGGGTCGGTACGGGCGGATGTTGAACGCGGGGGGCATGTAGGATTTGTCAATCGGTTCTTGTCAATTGTCAATTGTCGGCACTGGGACTCAGCGATTGCGCGCTGGCGCGCGAGGGCAAAGCGCGTACAACAGATTCCTTCGCCCGCCCTTCGGCGGCGGCCACGCCGATGATGACGACCGTCCTGCACATCGTTCTCGCACTCCTCGCCTGGTGGATGATCACCGGCACGCTGATCAACTTCAGCAAGCACCCTCACTGGTACGTGCGCGGGTGGGACTTCCCGCGCAACCTCGTCGCGGGGCTGGCGGTGGTCGTCGCCGTGCCGTACGCGATTTGGTTCCGCACGGGCTGGTGGGACTGGCTCGCGCTCGCCGGCCTGGCCTTCGTGTTCGTCCGGCAGGTCTGGCTGATCTTCCCCTACACGCCGCTCGCGCCCCAGGCGGTGAAGCGGTCGCCCAACCCGCCCGGCGACGACTCGTTCCGCCTGGTCATCTCCAACGTGCTGATGGAGAACGACCAGCACGACAAGTGGCTGCGCGTGATCCGCGCGGCCGACCCGGACGTGGTCGTCGCCGTCGAGGTGGACGCGAAGTGGGACGCGGCGATCGCGGCGCTCGCGGCCGACTACCCGCACCGCCTCCGCCGCCCCCTCGAGAACTACTACGGCATGGCGATCTACTCGCGGCTCGCGTTCGACGGCGAGCCCGAGGTCCGGTTCGTCGTGCAGGACGACGTGCCGTCGGCCCACCTCACGCTCCGCCTGCGCGACGGCCAGCGCGTCCGCCTGCACGCCCTCCACCCGCGCCCGCCCGAGCCGCTCCGCGACCAGGACTCGGCCCCGCGCGACGCCGAGCTCGTCACCGTCGGCAAGGAGATCGGCGCGACCGAGCGCGACGTCGCCGTCGTCGTGTGCGGCGACCTGAACGACGTCGCCTGGTCGTTCACCACTCAGCTGTTCCTCCGCCTCTCGCGCCTGCTCGACCCGCGCCGCGGCCGCGGGCCCTACAACAGCTTCAACGCCCAGAGTCGGCTGTTCCGGTTCCCGCTCGACCACGTCTTCCACTCGAACGAGTTCAAGCTGATCGATCTGCGCGTACTGCCCGAGGTCGGGTCCGACCACTTCCCGATGCTGATCGAACTGAGTTGCCAGCCCGAGGCGGCGCGGGACGCGCAATCCGAGTCGAAGCCGACCGCCGAGGACCACGAGGACGCCCGCGAAATCGTCGACACGCAGCAGGAACGCGAGGGGGCCGCGGCCGGCGGGGGCGCGCGTGGTTGACCTCAACGCCATGTCAGACCGCTCGATCGCCCGCCCGCTCGACGGCGACGGTACGGTCGTGGCCGACCCCGGAACCCCTCCGACGTCGCCCGGCGTCGCCGCCGGGCGCGCCGCAGCCGGCTACGCCGTCCACCTGTTCACCGCGCTCGGAATACTGCCGGTATTCCTCGCGATGGCCGAGATCTGCTCGCCAGCGCCCGACCCGCGGCTCGTGTTCCTGTACCTCGCCATCCAGGTCCTGATCGACGCCCTCGACGGCCCAATGGCCCGCGCCGTCGACATCAAGCGATCGGTCCCGAAGATCGACGGGCGCAGCATAGACGACCTGGTCGATTACCTCTCGTACACGTTCGTCCCGCTCATGCTTGTTTGGCGGATGGGCTGGGTCCCGCAGCCCGCCGCCGCGTGGGTCGTACCCGCGATGGTCGCAAGTTTGTTCGGGTTCGCCAACAAGGGCGCGAAGGACGAGCAGGCCGGGTTCTTCCTCGGGTTCCCGTCGTACTGGAACGTCGTCGCGTTCTACGCCGGCCTGTGGCACGCCGCCGCCGGCCCTTGGCCCGGCGCGATCGTCATCGTCGCGCTGACGATCCTCACCGTCCTGCCCGTCCGCTTCATCTATCCGAACCTCGCCCCGCGCCCGTGGAAATGGCCGATCATGATCGGCGCGGTCACCTGGACGGCCGTGCTCGTCTGGATGGCTTTGGACTACCCGCGAACCGACCCGCGGATCGTCACGGCGTCGCTCGCGTACCCGGCGTTCTACGTGTTCGTCTCTGTCTGGGTCGACACACGCCGCAGAAAGCTCGCGTGACGACGTGTGCGCAGCACACCCGCTTGCGGGTCAGCGGGCCCGCCCGACCAAGAACACCAATGCCGCCCCCGCCCCCAAGCGCCAACTCGCGCCCCCGTTTCCCTTGCGACTTCGGTGCGAATCCGACTCCACGGGTATCGGCGTGGGCGACTACTTCGTCGTCGCCGCCTTCGGTGGCGCGGTCATCATTTCCTCCGGCAGTGGTTCGACCTTCACGTCCTCGCCCTTCAAGTGCTTGTCGAAGAACCGCTTGACCAGCCCGCGCACCGCCTGCCCGCCGAACGGCCCCCCGCCGTGACCGACCCCCGGCATCCGCTGGAGGATCACCGGGACGCCCGCCTTCGCCAGCAGCCCCGCGAGCTGCTCGCTCTGCGCGTACGGCACCTGCGGGTCGGCCGTCCCGTGGAAGATCAGGAACGGCGGGTTGTCCTTCGTCACGTACGTCGTCGGGCTGACCGCCTTGGCCTTCGCCTCCGTCGGCCCCGGCTTGGCCTGGATCAGGTTCCAGTACGGGTCCTTCTCCCCCTCAAACTTGTACATGAACTTGATCGACGGGTCCAGCTTCCCCGCCTGCTCGACCACGGTCGTGAAATCGGCCGGCCCGTAGTAGTCGCACACCGCCTGCACGCGGTCGGAAACGCCCTCGTTCCCGCCGATCGCCGGGAACGTCTTCTTCCCGCCCTCGGTACCGAGCAGCGCGACCAGGTGCCCGCCCGCCGACGCGCCCCACGCGCCGAACTTGTCCGGGTCGACGTTGTACTTGGCCGCATTTGCCCGCAGCCATCGGACGGCGGCCTGGCAGTCCTGGAGTTGGGCCGGGAACGGCGCGACCTGGCTGAACCGGTACTCGACGCTCGCGACCGCGTACCCCTCGCTCAGGAACGCCGCGAACGGCCCGCCGTTCTTGCTCCCGCCCTTCCAACCGCCCCCGTGCACCCACACGATCAGCGGCAGCGGCTTGGCCGACGCCTTCTCCGGCACGTAAATGTCGAGCACCTGCGCCTTGTCGCCGTTGAGCACGTACGCGATGTCACGCTCGACCTTGCTCCCCGGCGGGGCTGGCGCCGGCGGTTTGGGCTGGGCGTAAGCCAGCGGCGCGAGCACCGTCAAGGCGAGCAACATCGACCGCATGAAGACTCCTGCGTCTGAAACAAGCCGGGGCACAGCACACGGGCTTTGCCCGAAGCGCCGCCCCGGATCCGTCGGGTAACGAAACTCGGACGCGCGCCGGGAACGCGTCCCCGCACCTGTCTACCGCGGACGTTGCGCGCGGTTGCCTCACGCGCACCCCAACAAAACAAGGATCCCGGGCACTGGGGGCCCGGGATCCTCTGCTTTACCCCTTGCTCACCCACGCCTGACTCACTGCAGCACGTTCTCCACGTTCTGGTTCGTGACCGCCACGCCCGCGTCGTTGCGAAGGTCGAGCGTGTCGTTCCCCTCGCCGCCGTCGGCGAACACGCTCGCCAGCCCCGTCCCGACCAGATTGCCGACCAGAATCGTGTCGTCCCCGCCCGCCGCGAACACGTCCACCTTCTCCGTCGTCCCCATGTCCATCGTGATGTTGCCCAAATTTCGGAAGAACGTGAACCGCGCGCCGTTGGGCGTGACCGTCATGTTCTCGGCCCCGCCGGACCCGTTGAACCGCAGCGTGTCGGTGCCCTTCTGGCCCTCGACCAAATCGCTGCCGTCGCCTGGATCCCAGACGAACGTGTCGTCGCCCGAGCCGAGCCACGCCGAGTCGTTGCCCTGCTGGCCGTCGAGCAGGTCGTTGCCCTCAGCGCCGGACATGATGTCGACGCCCGCGCTGCCCTTGACCGAGTCGTTGCCCAGCCCGCCGTAGAGGTTAACGACCCGGAACGTCCCGGCCGCCACCGCCGCCGCGTCGATCGTGTCGTTGCCGGCCAGCCCGTCGATCGTCAGTTCGTCGAGGTCGGCCGACGCGCCCTTCACGTTCACCGTCGCCGAAAGTCCGGTGATCGCGGCCGGCCCGGCTGCCGGCCCGGCCGCCGTGATCGTGTCGGCGAAGCGCGTCCCGGTCACCGTCACCTCGTCGGCCTTGTCGTCCGGCGTGTTCGAGTCGGTCGCCGACTCCAAGTCGACGTTCACCGTCCGAACCGCGCTCACCGTCTGGTCGTTGATCGTCACCGTGTCGGCCCCGCCCTTGGCCTCGAGGTCCAGCGTCTCGGTCGACCGCACGTCCATCACGATGTTCCCGAGGTCCCGCGTGAAGATCGTCCGGTTGAACTTCGCGACCGCCGTCGCGGTGAACACTTCGTCGCCGTTCGAGCCGTTGAACAGGAGGCGGTCATTGCCGACCCCGCCCACGACCAGGTCCGACCCGTCGCCCGGGTCCCAGATGAGCAGGTCGTCGCCCGCGTCACCCAGCATCGAGTCGTTCCCCTGATTTCCGTCGATCGTGTCGTTGCCCTCGCCGCCGAGCAGGATCTCGGCGAGGTTGCCGCCGTTCAACACGTCGTCGCCCGCCCCGGCGTCGATCACCACTTGCTGGATCGACGTGCCGGCCAGGTTGTTGACCGTGATCTGGTCGGCCCCGCCCTTGGCGATCACGGTCATCTTCTCGGCCGAGCCGACGTCCATGACGATGTTGCCGAGGTTCCGCGTGAACGTCACGCGGTTGCCATTCGCCGTCGCCGCCATGACCTCCGCCCCGTCGGAGCCGTTGAACAGGAAGTTATCGAACCCCTTGCCGCCCTCGAAGAAGTCCGACCCGTCGCCCGGGTCCCAGACGAGCGTGTCGTTGCCCTTGTTGCCGAAGACCTGGTCGTTGCCCTGGTCGCCGTCGATCGTGTCCGAGCCCGACCCGCCGATCAGCGTGTCGATGCCGGCCCCGCCCGAGATGAACGACTGCCGGGCCACCTGCAGTTCGACGCGGTCGTCGCCGCCCAGCGCGTTCACGGTGATCTTGTTGACGAAGAACGTGCGGAAGAACGTCTCGTCGCCGTTCACGTTGACGACGACGTGCCGCGACCCGAACGGCTGGACGATGATGTCGTCGGCCTGCTCGGTCCCGGTGATCACCAGGTTACCGTTGTCGAGCGTCGCGGACATGAGGGCGCGCACTTCGAGCGATTCCATCTGCTGGCGGGGCATGGCGTGGTCTCCTGCGTGGGTTGTAGGTGGTGATTCACGACTGCCGACTCGCGTCAGTCAGTCGGTCGCGTTCGAGAGAGGAAACCCCGCCCCGTCCCATTTCATTCCCGATGCCCCGAATGGGGCAGTCCCCCGCCTCGGAGCGCGACACCTTACGCCAAAATCGCCTTCACCACGTGCCCATGTACGTCCGTGAGCCGGTAATGCCGCCCTTGGGACTTGTAGGTCAGCTTCTCGTGATCCAGGCCGAGCTGGTTCAGCAGCGTCGCCTGCAAATCGTGCACGTGCACCGGATTCTCGGCGACGTTGTACCCAAACTCGTCCGTCGCCCCGTACGTCACGCCCGGCTTGATCCCCCCGCCCGCCAGCCAGCCGGTGAAGCACCGCGGGTGGTGATCGCGCCCGTAATTGTCCGCCGTCAGCTTCCCCTGTGAATAGTTCGTCCGCCCGAACTCCCCGCCCCAGACGACCAGCGTGTCGTCCAGCATTCCGCGGCTCTTTAGATCCGTGATCAGCGCCGCGCTCGCGCGGTCGACGTCCTTCGCTTGGCGCACGATCCCCCGCGGCAGCCCGCCGTGATGATCCCACCCGGGGTGATAGAGCTGGATGAACCGCACGTCCCGCTCGGCGAGCCGTCGCGCCAGCAGACAGTTCGCCGCGAACGTCCCCGGCGTCCGCGCCTCCGGCCCGTAAAGCTCGAACGTGCTCGCCGGCTCGCCGGACAAGTCCATCACGTCCGGCACGCTCGTCTGCATCCGGTACGCCATCTCGTACTGCGCCACCCGCGCGTTGATCTCCGGATCGCCCAGGTCCGCGTGCTGGATCGCGCTCAGCTCCGCCAGCGCGTCGAGCATCTTCCGCCGCCCCGCCCCCGACACGCCGTCCGGGTTCTTCAGGAACAGCACCGGATCGCCCCCAGACCGGAACTGCACCCCCTGGTGCACGCTCGGCAAAAACCCGTTCCCCCACAGCCGCGCGTACAGCGGCTGGTCGATCCGGTCCCTCGAGATCAGCACCACGAACGCCGGCAGATTCTCGTTCGCGCTCCCGAGCCCGTAACTCAGCCACGCCCCCATGCTCGGCCGGCCGGCGAGCTGGTGCCCCGTCTGGAAGAACGTGATCGCCGGGTCGTGGTTGATCGCCTCCGTGTGCAGCGACTTCACGAAGCACAACTCGTCGGCGACCTTAGCCGTATACGGCATCAGGTCCGACACGGTCGCCCCGGACTTGCCGTGCCGCGCGAATTTGAACACCGACCCGGCCAGCGGCAGCGTCGCCTGGTTCCCGCTCATCCCCGTCAGCCGCTGTCCCTTCCGCACGGACTCGGGCAAATCCGTCCCGTTCCGCTCGTTCAGCAGCGGCTTGTGGTCGAACAAGTCGAGCTGCGACGGCCCGCCCGACATGAACAGGTAGATCACCCGCTTGGCCCGCGGCGCGAAGTGCGGCGCGTCCAGCACACCCTTGAACGGGTTTGCAACCGCCGGCGCCGCCGCCCGCGCCGCATCCGCGTTCAACAGCGACATCAGCGCCGCCCCGCCGATGCCCACCGTAGTCCGCCCGAGAAAGTCCCGGCGGTTAAGCGAGTAATTGACGTTGTTGCAGAGAGAAGTCATCTCGTTCCTTGTGGCACGGGCATCTTGCCCGTGCGAGCGACGCAACCTTCCGGACTCACCCGCCTGCAACACCTCCAGCACGGGCAAGATGCCCGTGCCACAACAAGATCTACCGCCGCATCAACGCCTCATCATGATTCAGCAGCGCCTGAGCGAGCACGGTGCCCGCCGCCAACTCCACCGGATCCACCGCCGCATCAGCCTTCGACTCCCCCATACTAATCAACTTCTTCGCCGCCCCCGGCTCGGCCGAAAAGATCGCCCGCTGCTCCGCCAAAACGCGCACCAGCACCGCCAATTCCTTCTCGCCCGCCGCCCTTCCCGTCACCAGCCGAAACGCCCACGCCGCGCGCTCGCCATCACTCTTCCCACCTTCCTTGATCATCCGCTGCCCCACCTGCCGCGCCGCCTCGACCTGCTGCACGTCGTTCAGCAGCGCCAGCGCCTGCAACGGCGTGCTCGTGCTCTGCCGCTTCACCGTGCAGTAGCTCCGGTCCGCCGCGTCCAGCGTCATCATCGCCGGCGGCGGCACCGTCCGCTTCCAGAACGTGTACAAGCTCCGCCGGTACAGATCCGCCCCCTTCCCCTGCCCGTAATTCGGCCGGCCCATCGCGATCTCTTCCCACAGCCCCGCTGGCTGATACGGCTTTACGCTCGGCCCGCCCACTTTCTCCACCAGCAGCCCGCTCACCGCCAGCGCCTGGTCCCGCAGCATCTCCGCGGTGAGCCGTCGCGCCGGCCCCCGCGCCAGTAGCTCGTTCTGTGGATCGCGCGCCAGCAACTCCGCCGAAGCCCGCGACGACTGCCGATACGTCGCGCTCGACGCGATCAGCTTCAGCAGCGCCTTGTAGTCCCACTTCAAATCATCGACGAACACCCGCGCCAGCCAATCCAGCAACTCCGGATGCGTCGGCGGACTCCCCTGCAGCCCGAAATTGTCGCTCGTCTCCACGATCCCCCTGCCGAACATCTGTTGCCACGCCCGGTTCACCGTCACCCGCGCAATCAGCGGGTTCGCCAGATCGACCAGCCACTTCGCCAGCCCGAGCCGGTTCCTCGGAAGCCCCTCCGCCATCTTCGGCATCACCCGCGGCGTCTCGGCCGACACCGCATCGCCCGGCGCATCGTACGCCCCGCGCTTCAGCACGAATGCCTGCTTCGGCTGCGGGAGTTCTCGCATCACCATCAACTCGGGGATCGCGTTGACGAACTTCGCGTGCTCGGCTCGCGCCGTCCGGAGAGCCGCCTTCGCCTTTTGCACCTCGGGCGCGACTACCTCGACGTAGTACCCGTCCGCCTCCCGCTCGTCGGCCGGCGCTGCGCCCGCCCCGCCGGCCCACAGTTTGGCGACCGCGCCGGCAGTCGGATGCCGGTAATCCCGCACCTCCAGCGGCGAAAGCTCCCGGTCGAATACCGCCAGTCGGTGGATCATCCCGCCGCGGAACCCGTTGTCCCGGAACCGCTGGCCGACCGTCAGCTCCGGTTCCTTCCCGCCGTACGTGATGTCCTTCGTCAGCCCGTCGCGCACGACGTCCAACGCGACGAAAGCGCCACCCACGTACACGCGGACGCCCGCCGCCCGGCTCGACCCGTCGTACGTCACCGTCACCCGCGCCTCGGCCCCCGCCCGCATCACCGCGTCGCGCGTCGCCACCTTCAGCGAGTTGCCCGGCCACATGTGGTGCAGCCCCACCGCCACCCGCCCGTCCTCCAGCAGCACCTCGTACCCCCGGCTGCCCGCGTCGATCGGCGCCTTCGAGTGGTGCAGCACCACCTGCCGCGGCGCGATTTCGCCCGGCGTGATCACCAAGTCGATCGTGAACGGATCACTGCGTGAGAAGTGCCCGACGTCCGGCAGCCGAAACCCGTTCTCCCCGCTCAGCTTCGCCGCCATCCCCGTCGGCGCCGCCACGACCGTCGTCGCCTCGAACGCCACCGCCGGCTTCCCGTTCGGCAGTTCGCTCTTCACCGCGTTCTTCTCGATCCGGTCGAACGCCCACGCGCCCACCGGCACGACGGCCGGGGCTCGCCCCTCGCGCGGCATCGCCCAAAACGCCTGTGCCCTCCCCGCCGCCTCAACCCGCGCCGCCGTCAGCCCCCGCTCCGCCTCGCCCACCTTTCGCTCCAACTCCGCCAGCTTTCGATCCTGTTCCTCCGTGCTCAGCAGCATCGCCGGCACCGGCGTCGCGTCCGTGAAATACGTCGTCTGCCCGCTCTCATCAATGTTCTGAAAAAAGGCGAACATCGCGTAAAAGTCCTTCTGCGAGATCGGGTCATACTTGTGGTCGTGGCACCGGCTACATTCGAACGTCATCCCCAGGAACGCCGTCCCGAACGTGTTCACCCGGTCCGTCACGTACGCGACCCGGAACTCCTCCTCGACGATCCCCCCCTCCTCGTTCTGCGTGTGCAGCCGGTTGAACGCCGTCGCCAGTCGCTGCTCCTTCGTCGCATTGGGCAGCAGATCGCCCGCGAGCTGCCACGTCGCGAACTGGTCGAACGGCAGGTTCTCGTTGATCGCCTTGATCACCCAATCCCGGTACGCCCACGTCGCGCGATACCGGTCCATCTGGTACCCGTGTGTGTCCGCGTACCGCGCCAAGTCCAGCCACTCGCTCGCCAGCCGCTCGCCGTACCGCGGCGATGCCAGCAGCCGATCCACCACCTTGTCGTAAGCGTCCGGCGACGTGTCCGCGACGAACGCTTCCACCTCGGCCATCGTCGGCGGCAGCCCCGTCAGGTCCAGTGTCGCGCGCCGGATCAGCGCCGCCCGCGCCGCCTCGTCCGCCGGTGCCAGTCGCTCCTTCTCGAGCCGAGCCAGCACGAACGCGTCGATCCTATTGTGCCCCCACGCCGTCCGCGGCTTCGGCACCGCAGGCCGAACAATCGGCCGAAACGCCCAGTGCTCGCCCCACTCCGCCCCCTGCTCCACCCACCGCCGGATCGTCTCCACCTGCTTGGCCGTCAGCTTCCGGTTCGAGTCCGGCGGCGGCATCAAATCGTCTTCGTCCTTCGTCGTGAGCCGCCGGACCAGTTCGCTCTCCCCCGCCTTCCCCGGCACGATCAGCGGCTTCCCGTCGACCACCTTGAACGCCCCCTCCTTGGTGTCCACCCGCAGCTTCGCCTTCCGCCCATGCTCGTCGGGCCCGTGGCAGTGATAACACGCGTCCGACAGAATCGGCTGCACGTCCCGAGCGAAGTCCACGCGGTCATCGGCGCCCGCGCGCAGCGCGAGCAACCCGAGTGCAATCCCAGCAAGTGTGCCGATCGACCTACAACCCATCAATCACCGAGCCCCGTCGCGAAATACCCCTTTCAGCCGCCGAGCTTGCTCGGCGCGCCCAACGGCGCCGACGCCTCCACCACTCATTGATACGCCAGCACGCCGAACCTGTTTTCCACACCGATTTGCGATCCGAGCCTGAAATCGTACCCCGCATCGGGCACGTGCCCCACGAACCCCGCCATCGGTCGCGCCTTCTCTGCGCCCCCTCGGTGCCCTCTGCGTCTCCGCGGCGAATCCCCGCTTCCCTCAGAACGTTCGCGCCATAAAGAAGAACACGAAGAACAACACCAGTCCGACCACCACCCCCACGACCGTGTAGATCGCGATCCCCGCCGCGTTCGACTGGCCCGTCTTCCCGTTGAACGTGTAACTGCACGCCGCGCACTTGTGATGGTTCAGCAACTTCGGCCCCAGCACCCCGCCCCACCACGTGAACTTCACCTGCTTCGCCGCGTACTGCCCGCACCGCGGACACAGCACCCCCGTCCCCGGCCCCGCGTTCGGCGACGCGTACCCCAACGGCTGCTGCCCGTGCGGCGGCTGGCCATACGGCGGCTGCCCGTAACCCGGTGGCGGCGGGTACATCCCCGGCGGCTGCGGCGGCGGCCCGTACGGCCCCTGTGGGGGCTGCGGTGGGTACGGCGGCTGTCCCTGCGGCGGAAACGGTGGTGGCGTGCTGCTCATACAAAAAAGCCTACCACGCGCCCCCCGACTTCCCAACCAATTCCCGCGCAAAAGAAAGCCCACGGAGCTCGCTCCGTGGATTCCTCTCAAATCTCAACCAAACTCACTTCGCAGGCGCAGGCGCCGGAGTCGTAGGCGCCACCGCCGCAGGCTTCGGCTTGATCGCCGACACCCACGCGTTCGCCCGCCCGATCGTCCCGTCTTCCGCCCTGATCGTCCGCGCCAGCGCCTCGCTCGCTTCGACCAGTTCGGACGCGCTGGCCAGAGAATACATCCGCTCGAACACCTCGCGCGCCTCGGCTACGCGGTCCGCCATCAGCAGCAAATTCCCCCGCCCCATCAGGCTCTGGTAATCCTCGCCCGTCATCTTCGCCAGGACCGGCTCGAACTTCGCCGGGTCGACCTTGATCGACTCCAGCACCGTGCTCTTCGCGCCCTTCGCCGTCCGCACCGACTCCGGCGCACTACCCTCGGCCGGCTGTGCCGTCGCCCCCGCCATCTGCTCCTCGCGGAACTTGTTGAAGCTCTCCTTGTCCTTCGGCCGCGCCGCGTTCAGCGTCTCGGCCACCAGCAGGATCGCCTCGCTCGTCCCCGCCATCGTCGCGACGTTGAACAAGCTCTTGGCCGCCTGCAGCGCCTCGTCCGCCTTCCCCGCCGCCAGCAGCGCCCGCACCCGCGCCTGCGCGAACCCCTCCACCGCCCGCGTGTCGTGCGGCACCGTCACGGTCCCGTACCACGCCAAGTCGATCGCCTCGTCGAAGTGCTTGCCCGTCTGCAGCGCCTTGAACACCTGCGTCCGCAAATCGAGCACGCGCGCCGGCTGGCTCGCGATCCGCTCTTTGAAATGCTCGATCGCCCCCTTCCGAACCTCCGCGTCCTCGCTCGCGAACCGGTTCAGCAGCTCGGCCGTCCCCACAGTATCGATCGCCCGCACCTTGCCGCTCCCGCGCCCAGCCCCATCCCCCGCCCCGCCCGGCTTCGGCTGCGCGCCCGCCGCGCCCGCCACACCCAGCGTCACCCCCGCCACCAACACCGCCGTCCGCCATGACATCTGACCGATCGCCATCTCGCGTCCTCCGCTAGCTTCCCTCTCACCAGTGGGGCAGACATTCTTGCCTGCCCTGATCTCCCCTTCGTCACCCCGCCCCCCTCGATCTCCATTCAACTACTGTGCGCCCTCGGCGTCTCCGCGGTGAACACGCGTTCACCGCGCCTCCGCCCCCTCCCGCGCGCTCGAATGCGCCTCGCTTCCCGCCTTCGACGGCGCAGCCTTCTCCGGCCCCGTCGCCTCCTCGATCATCGCCGGGATCTTCGGCACCGCCGCTTCGCGGACCGACACCGGCACAAACTCCGCCTCCGCCGACCGCACCCACGGCAGCCGCGACTCGGCCACCACCATCGCGTCCGGCTTCCGCGGGTCGGGCATCCGCTTGATCGTCGGCATCACTGCCGCGTACAGCCGAACCGGCCGCTCGCCCGGCGTCACCCGCTCCCACGGCACGTCCGCCGACTTCACCACCGTCTCGATCGGGTCGTCCACCGCCACCCGCCGGGGGAACTTCGCCGGCAAACTCGCCTCCGCCAGTTTCAGCGGCGCCGCCCCACCCGTCCCCGGCAGTGCCACCGCCTTCCACGGCGCCGCCCCGGTCGCCACCAGCACTTCTTCGGGATCCTTCAGATTCAGCGTCCACGGCAACTGCGCCAGCGGCACCCGCCGCCGCGCCCGAACCGCCGTCACGATCCGTTCGTCCCCCACCGACCACCCCGGCGCGCCCCCCGACTTGCGCGGGCTCACCTGGTCGTACACGAGGTAACCCAGGTACCCGACGATGCCCAATACGCACAGCAGGGCGACCATCGCGGCGACGAATTTACGAACGGCGCTCAACGCAATTCACCTCACACGCCCGCGCGGCTCAGCCCGGGTCAATCGCAATACCTTCCATCGCGCCGCCCGTTGCCGGAGCGCGTGCCTTCAGTGGGGCAGACATTCTTGTCTGTCCGGGCGGGTGAGCGGAGGCATTCTTGCCTCCCGAGGCCGCCCGTACTTTCGTAGTCAATTCACCGCCGCCCGCCGCCGCGCGATGTAATCGCGCACCTCCTTCGCCCGCTCCGTCCGCAACTTGATTAGCTTCCGCGCCTTCGCCCGCGCCCACCGCTTCCACGCCCACCGCGCCGCCAGCGCGATCGCCCCGTACTTCACCACCGCGCCCTTAGCCGACCCGCCCTCCTCGTCGCGCGCCATTGCCGGCTGCGGCCGCCACCCGCCCCCGCCCGTCGGCGCACCCGCGTTCCCGGGCGAACCGGGTTTAGTCGATCCCGGCGCCGCCGCGTTGGCCGCATCCGCATCCCCCTGCGCCGCCGCCACCTTCCGCGTGAAGTCCCGCTCGCCCGGCTGCACCCCCAACACCTCGAAGTCGATCACGCTGTTCAACTCCGCCCCGATCAGCAGCACGACCGCCGTCAGGTAGAAGAACAACAGCAGGATGATCGCCCCCCCCAGCGCGCCGTACGTCTTGTTAAAGCTCCCGAAGTTCGAGACGTAGAACCCGAACCCCACCGCCAACAGCGCCGCCACCACCACCGTGAAGATCGCCCCCGGCGACACCGCCTGCCACTTCTGCTTGATGCTCGGCCCATAGTAGTAAATCAGCGACACCGTCACGAACCCCAGCGCCCCGGCCACCACGTACCGCAGAATGTTCACGAGCCACACCCCCACCGTCCCGAGCGACCCCTTCTTCGATAGATACTCGACGATGGCCGTCCCCACCGGTAACAAGAACAGCACCGTGAGGATCAGCAGCGCCGTCGCCACGGTCAGCCCGATCGCCACCAATCGCTGCTTGATGAATCCGCGCTCGCACGTCACGTAGTACGCCTTGTCGAGCGCGCTCATCGTCATGCTCATCCCGCCGCTCGCCCCCCACAGCGCCAGGATCAGCGCCACGCTGAACAACCCGCCCTGCGGCTTGGTCATTACCTCGTTGATACTGTTCACCAGCATCTGCGACCCCTCGCCCGGCCCCAGCCCGGTCATCGCCGCATTATTGATCTCCGTCATCGCCCTGGCCTTAACATCCCCCGGCAGGTACGGCGCCAGCGTCAGCGTAAAGATAAGGAACGGGAAGATCGCGAAGATCCACGCGTACGCCAGCGCCGACCCCCACGTGAACACGTCGTCCTTGGTCACCTCGGCCCACGTCTTCTTCGCCAGGCCCATCACGCCGATCTTTTTGACCACCACCGGCACGTCTTTGATGCTCGCCATGCCGCCTCAGCCTGCGAACCGCGTGCCGGATTACACAACGCAACGGCCCCAACTGCTTTGATCCTTCGTTCTTCCTACTTCACCCGTCGAGCAGTACAATCGTTTCCCCACCCCGAAGAGGAGACCGCCGCCATGAGCCTGCAGATCCGTCTCACCCATTCCCTCGGCGAGAGTCTGATCGAGCTCCAGCCGCGCGGCGCAGATCAGGCCAACGTCGTCGGCCGGGCCTCGGGCGCGCAGGTCTCCGTCCCTTCAGCCTCGGTCGGGAAACAGCACTGCCTGCTGTTCGTTCACGAAGGCCGGTGGGTTGTCCAGGACGCCGGCTCGCAGGCGGGCACCTTTCTCAATGGCGAGCGCATCGCCGAGCCGTCGTACCTTAACACCGGCGACATGATCTCGCTCGGCGCCGGTAGCAACGCGCCGACCGTCGTGGTCGACCCGCACGGCATCGGCGTCACGGAAGACGAAGCCGCCCAGCCCGCCGCCGTCGCCCACGTCCCCCAACCCGCCGCCGCTCTGCCACAACCCGGCGCCTATGCCGCCCCCGCCCGGCCGACGTTCGCCCCGCCTCAGCCCTACGCCCCGGCCGCCCCGGCCGGGTTCGTCCAGGACGACGACGACAACGTCGATTTCTTCGCCAAACCCGCCCCCGCCGCCCCGGCCGCCTACGCGCGACCAGGGTACGCCGTTCCCGGCGCCGTTCCCGGTTATGCCGCGCCCCAAACGCAGCCTGACGAGTGGGGCACCGCCACCTCCTCCGACGCGCCCAAGCGCAAGCCGAAGAAGCGCCAGGGCACCAACCCCGCCGTCATGGTCGGGGTCGTCGTGGTCGGGTTGATCGCACTAATCATTGGGATCGTGGTCGCCGTCCAGAAGCAGAACGAGCGCAACAAGCCGGTCGTCGTCACGCCCCCGCCGGCCCCCGCGCCGTCCAAGCCCCGGAGCATCTTCGAGGAAGGCCCCGCCCCGCGCAAGGCGCCCGGCGGTGACACCGCCAAGCCGGCGTCGTCCGGTACCGGGTCGAGCTCCGCGGCCCCCAAGCCGACTCCGCCCAAGCCCGCGACGCCCGCCCCTTCCGCCGGAAACGACGACGTCGTCACGCCGGAAATGAGCACCAAGCTCTCGGACCCGAAGTACCTGCCGATCGACGAAGCCCGGCTGATGAGCGAGGCCGGCAAGCCCAACATCGCCCTGTACCGCCTGCTCGAGCTCGAACGCGAAGGCAACCCGTTCACCAAGGAAATCGCCGAGTTCAAGGAGAAGGCGTACGACCGCCTTTGGTGGCTGCGCGTCAGCGATTTGATGGAAGAACGGGCGAAGTACCAGTCCGAAATCGCCAGCCGAAAGGCCCAGATCAAGGAGTCCGCCGACGCGGGGTTCAAAGCCGATCGGCAGAAGGAAATCGACAAGTACCAAGGCCTCTCCGGGCGCGTCGACAACGACCTCCAGTCGCTCCGCTACGCCGGCGCGACGCTCCCCAAGACGATGACCGAGTCCGAGCTGACCCCCCTGCGCGCCCAGCGCGACGCGGAAGAGTACGAGAAGTGGAAGAGGGACGTGACCACCGCCATCCACCGCTCGCGCGGCACAAACCTCCCCTGGCGGCGGACGAATTGAGGGCTACGCCGTCATCCTGAGCGCAGCTAAGGATCTCGCCGCGAACTAACGGGGCACCCCTTCTCGCCACAACCGTTGGGACTGTCATCCCGAGGAACGAGGGATCTGGCCTCGAGTGCCTGGGCCGGTTCGACATTGCCAGTCGGGTCTCGAACACAAGTCGCCAACGTCGAACGGGCCCCGACGCGCCGGCCAGATTCCTCGGAGTACTTCGGAATGACAGTCGAGACGCGAGCGCGCGACGCCTACCAATCCACCGTCTCC
>DASPKW010000121.1:0-22876 GCA_035627895.1 Tepidisphaeraceae bacterium | reverse complement strand
GACGCGCTCGTCGACGACGCCGAACCAGCCGAGGATCGGGCGGGGCATGAAGTCGACGTCGGGCGGGACGACCGTGTCGTCGAGCATGGCCTTGCCGAAGTGCTCGATCTCGACGCCGCACCCGAACGTGTGGACGAAGTCGTGCTGCTTGCGCTTCTTCTCGCCGAGCTCGTACCCGCCGGTGAAGACGACGTCGGCGTGCTCGATCAGCCGGGCCTCGTTCTGCACGAGCGACTTGGGCGCGCCGGTGAACTGGTTCAGCTCGTCCATGCAGTCGTACACGACGCCGCGGTTCTTGAAGTGCCCGAGGCTCCAGGCCGAGTCCATCGGCGAGTAGTACCAGAGCAGCGGGGCGTCGAACTCGCCGGTGTCGTTCAGCTCGGCGATCGCCTCGGTCGTGAACTCGCGGAGCTTGGCCGGGAGCTTGGGGTTCTTGTTCCAGGACGGGGCCATGTGCGGGCAGGCGACGGTGACGTTGGGCATCACCTTGTGGAAGTCGAGCCGCGGCTCGGCGCCCTCGGGGATGTCGAAGAAGGGCTCCTCGACGAAGAGGATCTTGTGCTTCTTGGCGAACCGCGAGAGGAACTGCTGCGGGCGCTGCCAGACGAAGCCCCAGCGGAGGTGGCTGAAGACGACGATGCCGTACCGGTCGGTCGACTTCACCTCGACGGACGAGCCGCTGACGGTCGACGCGGCGGCGGGCTCGGCGGACATGCCCGGGGCCGGGTCGGCGTTGCGGAGCACGGTGGTCGCGTGGCCATTGCCGTTGCCGTTCGACTTGGCCGACGGCAGCTCGACGAGCGTCGGGCCGGTCGGCGCGTCGAAGCCGAGGCCCTGGCCCATGCCGGCGGCGATGGCGGTGGGGAACTCGAAGCCGATCGGCGGGCCCTGGTCGGCCTCGTCGGCCGGGACCGCAAGTTCCGCCAGCGCGCCGACCTGCTCCAGCCCCCCTGCCGCGAACTGGGCGTACTGCTTCACCAGCGGCGACGCCTGGCGGGCGAGCGTGCCGTCGGCCTGGCGCTTGAGGTTGAACAGCCCGACCTCGTGGATCTTGCCGACGCGGTGGGTGAGCGCGCCGTCCCAGTCGACCTGGTCGACCATCGGCCACCAGAAGTAGCCGGTCATCGGGACGCCCTCCTCGCGGAGGCGCTTGCAGTCTTCCACCGTCTGCTCGAGCCAGATCTCGCGGTTGATCGGCTGGCCCTCGATGCTCGTCTCGGTCACCATCATCGGCAGGCCGTACCGGTTGTAGTAGGCGTGGCCGATGCCGTAGACGCCGATCGGGTTCTCGGCGCGCCGCTGCTTGACCTGGCCGTTGGACTTTTCGAGCTGCCAGTCCGAATGGGGGTAATAGTCCAAGCCGAGCACGTCGGGGGTCTGCGGGTTGGTGCGGAACCACTCGAGGTCGAGCTCGGACAACCCGTAGCTCGTGACCCAGTTGAACAGCGGGTGGTGGCGGTCGACCCGGCCGAGCAGCAGGTCCATCGCGAGGAAGCGGCGGAGGTTGCGGCGGCGGACCTCGACGGCGAGTTCGGGGACGCGCGTCTTGTAGTTCTCGACGTTGTCGCACAGGAGGACGGTCGCGTCGCCCTGCGCCCGGCGGATCGCGCGGATCGACCGGCTGACGGCCTGGACGATGCGCGACAGGACGGGCATGTAGCCCTTCCACTTGCGCTGGTGCGGGGGCCAGAACCCGAAGTCGCCGGAGAACAGGGCGAGCACGAGCGGCTCGTTGACCGGGCACCAGGTGGAGATGGTCGAGCGGTAGCGGGTGACGAGCGCGTCGGAGAAGCGCTCGAGCGATTCGGGGAACTCGGGGTCGCCCGCCGCCTGCTTGAGCCAGAGCGGGGTGCCGAAGTGCATCACGTCGAGGTAGAGGTCGAGGCCGATCGACTTGGCGAACTCGACGCGCTCGTCGGCCATGCCCCACTCGAACCGGCCGGGCGTGACCTCGATCTGGTGCCACGGCAGCGCGTAGCGGAGCGTGGTCAGGCCGAGCTTCTCGCGGGCGAGCTTGAAGTCGTCCCGCCAGAATTTATTGTGCTGGGTCCACTCGAACTGGTCGACATTGAGGTGCGGGATGAACGAGCACTCGATGCCGGCGCCCCAGACGAACTTCTGGAGGACGGCGGGCGACGGGGACCGCGGGGCGGCGGACGAGTCGGAATTGGGGGTGGTGGCGAGCAGCGGAGACATCGGCGCAACCTCCTTGGTGCGGCCGGCGGGGGCACGCGTGGACCGCGGGCGAGCGGCCCAGACGAGGCCAGCCGGGCCTGTGGGTCGGGTCGGTTCGGACTTCAAAATGTCGCGCGAGGCGTCGCTCCTGAATGAGATTCCGGCGGGGCCGGGCTCCCAAGGATCGGAGCGGGATCGAAACGTCCTGGCGTGTCGTCAGTGCGATCGGCGGGCGAGTCGCGAGCCGGGCGCGAGGCCCGGGTGGCACGACTTACCGGCCGGCCGCGAATTGTCTTAGTCGGCAGGCAGTGTAGCGCCGCCACGCGCCGGCATCGGCGTCGGCGACGTGTACGGCCGCGGGCGCCGCGGTCACCGCGCGCCGCTCGGCGCGCCAGCCCGGGTATTCCGGTCCGGCGGCGGTCGCGGGGCTCGTGCCTGCGGCGAGTTCCGGCGCACGCCCGTGGGCGGGCGCAGTTTGTTCACTGCGTACTTCCATGCGTAGCACTCCTGGTCACTGGGGCGAAAAGCAAAGCTCATGCCCGATCAGGCTCAGCAGTAGCCGGGCAGCGCGTGAAGTGCGTCATAGAACGAATACGGAAGATGGGCGGGATGTGAGGCGGATCGCGGGAACCGCACGTGCTCAAACGATGTTGCGCGCGTCGGGCGTCCGCGGGGTTGCCGGCCAGACTTAAGCGATGGTCGTGCCACAACGGCCGAAAATACTGAGATGATGTTGCTGATTTGCTACGGCTGAGGTGCGTCGACCGTGACACGACGGCGCTGGTCGGCGGACGCGCTGACGGATGAGGCCGCAGGCAGGATGGGGGATGAACCGGCCCGATCGAGCGCGCGAGACAGCGCGCGGGGGCGCTGTTATATTGATGTGCTCGTGGGGAAGGTTGGTGGTTCGCGATGAAATACAACCGCCGGGCGACCCGGCCTGACGGGCTTTACTACCGGGACGCGCGAAAGGGGCGCAAGCGCCGCGGCGAAGGGGGCCGGCCCGGCGCGCTCGTGATCGTGGCGATCATCGCGGCGGTGGCGGCGGTCGCGTACTTCATGCTGCGGTAGCGGGGCGAACCCGCGGTGCGAGGCACCGTGGGCTTTCGGGCATCGAGTCGTAGAATGACCCGTATGGACGCGCGCACGACCCCGGACAAACTCGACCTCAAACGGGACGAGAAGCTCGAGATCCGCTGGCGCGACGGTCACGTGTCGGCGTACCCGATCGCGTTTTTGCGCAAGCACTGCCCGTGCGCCGAGTGCAAGGAATTCCGGGCCGCCCAGACGACCAAGCCGCGGACGAGTTTGACGGTCTTCAGCAAGTCGACCGACGAACCGCTGGCGGCGACGGGGGCCCAGCTCGTCGGCGGGTACGCGATCCGGATCGACTGGTCGGACGGGCACACGAGCGGGATCTACTCGTGGGAGTACTTGCGGGGGCTCGCGGGCGCGTGAGCGACGTCGGCGGGCGTGCCGCACTCGGGGCAGCGGTCGGGCGTGGCGCGGAGGTCGTAGCCGCAGCTCTTGCAGCGGCCGTCGGCTCGGCGGGCGCGGCGGCGGCACACGCGGCGGACTACCCAGACGATCGGCGGGAGCGCGGTGAGTGCACACACGGCCCAGCACGGGACGATTGCGCAAAACGCTCGGCGACCTCGCACGGTCGCGTAGGGCCCCGCCCCGGCGCCGAATCCGTACCGGTCGAACGCGAACGGGATGAAGGGCGGCCCGTAGCCCCACTGGCGCGGCGGGGTGGGCGGCCGCACCGTCAGCGTGTGCAGGTTAGGAACGGCGGGGGGCTCGGGCGGCACCGCGCGGTAGGCCCACAGTTCCCCCACCGCGGCGCCGAAGTGCCACTCGACGTCGGGGCGCACCCAGAACGCGACCCGGTTGGCGTCGTAACTGCGGGCCCAGAGGACCGCCGCGCCGGCGCACGCGAGGGCGGAGACCGCGGCGAAGACCGCGGCGAGGATGCGGGCGACGCGCGTCATCGGCGCCGGAAGTGTACCCTGCGGCGCGGACGTTTCCCCGGGGCAGGCGCGAACGCGCTCGGCCCGCGCACGCGATCACTTCAGGGCGTGGCGGAGCGGGTCGACGGCGATCTCCTGGTCGATCAGCTCGGCGTGGCCGTCGCAGAAGGCGGCGGGCGCGTTGACGGCGATCCGGCCGGCCACCTCGGGGGCGGCGGTGTAGGTCGACGGCTTGGCCTTGAACCCGTGGCGGACCGAGAGCGGGTCGTTGACGCTCGTCGGGGCCCACCGCCCGTCGTTGGCGCGGTCCTCCTCGATCAGCAGGATCTTCTCCGAGGCGCGGAGGACCTGGGTGATCTTCCGGAAGCTCATGTTCGCGTTCATCGTATAGCTGTACGAGTACCCGCCCTCGCCGCCCGCCGCGTCGCCGGCGGGCTGGCGGATCTCGACGTCGGTGTCGGACGGGCAGCGGAGGAGCTTGGTCATGGCGGGCGACGAGCCGTTGCCGCCGAGGTACTTGCCGATCGCCGAGTCGCCGAGGCTGCGGTAGCCGGGCGCGAACTTGACCTGCCAGTGGATCCAGTCTTCGGGGTGAGGGCCGTAGTCGGTGCCCGAGCCGGCGCCGGGGTCGACGAAGTCGAAGTTCTTGACGAGGTTCGTGCCGTAGGCGGGCGGGTACCCGCCGGCCCCCCCGCCGGCGAGGCGGCTGCCCGAGCGGGCGTACGACGTGTTGTAGGGGAAGTAGCCCTTGTTGTCGCCGGTGTACATCATGAACGCCATGCCGACCTGGCGGAGGTTGGACAAACAGGCGGTGCGGTTGGCCGAGTCGCGTGCCTTGCCCAGGACGGGCAGGAGGATGGAGATCAGCAGTGCGATGATGCCGATCACGACCAGAAGCTCGACGAGCGTGAACGCGGCGGCGCGCGGGCGCTGAGACATGAATTGATCCTCCCGGGAAGACGTGACGCGGGCGTGCGGCGCGGGGCCGCGGGGGACGAACGATGTGACGGGGGCAATATACCGCGACCGGTTCGCGAGTGAATACTGCAATCGCGTTAACGCGAGATGAGCGCGCCGCCGGTTGCGCGAATTCGCAATTGACGCGCGTGCGCCGAACACGGCGAGCGCCGGTTGGTCACTTGTTGCGGTTGATCTTACCCGCGACCTTGGCGGCGAACGTGCGCGGCGCGAGGCGGTTGGCGGTGACGCCGATCTTGTTGACGACGCCGGGGACGACGACGCGCTTGCCGCGGCGGAAGGCGCGGAAGCCGGCGATCGCGACGGCCTCGGCGGACGCGACGGGGATGAAGCTGGTCTTAAAGATGCCCGAGTTCTCGGCCTTGGCGCGGGCGCGGAACTCGGAGTGCGTCGGGCCGGGGCACAGGGCGGTCACGCGGACGCCGGTCTTCTTCAGTTCCTCGGCGAGCGCTTCGGAGAAGGACAGGACGAATGCCTTGGTGGCGTAGTAAACGGCCATGAACGGCCCGGGCTGGAACGAGGCGGTGGAGGCGACGTTGAGGATGCCGCCGTCTTTGCCCGCGGCGGCGATCCGCGGGAGCAGGCGGTGGGTGAGCTCGACGAGGGAGGTGACGTTGACGCGGATCATGTCGAGTTGCCGAGGGAGGTCGATGTCGGCAAACGCGCCGATCGCGCCGAAGCCGGCGTTGTTGACGAGGACGTCGAGGGGGCGGCCTTCGAGTTGTTGGACGAGGTGCTGCGGGCCGGCGGGGTCGGCGAGGTCGGCGGTCAAGACGTCGGCGGCGGGCGCGCCGAGGGACTTCATCTCGGCCGCGACTTCGCCGAGCTTCTCACGATTGCGCGCGGTGAGGATCAGCGCGTAGCCGGCGCGGGCGAACTGCCTGGCGAGCTCGTGGCCGATGCCGACGGAGGCGCCGGTGATCAGGGCGGTGGGCATGGGGGGATGATACGAAGAGTTCACCACGGCGGCACGGCGGCACGGAGGAGGGGAGGAAGAGGATGGAGGACGGCATTGAGCGGCGGCGCCATTCTCCGTCCTCCCACCTCGATCCTCGTGTTTGCTTCCTCTCCGTGTCTCCGTGGTGAAGAGACCTGCGGGCGTCACACCGCTGCCATCGCCTGGCCGAGGCGGCGGACTTCGAGGAGGGACATGCCGCCGAGCTTGGGGGTGGCGGTGCCGCCGAGGGCGGGGCAGATGGCGTGGCCGAGGCCCATCCGGCTGGCCTCTTTGAGGCGCTGTTCGAGCTGGGGGACCGAGCGGACCTCGCCGCCGAGCCCGAGTTCGCCGATCGCGAGGGTGCCGGCCGACAGGGGGCGGTTCGAGTGCGCGGAGGCGATGGCGAGGGCGATCGCCAAATCCACCGCCGGCTCGGCGATCTTCGCGCCGCCGGCGACGTTGACGAACACGTCCTCGGCGGCCAGGCGGAGCTCGGCGCGCTTCTCCAATACCGCGATGATCATGGCGACGCGGTCGGACGACACGCCCGACACCTTTCGCCGGGCGGCGCCGATCACGGAGGACGCGGTGAGGGCCTGCACCTCGACCAGCAACACGCGGCTGCCCTGCATGGCGGCGGTGATCACGCTCCCGCTGGGCGGGCCGGACGGGCCGTAAGTTTCCATGAAGAGATTGCCGGGATCGGTCACCTCTTTGAGGCCTTCGCCGGTCATCTCGAACAAGCCCACCTCGTGCGTGGAGCCGAAGCGGTTCTTGACGCACCTCACGATGCGGTGCGAGTGGAACCGGTCGCCCTCGAAGTAGACGACCGTGTCGACGATGTGCTCGATGATCTTCGGGCCGGCGAGCGTGCCCTCCTTGGTGACGTGGCCGACGAAGATCAGCGCGACGCCGGACGACTTGGCCAGGTAGACCAGGTCCATGCAGCACTCGCGGAGCTGCGTGACGCTCCCCGGGGCGGCGGGCAGCGACGGCTTGTAGATCATCTGGATCGAGTCGACGATCACGACGGCGGGGCCGACCTTGTGGATCTGATTCAGGATCCGCTCGACGTTGGTCTCGGCGAGGACGAGGAGGTTGGGCGAGTCGATGCCGAGGCGGGCGGCGCGCATGCGGGTCTGGCGGGCGCTTTCTTCGGAGGTGACGTACAGCACGCGAGGCGGGGCGTCGGCGAGCAAGGGGGCAAGGGGGCCGGGGGGCGTGGGGGATGGATTGCTTTCGGATTGCGGATCTCGGATTGCGGATTGGGCGGCGGCGCGCTTCCCCTTGCCCCCCTGCCCCCCCGCCCCCCTGCCCCCCTGCTCCTTCTTCGCACCGCCAGCCAAATCCCGCGCCACCTGCAACAACAACGTGCTCTTGCCGATCCCCGGCTCGCCGCCCACGAGCACCGCGGATCCCGGCACGATGCCCCCGCCCAGGATGCGGTCGAACTCGCCGATGCCGGTGGGCAGGCGCTCGAGGTCGTGGTCGTCGATCTGGTCGAGGGGGAGGGCCTCGCCGGCGGTCGTGAGGTCGCCCGGCGTCGAGCCGAACGCGGGCGCCCCGACGGCCCCGCGCATCGAGTTCCCCGGCGCGGCGACCGCGGCCGCCCGCGCGTCGAACGTCGGCGCCTTGTATTCCTCCAGCGCGTCCCACGTCCCGCAGTCCGGGCACTTGCCCATCCACTTCGGGTGCACCGACCCGCACTGCCGGCAGAGGAACTGAACCTTCGTCTTGGCCATGATCCGGCCATTCTACGCGCGACCCGAACAGAAAGCTAAATCTCGTGCGCCGGGCTCACCCTCTGTACTGCAATTATCGCGAGAGTATATTTTGCCCGCCGTCGACCGGGACCGCGGATTTGTGCCCGCGTCCCCCGGTCGACTCCCCCTTCCGCGCGATCAGCCATATGAGCCGCCAGACACCCCCCCCGCCCCTGCCGACCAACCCCCCGTACGGGACGCCGTGGGCCCCCGGCGGGCCCGCCCGCGCGGTCAGCCCGACCGGCGCCGTGGTGATGGGAATCGTGGCCGTCGTGCTTGGCGCGCTCGGGTGGCTGGCCGTGGACGCGCCGCTGTGCGGGCTCACGGCGATGCCGATGGCGGGGGTCGGCTTCGTGTTAGCGGCGATCGCGCTGCTCGCCGGCGGGCTGCGGTACGGCGGGGCGGCGCGGTGGACGTCCGCGGCCGGCGTGGTCGTCTGCGTCATCGCCCTCGGAGTCGCGTGGTCGTCGCACCGGGCACGCGTGGCGGCCGACGAGGCCGAAGAAGCGGCCCGCCAGGCCGCGGCGCAGCGCGAGGCCGCCGACCGGGCCGCGGCCGACGCCAGGGAACTGGCCGACCGCGCCCACCTCCCCCCGCACGAGGTCCTGGTCAACCGGCATACGGGCGGGTTCAAGGACTCGGGTGTGCAAACGGTCGTCGTCGCGGCGACGGGCGATTTGACCGAGAAGAAGGTCGGGCAGATCGCCTCGTACTTCGAATCGCGGTACGCGCGCCTGCCGCTGTCGCTGACCGTGCACGCCCGGATCCCCGCGACCGCCGCCGCGGAGGAGCAGCGCTTCACGGTGGCGACCCGGTCCGGGTACGGGCCGACCCAGTACGATTCGGCGCAGCTTGCCGCCTACCGCAAGGCCGCAGGGCTGGACGCCGCGGCCCCCACCCCGTCCGCCCCCGCCGCGCCGGGCCGGTGATTCGCGCCCCCCGCGACCGCCTCGTACCCCCGCTTCTCCCACGGAGCCGCGACCATGCCAGCCTTACCGCCCGCCAGCACGCGGGGCCTGTTCGAACTGATCGAGCTGCTGTTCAGGAGCCCGCTCGGCTTCCTCGTGCTCGTGGTGGTCGTCGGCCTGATCTGCCTGGCCGGCTACGCGATGCGCGCGGGCGACGGCGCTTCGCCGGCCGCACCCGAACCCGAGCCCGACGGGCCGCCCGCGCCGCCGTTGCCGCCCGCGGACCCGGCCCAGGCGCGGTTCGAGCGGGAGATGATGGGCGTGCTGAACGTCCCCGCGCCCGGCAACAACGCCCCGGAGCGGCGCTCGCCAAAGCGGTGAGCGACCGCGGCGGCCCGGCGCAATAGTGTGGTCCTCGGAGGCTTGGATGAACAGTCCGATCAGCGACGCGAAGGCCGACCGACTCGTGCGGTGGCTCGGGCTCGCGGCCGGCCAGCGCGTGTGGGACGCGGGGTGCGGCGCGGGCGAGTTTCTGCTGCGGGCGGTGGCGGCGTGCGACGGCGTAGCCGGCTTGGGGGTCGATCAGGACGCGACGGGCATCGCCGCGGCGCGGGCGGCCGCGGCGGCGCGGGGACTCGCGACGCGGTGTGCGTTTCGCGAGGGGGACGCGAACGCCCCGGAATTCGCGCGGGGCGAGTACGACGTCGCGATCTGCATCGGGTCGACGCACGCGTTCGGGGCGGGGGAGGCGGCGTACCCGAGCGCGATCGCCCGGCTAAGGGCGGCGGTGCGGCCGGGCGGGCTCGTGCTGATCGGCGAAGCGTATTGGAAGCAGCCGCCCGCCCCGGAGTACCTCGCGCTGCTGGGCGACCCGGCCGGCATCTACCGCGACCACGCGGGCAACGTCGCCTTCGCCGAGGCTCGCGGGCTCACGCCGGTCTACGCGACGACCAGCACCGACGACGAGTGGGACGAGTTCGAGTGGTCGCACCAGGCGCGGATCCGGCAGGCGGCCGAGGCGGCGAAGGGGGGGGCCGGCCCGGACGGCGCGGCCCGGCTGGCGCGCGCCAAGGCGTGGCGCGACGGCTACCTGCGGTGGGGCCGGGCGACGATGGGGTTCGGGGCGTACGTGTTCCGCCGGCAATGACGACTCAAATCGAAATGACGAATGACGAAGCTCCAAACGTCACGCCCGACGCACCCACTCCCGCTTCGTCGTTCGTCGTTGATCCGTCGTCATTGATTCGTCATCCGAATTTGGTCATTCGTCATTACCCGGACATTGATTCGTCATTCTCCTACAAACCTCGTTCACCGCCCTCACGTAATACGGCCCAATATTCCCCGTCCGATTCCTCAACTCAAAAAGATACCGCTTGTTGATCGTATGAAAATGGTCCGCCCGCCACGTGCACAGGTGCGTCCCCCACGTCGACGATTTCACGCTCACCAGCCCGTCGTTCGCCCCCTCCGCCTCCGTCACCACCCGGTGCGAGTGCAGCACCCACGGCGCCACCCGCGGCCACTCCCGCGCTGCGCTCACCGAGTAATACCCCACTCCCGGCACGTCCCTTACTTCCTCATTAAACCGCGCGCACCCCTCCGTGGTGACATCCCGCACCCCCTGCACGTCAATCCCGAGCATCTCCATCAGCTCGAACCCGCCCAGCCGCTTCCCGAAGTGCCGCACGCACCAGTCCGCGTACGGCGTCCCCCGGTGCGGGCACGTCACCGTCAACACCGCCGCCACCCGCTCCTCCATCCCCAACTTGCTCACCATGTACCGCGCATCCAGCCCCCCCATCGAGTGCCCCACCACCAACACGCGCGTGTCCGCCGGCAATCCCATCCCGCTCAGCGCCTCTTCGATAAACCCCTTCAACTCCCCCGCCCGCCGCGCTACCCCACCCGTCGGATGCACCCGCGTCGTACACACCCGATACCCTGCCCGCCGCAGCGCCTTATCGATCCCCTGAAAATACGCCCACTTAAACCGCCCCACGCCCACGGCGTCGTACCCGAACAACCCGTGATGCAAAAACACGGGCGGCAGCGCTGTTTCATCAACTGCTGACATGCGCCCCCATTCTATCCCCGCCCCGAAAGCACCGCGACGGCCCATACTCCCTCTCCCAGCGGCGCCAACGGTGCCGATTGGAATGACGCACGTTCGCCGCGGGGAGAGGGCGGGGGTGAGGGGCGAACTTCAAAGAAGCGCCGCTCCTCGATCCGTCGCAATCCACGCGGCTCGGCGCTCGCCCCTCACCCTATCCCTCTCCCCGCCGCGAATACGCCAAGCCGCGATGACAGATTTCCTGGCGCGACTGGGAGAGGGGACCAGATCGCGCGAACGTCCGTCGCCCCACCGGGTACCATGAAGAGCACGTCAATCCACCGCCGTCATGCCCACACCCTTTCCCCACCCGCCGCCCTCCCCGGTCCCGCCCCTGTACAACGCCATTGGCAAGATCGGCGGGCTCGTCGTCGGCGTCGGCGCGGCGGTGTTCATGCTCGGCATCGTGTCACCCTTCTGGCAGCGCCTCGGCTGGATCCTGCTCATCCTCGGCGGCACGCTCATGATCGCCTGGGTAGCGCTGGTCGCGCGCGGCTGCTGGCGCGCCCGCGCCGCCGCCGCCCGTCAGCGGGGGTTTAACGTCATGATTTCAAACAAGGAACCGGACCAATGACCCGCCTCACCCGCCGCTCCCTCCTCGCCGCCTCCGCCACCGCCCTCCTCACCACCCCAACCTTCGCCGCCCCACCCCAACTCACCATCAAAAAAGCCAAAATCGTCGGCAAGATCACCGAATCCCTCCTCAAACCCCTCCAACAGACCGGCTTCGACGGCGTCGAGACCACCCACGTCTGCGACGAGCCCGAGGCCGCCGTCGGCAAGGCCGTCGCCGAGCGCCTCAACATGCGCGTCCACTCCGTCCTTCGCGGCTGGATGGACTTCAACAGCCCCGACCCCAAGCAAGTGGAAGCCTCCCTCGAAGCCACCCGCAAGGCCCTCCGCGCCGCCAAGGCCTACGGCGCGGATGCGATCCTCCTCGTCCCCTGCCGCGTCTCCAAGATCGCCATGCCCGAGCCGTGGGAATTCAAGATCGAGTTCGACGAAAAGACCGGCCACGTCACCCGCGTCGCCGACGGCGCCGACGCCAACGAAAAATACGCCGCCTACATCGCCGCCCAGAACCGCGCCACCGACACCTCTCGCGCCGCCGTCGAAAAGCTCATCCCCCTCGCCCAGGAGCTCGGCGTCGTCATCGGCCTCGAAAACGTCTGGAACAACCTCTGGGTCGACCCCCGCCTTTACCGCCACTTCGTCGCCTCCTTCAATTCCCCCTGGGCGAAGGCCTACTTCGACATCGGCAACGTCGTCAAATACTCCATGCCCGACAAGTGGATCACCGAGCTCGGCGCCGGCCAAATCTGCAAGCTCCACGTCAAAGACTTCAAGCTCAACCCCGACGGCCACAACGGCAAGTTCGTCCACCCCGGCGACGGCTCCATCGACTGGCCCGCCGTCCGCGCCGCCCTCGCCGCCGCCAAGTACCAAGGCTGGGCCACCATCGAAGACAACGGCCTCTCCCTCGACGAGTTCTCCAAGCGGTTCGACACCCTGATCAACGGAAAAGCCTGAACCCGGCGCCCCGCGCCCGCCGTACGAGCACCAACGCCCACCCTCCCTCTCCCAGCGGCGCCAACCCGCGCCGCTCCCCCAATCGCAACGTTCGCCGCAGGGAGAGGGCGGGGGTGAGGGGCGAGCGACCAATTCGCATACGATTCCGGCTTGCCGCCCGACGAATACGCATGACGCCCGGTTTGAACCGCAACGCCCAATGCCCGACCCCCCTCCCGAGTTCGACCCGCTCGCCCCCAGGCCCACCTACGCCATCGTCGGCGAGATCGGGTGGGCCGCCGCCTTCCTCGGCGCGATAAGCGTCATCTTCCTGCCGGCCGTCTTGTCCGCCGAGTCCGTCCGCATCTGGTGGGCGTGCGTCGCCCTGTTCGCCACCGGCGTCGGGATCATCCTCGTCTGCGGAACCTGCGCCCTCCGCAACCGAAAGCGAAACCGCCGTCCCGCGCCCCCGCGCGGCTTCGAGATACTTCCGCCGCCGACCGACCCCGACCCCCGCTGACCCATGTCTCATTCGCCGTACGATCACCCCACGCCCAAACCCCGCCCCCCCGCCGTCGAGCGCTGGTGCCTCGCCCTCGAATGGGTCGGCGTCGTCTCCGCCCTGCTCGGCGCACTCGTCGCCCTGCTCTCCGACAGCGCCCCGTCCAGTCGCGCCACCAACCGCGCCTTCGTCGTCAGCGGCTGGATGTTCTACGGCGGCGCATCCCTCGCCCTCGCCACCACCCTCTTCAGCGCCCTGCACCGCCAACGAGTACGTAAGGTCAACGCCACCCAACGCGGCTTCGAAATCCTCCCGAAACGCGCCGACCGCTAACCCCGCCGATGCCCCCCGCCCCCCCTTCCACCTTCGTCCGCACCCGCTGGCACGTCGTCGCCTACGTCGGCCTGGGCATCGTCGTGGCCGGCGCACTGACGCTGCTCCTCCTGCCCGCGCACCGAACGGGTTGGCGCTTCTTCTTCACCGACATGTTCCGTGCAGTGTCACAATGGGCACTCGTCACCGGCTCCTTCGTCCTCGCGATCTCTGGCATCGCCTGGTACGTCCTCCGCCGCCGCGACCGCGCCGCCACCCGCCGCGGCTTCACCGTCCCCCAACCGCCGCAAACCTTCGGCGATCCCCAACCCCCTCCGCGCGACGCGCGATAACGCACGGCTCCGCGCGCGGCGCTTACGTGTGCGCAACTCACCCGCTTGCGGCTTAGCGGGCCGACCGGGCCGCGAAAAGCAGAGCCCGCAACGCCGAAGGGCGTCAACAGGAAGAACGCACGACTTACGCGCGCTCGTGCATAAATTTCGCAAGCCCTGGATCTCCACACGACCACCGTCGCGGCGCACCCGAACGAGCATCCTGAACCCGCACCCCTGCAACGATCGCGCTCCTCTCTCGGTACCGCAATCGGGCCGCCGCCCGCCGGCGCCGCTTCGAAATCCTCCCGCCCGGAGCGGGGGCAGATAGGTCAGGCCCGAGATGACCCGCCTTCCCAACGAAAACCCCCGCCCTCCGACCGCGCCCCCGGCGCTCGACCCGCCCGCCACTCGCGGCCTGCGCCCGTCCATCGCCACGATCGGCGCGATCCTCCTTCTCCTGGGCATCTTCACGTTCCCGATCGGCCCCTACGACCCACGCACACCCCTCTGGCAATCCCCGTTGCACTGTGCCGCGAGCGTCGTCGCCCTCCTCAGCCTTCTCTTAGTTGCGTCCGCCGCGATCTCCGACGCCCGGGCCGAACGCCACGCCCGCCAACGCGGCTTCGAAATCCTCCCCCCAACCAAGGACCCCAACCCATGACCCGCCTGCGCCCCTCCCGCCGCTCCGTCCTCGCCGCCTCCACCGCCCTCTTCGCCGCCCCCGCCATCCTCCGCGCCCAGAACCTCAACTCCAAGCTCAACATCGCCGCCATCGCCGTCGGCGGGCGCGGCGGCGCAAACCTCTCCGCCGTCGCCGCCTCCGAAGACATCACCGCCCTCTGCGACGTCAACGCCCAGAACCTCGCCGCCGCCGCCACCAAGCACCCCAAGGCCAAGACCTTCGCCGACTTCCGCGACCTCTTCGACAAGGCCCACAAAGACTTCGACGCCGTCGTCGTCTCCACCTGCGAGCACACCCACGCCCACGCCACCCTGCTCGCCCTCAAGGCCGGCAAGCACGTCTACTGCGAGAAACCCCTCACCCACAACATCTGGGAAGCCCGCCAGATCCGCACCGCCGCCGCCGCCAACCCCAGGCTCGCCACGCAGATGGGCGTGCAGATCCACGCCGGCGAAAACTACCGCAAGGTCGTCGAGCTGATCCGCGCCGGCGCGATCGGCCCGGTGCGCGAGGCCCACGTCTGGGTCAGCCGCGCGTGGGGCCTGCAATCCGAGGCCGACTCGAAGAAAAACAAAGACCTCCTCTACGTCGCGAACCGCCCGCCGGACGCCAAGCCCGTCCCCGCCCACCTCAACTGGGACCTCTGGCTCGGCCCCGCCCCCGCCCGCCCCTTCCACGACGTCTACTTCCCCGGCCCAAAGTGGTACCGCTGGTGGGACTTCGGCTCCGGCACCATGAGCGACCTCGGCTCCCACTGGAACGACCTCCCCTTCTGGGCCCTCAACCTCGACGCCCCCAAATTCGTCGAAGCCGCCGGCCCCCCCGCGCATGCGGAGATCGCCCCCGCCACCATGAGCGCCACCTACGAGTACGCCCCACGCGGCGACATGCCCGCGCTAAAACTCACCTGGCACCAAGGCGAATCCAAACCCAAACTCTGGGAAGACAAGGCCATCCCGCAATGGCCCAACGGCTGCCTCTTCGTCGGCGACGCCGGCATGCTCCTCTCCGACTACTCCAAGCACCTCCTCCTCCCCGAAGCCAAATTCGCCGACTACAAGCGCCCCGACCCCACCATCCCGCGCGTCAAGAGTCATCACCAGGAATGGGTCGACGCCTGCAAGACCGGCGCAACGTGCAGCGCCAACTTCGACTACGCCGCCCGACTCACCGAAGCCAACCACCTCGGCAACGTCGCCTATCGCCTAGGCCAGCGCATCGAGTGGGACGCCGCAGACCTCAAGTGCCCCAACACCCCCGCCGCCGACAAGTTCATCAAGCGCGAATACCGCAAAGGCTGGGAGCTGCTCTAACGCCCACCGCACGGCGGGCACCGCCCACCGCCCGCGCGGACACCTCTGTGGTGCACGCGTCCCGCGTGCCCTAACGGCGCTCCCGCGCCCGCACACGCCGACTCCTGTGGAGTCGAATTCGCACCGCAGGTGCGATCGGGCAGCGCGTGGGGTGGACGATACCCACCACTCTCGCGCTGCGCGCCTCGCCTCGGCGCGCAGCCCCGGAGGGGCGACCGGACTGTAGCCACGGGTGAAGCCGGCCCGGCCCACCAGGGCCGGCGCAACCCGTGGAACCACGAAACGCGCGCGAACTGCCCCGGAGGGGCAGAGGGAGCGCTCCCCTCTCAATCCTCGCCCTCTCGACTCACTCGGCCTTCGTCCATTCAATACCACCGCGCTCCGCGACACCCCCTGCACCTCCACGCCCCTCCCGCTACCATCCCCCCAATGCCCCCGCCCGACCTCTACTGCCTCGGCTGCTACTACAACCTCCGCGGCCTCCCCGCCGACGCCCGCCGCTGCCCCGAGTGCGGCCGCAACTTCCACCCCGACCTCCCCGCCACCTACAGCCTCACCCCCACCCCCGAGCGCCTCAAGAACGCCGTCCGCCAGATCACCCGCATCCTCTCCGAAACCCTCGCCGCCACCGGCGCCGACCCGCGCTCGGCCCCGGAGGTCGTCGCCTCCCTCTCCCGCCGAATCTCCGCCCTCAGCCGCCAGAACGACGCCCTCTGGCGCTACGTCGGCCTCCTGACCGACCTCCTCCGCGACCGCGCCCTCCTCACCGACGACGACCTCGCCGCCCTAGCCACCGCCGCCGCCGCCGACCCCGACCCCGACCCCGCCGCCAACATCGCCCACGTCGAGGACGACACCCCGCCCGACGACGACGCCCCCCCGACCGAAGACCTTCTAGACCTAGGCCGCACCGCCGGCACCGTCCGCGCCCCCGACTCGTGCGACGCCGACAAGCACTGACGTCAAACCTTCGCGCCCGGGGATTCGAAGTCGAAGGACGTGCTGAGCGGTCGCACCGAACGTGCACGTGAGCGCACTCCCACCCGTCACCGCGCGAACTGCTCCAACCCCTTCACATCCCCGATCACCATCTCGACCCCGTACTGGCGGATCGCCTCGATCGTCACTTTCCGTACCGTCCCCGTCAGGTACACCGTCCGCCCCGGCTTCCGCTTGTCCCACGCCCGGGCCGTCGCCTCGTCCACCGCGAACGTGCACGACCCGGACCACAGCACCGGCTCTACCGTCACCCGCGCCGCGACCGGCTGCCCGCCGACCGTGAGGCGCGGTCGCTCGTACGCGAACGATATCCGCACCTGCCACGCCGCCCCCTCCTTAGCCGCCCGCGGCTCCACTCGGATCGCGTGCTCGGTCGCGGGGATCACGAACGTGCTCCCGACCGCCCGCGGCCCGATCAGCTCGCGCACCTTGATCACGTCGAACTTGTCCCACCACCCGCCCGCCGGCGGGCGCAGCGCCGGCGGCAATTCGTCGAACATCGGCTGCAACGTCGCGATCACCGGTTTCACGTCAGGTGCCGGCCCCGGCGCGGCCTCGCCCTTCGACGCCGCCAGCGCTACGCGGTCCGCGTGCTCCGCGACCGCCACCTCCGACCGCGCCCGCGTGGCCGCCGCCACCGCTTCGGCCGCCGCCCACTTCGCCTCCGGCATCCGCCCGACGACCGCCCGCCGCTCCTGCTCCAGTTTCGGCCGGTTCGGCGCGGTCGGCTTGGACAGCGCCACCGTCAACCACGCGTGCCGCCCCGCCAACTCGTCCACCTCCCGCCTCGCCGCGTCGGCCGCGGCCTCCCGTTGCTTCAACGCCGTGTTGGCGTCGGCAAGCCGCTTCTCCGCGCTCGACGCGTCCGACGCCGCCCCAGGCTCCGCGCGTGCCATTCCCGACCACAGGCACGCCACGACCAGCAGCGACCTCGTCGGCCACGCCCACCCGGAAGAAACGCGCACCCCGGCCACACATGTTCTCGGAAGACCGCCCATCCGACTCGCTCCCTTTCGCTCCGAATCCATTGCCGACCACGATCAGCCTAACGCCGGACGGAAGTCGCCGAAAGCCCGCCCCCCCCGCGAGGCACTCGCATCTGAGACGGCGAGGCTCCGTCCGAGCCGTTCGCATTCGCGCGGGTGCCCCCGCGGCTCGGACGGAGCCTCGCCCTCCCGAGTCGTGCCTTATGGCGTCGCGACCGTGTTACCCGTGGCTTCCCTCATCGCAAAACGCCGGGCCACTCGCGTGACTCGGCGTTCCGCCCCCTCCGAACAATCAAACACGACTCACCGCCCGCGTCCCCCCCCACCCCCACCGCCGCCGCGCCCGCCCGATGACGAGGAAGACGACGACGACCGCGACCCCCCACCCGAGCTACTAGAACTCCGCGCCGACGACCCGGACGAACTCGACCCCGACGACCGCACCGACGACCCGCCCGAACTCGACGACGACGACCCGCGGAACGAACTCCCGCCCGAACTCGGCGCCGGCGAGCTCCGGAACGACCCCGACGAACTCGAAGGCGAACTCCGGAACGACGACCCGCCCGACGAACTCGGCGCAGGCGAACTCCGGAACGACGAACCGCCGCTGGACCCCGACGGACTCGGCGGCGAACTCCGGAACGACGAACCGCCGCTGGACCCCGACGGACTCCCCCGCGGCGCCACGAACGACGAGGACGACGAGGACGACGAACTCCCGCGTGAGCTGCTCGGCGCCGCCACCGGCGGGCTGTACCGCGGCCCCGCCGACGCCGCGCTCGGCGACGACGGCCTGAACGACTCGATCCGCCCCACGCCGGAAGGCGACGACGACGACCCCGACCGGCCCGCCGACGGCGCACCACGCGCCGCCGACGCCTCGGCCTCCGCCCGCGCCGCCAGCGTCCGACCGCTCACCGTCCGCCCACCGTCCGACGACACCGGAGGCGGCGAATACCGCGACGACCCCGCCGAAGACGAACCCGCCGCCGGCGAATACCGCGAAGACCCAGCCGCCGAAGACCCCGCCGCCGACGCCGACCCCACCCGCGCCGCCGCCGACCGCGCCTCGCGGCCGTCCGATTCAACCCGCGCCGCACGCCGCGCGTCCTCGATCCGCGACTCGCGCGTCTCCCCCTGGCTGCTCGAATACCGCGACGACGCGGACGATGCCGCAGACGACGAGCCGGCCCGCGCCGCCTCGCTCGTCCGCCGCGCCGCGTCCGCCTGCCGCTGCGCCCACTCGCCCGTCGACTCGCCCGGCTGCGGCCGCGTGTACGTCCGCACGTCCGTCGCGGCGCGCCCGCCGTCCGTCGACCCGCCGCGATACCGCTCGGCCGCGGGCGACGCCGCCGACGACACCGCCCGCCGGCTCGCCTCCGTCGCCGTACGTCGCTCGCGCAGCTCCTGCTCGTACCGGCTCACCCGCGCGCTCGACTCGTAATCCCGCACTCGCGACGCCGCCGCCGTCCCCAGCCCCGCCGCCGTCGACCCCAGCCCGCCCCGGTACGTGCTGCCGCTGCTGCCCACGCCGTACCGGCCGCCGCGGTCCGCCCCGCTCGTCGCCCGCGCGTTCGCCAAATTCGCCTGCGCGTCCCGCGCCCGGGCCGAGCCCGCGCCGCTCACGCCGCCGCGCGTCAACACGCCCGCGCTCCGGTTCCGCTCCAGCGACGACGCGAACTGCGTCCGATCCCCGTCCCGGAACCGGTCGCCGCGGTCGTTCCGATCGCCCCGGACGAAGTTCCGGTGGTCGTCGTGCCCGCGCCACCCGTCGCGGTCGCGGTGCCGCCAGTTGTCCCGGTCGTGGCCGTAGTGCCCGTGATGACCGCGGTGCGCGTAGTGCCCGTGGTGGTGATGCCTGTCGTGATGATGGTGGTGGTGGCGGCTCCAACCGTACCACCCGTTCCCGCAGTAGCTGTCGTACCAGCCCCACGAATGCCGCGGCCCGCACCACGACGAGATCCCGAAGTAAAAGCTCGGCACGTACACCGCCGACGGGTAATACGTCCCGTACCCGTACCCCCCGTACCCATATCCATAATCCCACGCGCCCAAATTCGGCGTGTAATACGGCGTCGGCTCGTACCGCGGCTCGCCGTACACCGGCCCGATCTCGTCCGGCACGATCGGCGTCGCGTCCGCATACGCCCCCGCCGCCGGCGCATACCCGCCGTCTGCGACCCGCACCCGCTCGTCCAACTCCTGCTTCGAAGCGCGCGCCAGCGCCAGCTCGTCCGACAATTGCCGCACCCGGTCCTCCCCCTCCTTGATCGCCCGGGCCAGCCCGTCCGGGTCCTCACCCGCCCCCGGCGCGGCCGCCGCCTGCCGGAGTGCCGACAACCGCCGCTCCGCCGCCGCCAGCTTCCCCGCCACGTCGTCGTAAATCCCCTGGTCCGTGTCCGCCTCCAGCCGCGCCGTCACCACCCCCTCCTGCTCGTCCAGCCGTTTGTCGAACTCCGCCCGCAGCGCCGCCACCGTCTCCTGCGCCACCTTCACCGACTTGCGCGCCTCGCGCGCGGTCGGGTCCGCCTCGATCGCAGAGTCCTCCATCGCGCGGAGCCGCGTCAACGCCGCGTCGAACGCCGCGTCCGCCTCGGCCTGCGCCGCCGCGCTGGTCCCCACGAACAGCTGCAGCGCCTCGCCCGACTGCGCCGCCGCGTCCACCAGCGCCTGCAACTCCTGGTAGTCCGGGTTCTGCGCCAGCCGCTCGAGCACCGGCGCCGCCGCCGCCTCCGCGTCGCGCGCCGCCAGGTCCGCCCCCCGCAGCGCCGCCGTCATTTGCGGGTCCGCTTCGTACCGCACGACCGCCGCCGCCCGCGCCTTGTCCAGCCGCTCCCGCGCCGCGTCCCGCCGCGCCCGCGCGTCGTCCACCCGCCGCCGCAGCTCCGCCGCCTCGGCCGACGCGCTCGCCAGGTCCGCCGCCATCCCCGCGGCCCCGCTCGTCCGCACCTGCTCGCGCAGCCGCGCGTTCGCCTGCTCCTGCGCCGCCAGTTGGCCCGCCAGGTCCGCCTCGCGCCGCACGGCCGCGTCGTAGTCCTGCCGCAACCGGTCCTGCTCCGCCATCACCGGCGACGTCGGCTGATACGGCGCCTGCGCGTACGCCGGCGCCACGCCCACCACCGACAACCCCAGCGCCACCGCCGCGACGCGGGCCAACAACCGGACGGTCTTCGACTTAACTTGTTCGTTTCTCACGGCGAGCTCCCGGCTGACTGGCCCCACGACTTTCCCGACGACGCGCGACACCCAATCCTAGCCCCCACCAATGTTAGACACCCACTACCGCAGTTCGTTTGCAGGCCCCCCCGACTCGGCCTTTGCGCCTAACATCGGTGGAGCCCGTGAGGCAGCTTTGAGGCGCAGAGCCCTCCATCGGGCGGAACCGTCGCTTGCGGCCCTCCCTCTCTTCTCCGCGGATTCTCGGCGTCCTCTGCGTCCCTGCGGTAAGTCTTGGAGCCTCGCCCAAAATGGAGCGGTACAAATCATGGATCGTTCGTACCTTCGGTTCGTCTCCTCACGCAGCGCAGACCGTATCGCCGACGCCCTGACGGAGCAGCAGTACGTCGCGCCGCACCAGAGCGTCGGGGCCGCGCTCGACGCCGCCCGGGCCGGCGTCGGTTTTTGTGCCCTCGCCGCAGACCGCGCCCTCGCGTCACTTCGCCTCGATCCCGCCACGACGATCGGTCGCCTCCGCAGGACCGAACTCATGCAGCTTGCCCGGGCGATTTACCGGGGCTGGAGACATTCTGTCGGAGGCGATTCATTGCCGTCGCAGGTGCCCGACAAACTAAACGCCTAGCGCGAGACACTGGGCAAGCCCGCGCCGCAAACGCGCCCAAGCCGGCCGCACCGCGCGACTGGCATCGATTGTGCACTAAGTCCCTCCGGGTGGTCGATGTTGAGGTCAACTCAGGATCGGCCTGCACCGCGGAGAACTTTGCCATGCTTCCTTATTTGCCCATCTGTTCTTCTCCCGACGCCTACCGACTCCTCGCCGGTCAACTGCCGGTCATCAACTCGTCCGACGCGCTCCTCCAGGGCGCGGTCGCCGTGGCGATGCACCAGTGCCCGACCGCCGACATCTCGAAGGTCGACCAGACCCTCCAGAAGTACGTCGACGTCATCCGCGCCCGCGTCCGCGGCAGCCAGTCCCAGGCCCTCTGGGCCCACATGCACGAGTACCTCTTCGAGGAACTCAAGTTCAGCGGCAACACGCTCGACTACTACAACCCCGCCAACAGCTACCTGCCCGCCGTCCTCGAGACCAAGCTCGGCCTCCCCATCACCCTCTCGCTCGTCTACAAGGTCGTCGCCGAGCGCCTCGGCTTCCGCTGCTGGGGCGTCGGCCTCCCCGGCCACTTCCTCTGCGGCATCGAGGTCGAGGGCAGCCGCATGCTGATCGACCCCTTCGCCCAGGGCCGCATCATGACCACCGAAGAGGCCCAGGGCCGCATGCAGGAGATCTTCGGCGAAGAGGCCGAGTGGAGCGAAGACCTCCTCCGCCCCGCTAGCAATCGCCACTGGCTCACGCGGATGCTCCAGAACCTCCTCAACATCTTCGGCAGCAGCGGCGCCTACCAGGACGTCGCCGCCATGCTCGAGATGGAAATCCTCCTCTGGCCCGAACAGATGCGCCTCCAGCGCGACCTCGCCCTCGTCCTCGCCCGCCTCGGGATGGCCGAACCCGCCAGCAAGTGGCTCGACAACTACCTCCGCAGCAACCCCGACGACCCCCAGTGCGGGGACCTCAAGCAACTGCTCGAAGTCCTCTCCGCCTAGGACGCGCCCACCCCCACCAGAAACAAAAAGCCCACGGAGCTCGCTCCGTGGCCTCTTTCGTGTGAATGACGAACGACCCAAGAATGAAGAATGACCAAATTCGAATGTCGAAACGGGCAGTACCCGCGCCGTTTCGTCATTCGACATTGATCATTCGTCGCTGATTCGTCGTTCGAGTTTTGACATTCGTCATTCCCTTCGGCATTCGTCATTGCCCCAGATCCCCCACCCACGCCCCCACTATTACCATCTCCTCCGCTGAGCCGACCCGGCGGACGGGCCCGTTCAGGCGCTCCGCGTCCGCCGCCGGCGGAACAACGCGACGCCGCCGAGGGCGAGCAGCGACAGGCTCGCCGGCTCGGGCACCTGGATCAGGAACGCCCGGGTGTAGGACGCCTGCCCGCCCGCGCCGTCGGGGTCGTAGGTGCCGAACCCGCTCACCCAGTCCGTGTCGCTGATGCCGCGGGCTTGGGTGAGCGTCCAGAGCAGTTGGTCGGCGGGCGGGAGGAGCGTGTTCAGGTCGATTGCCACCCCGTCGGCGCCCCACGCGACGGCGCGGGTGCCGAGGTCCGTGCTGCCGCTGTACTTGTCCGCGACCCCGACGGCCGTGCC
>DASPKW010000120.1:0-35763 GCA_035627895.1 Tepidisphaeraceae bacterium | reverse complement strand
GTCGGGGCTGCTGCCGTAGGTCCGGTGCTGCCAGACGACGTCGAAGTCGGGGTGCGAGAACGTCGCCGACTGCGTGTCGGTGATGTTCGCCTTGCTCGCCTTGTCCACGAAGATGCCGCCGGACGACGAGACCCGCGTGGGCCAGCCGAGGTTCAGCATCCACCGGACCATGTCGTACATGTGGATGCACATGTCGCCGACGATGCCGTTGCCGTACTCCATGAACGTGCGCCACCAGCGGAGGTGGGGGAGGCCGGCGTAGTTGTCGGGCGGGCCGTCGAACGGGCGCATCGGGGCGGGGCCGGTCCACATCTCGTAGTCGAAGTAGTCGGGAACGGCGTGGACGGGGAAGTTGCCGTTGGCCCGCATGTGGTAGTAGCAGCAGATGTCGACGTGGCCGACACGGCCGAGCAGGCCGGGCTTGATGACCTTCTCGATCGCGTCGATCAAGTGCGGCGTGCTGCGGCGCTGGGTGCCGATCTGCACGGTTCGGTTCAGTTTCCGCGCGGTGTCGAGGATCGCCTTGCCCTCCAGGACGTCCACGCTGATCGGCTTTTGCAGGTACAGGTCGCACCCGGCCTGCATCGCCTCGATCGCCTGCAGCGCGTGCCAGTGGTCGGGCGAGCCGATCAGGCAGAGGTCGAGGTCCTTCTCGGCGAGCATCTTGCGGTAGTCGCCGTAGGTTCGGGGCTTCTTCTTGCTGGCCTGGCGGCCGGCGACGATGTCGGCGGCGGTCGCGAGCTGTTTCTGGTCCGGGTCGCACAGCGAGACGACCTCGACCGGCGAGACCTGGATCAGGCGGAGCAGGTCGACCTTGCCGTACCACCCGGTGCCGATCAGGCCGACGCGGAGCGGCTTGGGGTCGGCGGCGCGGACGTGGGGCGCGAAGGCGGCGGCGAGGGCGGCGGTGGCGGTCGTCTTGAGGAACGTGCGGCGGTCGAATGCCATGCGCGGTCTCCTGTGGGAGGGATGTGAGGCAGGCAATCTACCGGGGGAGGGGCGGCGGGGGCAATCGGCGAAGGAGTTGCGAGTTGCGAGTTACGAGTTGCGAGTGAGGTCGCCCTTACTCCGAGTCGTACCGCGGGGGGACGGCGTACGCGCCGACGGCCGCCTCGGCGGCGCGGTTTGCGGCGGTGTGCGTGGGGTCGTGGGCGGCGGCAGCGGCGAGCAGTTGTCGCCACACGATCGCGGCGCAGTACCGGCGGAACTTCGCGTCGGCCAGCTTGTTTGACAGGCTGATGTAGCTGTCGGGGTCGCGGTCGGAATCGATTTCGCGCAGGGCGCGCTCCCATTCGTTGACCTGCCAGTCGAACTCGCCGACGGCCTTGCGGGCGTCGTCGGCGCGGGCGAGGACGTCGGGCAGGTTGAGGCTGGCGCGGAGGGCGGGCATCACGAGGGCGCCGGGCGGGACGGGCGGGACGGTCAGCGCATAGCCGTCGGCGGCGAGGTCGTCGGGCGTGTACGGGCTAGTGACCTGCAGGCCCAAGTCGGGAGCCCCGAGATACAACGTGCGTCCCTCCAGGCTGGCGAGCACTGCGTCGTCGAGACGAGTCAGGCCGTGGAGGAATGCGAGGATCCGCACCGGGTCGAGGAGCTCGGGGTTCAGGTCGTCGGACAGCCCGTCGAACGCACGGGCGCGGCGCGTACGAACGACTGCTTCGGTCAGACGGCGGACGAGGTCGTCCTCGTTTAGGCCCGGCGCGATCGTGTCGGTGAGGAGGCGCAGGCTGATGCGGCGGCGGGCGAGGAGGTCGGTGAGGGCGGCGGAGCTCATGAAACGTTCCTCGGTGGAACGGGCGGCGTCGACGCGGTACTCCACCATCGTACTGCGTGCATGGCCACGACGCGATGACGCGGGCGGGACGGTGAGGTCCTGCCCGCGTCGTCGGGGAGCGTCCGGAATGGTTGGCAGTCCGACGCGCTCGCCTTCGGGCGGCGGTGTCGCTTGCCCTTCGGGTCGCGGCTAAACGGGGGTCCCGTCTTGGGCGCGCGTCAGACCTTCGGGCTGCCCGCGCGCATTCCGGCGAACATGGCGTGCTGGCGGGCGACGACGCCCAGGTGCTGGACGAGGTCCCGCAGGTCCTGCTCGGTCTTGAGCAGGGGGGCGAACCGGGCGAGCCACTGGGCGACGGCCGGGTCGGGCTCGGCCCCGAGCACGCCGGTGGCGAGTTCGACGGCCTCGGCGCAGGCGTTGGCGTAGTGGTCGGCCGGGGTGCCGGCGTGCAGGGGCAACGTCTGGCCCAGGGCCGTCAGGACGGTGCCGAGCTGGGCGGGCGCGACGTGCTCGAGCTGCACGGCGCCGGCCGTCGCCCAGACGCTGGTCAGCTCGTGCCGGGGCTGACCCGCGGCGTCGCGGAATCCGGCGGCGAGGTAGTGGTCGGGGGACATCGCGAGGTACTGCTCGCGGGTGATCGTGGTGGTCGTGGACATGGGATTGTTCCTTCGGAGTCAGGCGAACCGATTTCGATTCAGAAAAGCAGTGAGAAACGGTCAGGCGGTGTAGACGTGGGTCATGCGGGTCCACCCGGAGATCGTCGGGATGATGTTACCCTTTTCCAGGTCGCTGGCCTTCACGTAAACCGTCTTTCCGGCGCCCGGGTCGTGCATGACGTACGTCTTTTCGGGCGTGTGGAAGACGCCCGTCACGGCGACGAAGTGTCCGCCGGACGCCGAGTCGCTGCTCGAGATCCGGATCGCGCCCGGGATGCCCCGGCCGAGGTTGGCGTCGAGCTTGCCGAGTTCGGTCGTTCGACCGGCGTCGGTCGTGACCTGCATGCCGGTGTACGTCAGGCCGGTCTGTTCCATCATCCACGGGAGGGCGTCGGTCAGGGGCATGCCGCGGCCGCCGGTCTGGCCGCGCTCGACGCCGATGCCCGGGTTGGCCGGGTTGGCGTTTTCGAGGATCGCCTTCTGCTCGGACGCGGTGCTGCTGTTGCCCGCGGGCTTGCCGAAGACGGGGCCGAGGATCTTCTCCCAGACGGACGCGTTGGGCCGCGGGTCGACGGCATGGATGTCGGTGTTGGCGTTGCGCATGTTGAGCGAGTAGATCGGGTCCATCTCGCCCCGCATGACCTGGGCGACCGTCGGGCCGCACGAGTCCTTCCACTGCTGGGACAGGCCGTCGGCGCCGTTCTTGTTCCCGGTCAGGCGGAGGTTCTGGTCGAGCCACTGGGCGGACTTGCCGCGGATCTGGTCGGCGAACTTGGTGACCTCGTCGACCGAGTGCCCCGCCGCCATCGCCTTCTTCAGGTACTCGCCCTCGGCGGTCGACTTGGTCTTGCCGAGCAGGCCGACGAACCGGCCCATGTCGTACAGGTCGAGCTTGGCGAACGCGGCGTCGTACCGCTCCTTCTGGAACGACCCGAGGATCGGGTTGCCCTTGAACTGTGGGCGGTAAAGGCCGACGACCTCGATCCGGGCGGAGATGCTGTCCCCGACGGGGAACCGCGACGCGACCATGTCCTCGTACTTCGGGAGCTTGAAGATGCTGTCGGCGATCTTGGTGTTGGCCGGGGTCGCCTTGGGGCCGATGGCGATGTTGCCGTAGTCGACGGTGACGTCGGCCTTGGGCGTGCCGCGGAGCACGTCGGTGGGAATCGTCGCCTTGGCCTTGAGGGCGGCCTGTGGCAGCGCGACGGTGAGCAGGAGCGGGGGCGGCGGCGTCGCCTTGATCGTGGTGGCGGCGGCGAGGGTCGCCTTGGCCTGAGCGAAGGCGGAGAGTCCGGAGGGGAGTCGCATGGCGCAGTTCCTTTCGTCCGGCCGGAGAGAGGCGGCCGGTTGAGCGGCGTTTTGGATCAGTGACGAGGGGTCGGGCGGTTATCCGCCGGTTCAGGCCGGCGTTGCAGTGGGCAACCGATTTCACGCTAACCCCGCCGCGGTTTCGGTGTCGCTCGACTCCGGCCCCGCTGGTGCTGCCCTCACGTTTCGCCCCGGACCCACCGATTGAGATACGGGGGGGTATCGCTAGAATCGTTCGTTTTCCCCCGGAGAGAATCCCCACCATGACCATCGCCCAAGTCGACCCGCAGATCGCCGAGCTGATTAAGAAGGAACAGGCCCGCCAGGAGACGACGCTGGAGCTGATCGCGTCCGAGAATCACGTCTCGGCGGCGGTCATGGAGGCCGCGGGGTCCTGCCTGACGAACAAATACGCCGAGGGCTACCCCGGCAAGCGCTACTACGGCGGGTGCGGGCTCTACGACGAGATCGAGAACCTCGCGATCGACCGGGCCAAGCAGATGTTCGGGTGCGGGTTCGCCAACGTGCAGCCGCACTCCGGGGCCAACGCGAATTTGGCGGCGTTCATGGCGATGATGAACCCGGGCGACCCGTTCGTCGGCATCAACCTGTCGTCCGGCGGGCACCTGACGCACGGGATGAAGCTCAACGCGTCGGCCATCTTCTACAAGCCGGACTTCTACGAGCTGGACCCGAAGACCGAGCAGATCGACTTCGATTCGGTGCGGCGGAAGTGCCAGGAGCACCGGCCGAAGGTGCTGATCTGCGGGTACAGCGCCTACCCGCGCACGATCGACTTCGCGCAGTTCCGGCAGATCGCCGACGAGGTGGGCGCGCTGCTGATGGCGGACGTGGCGCACATCGCCGGGCTGGTCGTCGGCGGGGCGCACCCGAGCCCCTTCCCGCACGCCCACGTCGTGACGACGACGACGCACAAGACGCTCCGCGGGCCGCGTGGCGGGTTGATCCTGACCGACTCCGAAGAGCTTTCGAAGAAGATTAATCAGAAGGTCTTCCCGGGCACGCAGGGCGGGCCGCTGATGCACATCATCGCGGCGAAGGCGATCGCGTTCGGCGAGGACCTCAAGCCCGAGTTCAAGACGTACGCGGCGCAGGTCGTGAAGAACGCCAAGGCGCTGGCGGCCGCGCTGCAGAAGCGCGGCTACCGGTTGCAGAGCGGCGGGACCGACAATCACCTGATGCTCGTGGATCTCCGGGCCCGTAACGCCGATTTCACCGGCGCGGATGCGGAGAAGGCCCTCGAGGCGGCCGGCATCATCTGCAACAAGAACGCGATTTTGAACGACCCGCGGCCGCCGGCGGTGACGAGCGGCGTGCGGCTGGGCACGCCGGCCGTCACGACGCGCGGGCTGAAGGAGGCGGACCTGGAGACGGTCGCCGAGTTCATCGACCGGGCGCTGCTAGGGAAGGCGGAGGCGGGCAAGCTCGAGACGATCCGGCGGGAGGTCGCCGAGTTCACGAAGAAGTTCCCGATGCCGCACTGATCGCGGGTCTGTGGTGTGAAGATTCAAGAACCCACGGGAGCGCTCCCGTGGGTTTCTCATTTCCGTAGGGTGGGCTCCGCCCACCGCTCGCGCGAAGGGCAGCCGGAACGTCGCGCGCACCCGCGCGAAGCGGTGGGCAGTGCCCACCCTACGGCGTATCATTTCGCCCATGCCGATGCGCCGCTTGCTCATCACTTGGCCGGTCGTTCTCGTCGTCGCCGCGCTGATCATCTGGGCGATCGCGCCGCGCACACCCAGCGCGCGGGCGGCCACCCCGATCATCGTCCCCCCGCTTGCCGATCCCGCCGACCCGACAGAGCCCGGCGTCACGCTCACGTTCGAACAGAACGGCCGCATCGACACGCGGCCCGCGCGCCTCATCGCGCTCCGCGTGCCGGCCGGCCAGGCCCCGTCGCCCTTCCTTCAGCCCGGCTCGTTTACGGCCACCTTCGCCGGCTTCATCAACATGCGCCTCCGCGCCGAAGTCGAGTTCCGCGTCGAGTCGTCGGGGCCGTTCGTGCTCAAGATCGCCGACAAGGTCGTCTTCCAGGGTGACGGGACTGCCGTGATGCCGGACCTCGCGAAACTGCAGAAGGGGAAGAACCCGTTCGAGCTGACGTTCACGTCACCCGCGCCTCAGGCCGGGCAGAAGCCGACCGACGCGTACATCCGCCTGCTCTGGTCGTCGAACGACTTCCCCGCCGAGCCCGTGCAGCCCACGGCCCTCTCGCGCGACGCCACCGCCGTCGCTCTCCGCGCGGCCAAGCGCCTCCGCGAGGGCCGGGAGCTTCTGGCGACGCTGCGCTGCACGGCGTGTCATACGGTGCCCGCGGTCGCGCCCGCGCCCGGGTCGGCCGGGCCGATGCCGGAGATGGCGAGCGACGCGCCCGACCTGTCGGCCGCCGGCGCGCGGCTGAACGAAGAGTGGATGGCCGAGTGGATCCAGGACCCGCGGAAGCACCGCCCGGATGCGACGATGCCGAAAGTGCTGCACGGCGAGCAGGCCCCGGCGCAGGCGTGGGACCTGGCCGCGTACCTCGCGACGCTCGGCAAGCCCCTGCCCGCGAACGAGAAACCCGCGGACGACGAAGCAATGACCCAGGGCGGGCAATTGTTCGCCGGGCTGGGGTGCATCGGGTGCCACACCAAGCCGGACGCGGAGAACCCGATCGACGCCGAGCGCAAGCGCGTCCCTCTCGCGTACGTGCGCGTGAAGTTCAAGCCCGGCGCGCTCCGCGCGTGGCTGCTCGACCCGCAGAAGCACTACAAGTGGGCGCGGATGCCCAACTTTCATCTGACCGAGTACGAGGCCGACCGGCTCGTCGCGTACCTGAACAAAAAGGCGCCGGGCGAACCGCTCCCGGTGCCGGAGAAGGGCGACGCGGCGCGCGGCAAAGTGCTGTTCGCCTCCGCCGGCTGCGCGAGCTGCCACCCGATCGACGGCGTGTCTTCGACCGTCAAAGCCGCGGCGCTGGCCGACCTCGTGTCGTCGTCCGATTGGGCCAAGGGGTGCGTCGCCGAGGACCCCGCCAAGCGCGCCACGGCGCCTGATTTCGCACTGAACCCGTCACAGCGAGGCGCTCTGGTCACCTACGCCGCCGCGAAGACGCCCGGCCTGGGCGAAGACGTCCCCGTCGAGTTCGCCCAGCGCTCGATCAAGCGCCTCAACTGCGCCGCCTGCCACACCCGGGACGAGGTCGAAGACGCCTGGACCGCGCTGGCCGAAAACGAGCTCGCCGACATCGCCCCGCCCGAGGCCAACGTCGAGAACGACCAGCCGGACGACCCGGCCGGCAAGGGCAACCGCCCGTTCTACCCCGCCCACCTCAAGGGCCTGCTCGGCGGCGACAAGATCAACGTCGGCGGCGACCAGCAGCGGCCCGCGCTCACGTGGGCCGGCGAAAAGCTCCGCCCCGAGTGGGCGCAAGCGTTCATCGCCGGCGAGACGACCTACAAGCCGCGCTACTGGATGCGCGCCCGCATGCCCGGCTTCCCCACGCAGGCCGCGGGCCTGGCGCGCGGGATGGCGCTCGAGCACGGCATCGCTACTGTCACGCCGCCGCGCGCCGAGCCCAAGCCCGACTCCGTCGAGATCGGCCGACAGCTCTCCGGCCGCGACGCCGGGTTCGCCTGCATCACCTGCCACTCGATCGGCGACACGCGCGCGATCAGTCCGTTCGAGGCCCCCGCCCCCAACTTCGCCCGCCTCGCCGACCGCATGACCGACGACTTCTACTTCCGCTGGATGCGCAAGCCCATGCGCTACCAGCCCGGGACGAAAATGCCGCAGTTCGCCGAGGGCGGGAAGACGGACCGGAAGGACGTCCTCGACGGCGACGCCGAGAAGCAGTTCGACGCGCTCTGGCAGTACATGCTGACGGGGACGAAGATCGTCGCGCCCGAGTAACGCGCGTGTAGGGCTCGCTTCAGCGAGCGGAACGAACGCCGAGCGGCGCTCATTCGCGTCCCGCCCTACGATCCTCCCGTGAGGCCCGCCGCCACATCCTCCCGCGCCTGGCTGATCGGCGCCGTCGGCTTCCTCGTGTTCGTCAACGTCTACTCGACCCAGTCCCTCCTCCCGCTCCTGCGCCTCGAGTTCCCCGGCGCCTCGACGTTTCACGCCTCGCTCACGGTTGCCGCGACGACGATCGGCATCGCCTTGGCCGCCCCGCTCGCCGGCCTGCTCGCCGAGCGCCTGGGCCGCAAGGCTACGATCACCGGCGCGCTCGCGTTGATCACGCTCCCCGTGTGCGGTGCCGCCACCGCCCCGACGCTCGATGCGCTCATTGTCTGGCGCCTCGCCCAGGGTCTGCTCATGCCCGGCGTGATCGCCGTCGCGATGGCGTACATCGCCGAGGAGTGGCCCGGGCCCGGCCAGGCCGCCCACGTCATGGGCGTGTACGTCGCCGGCAACGTGCTCGGCGGCGTGTGCGGGCGCGTCGCCTCGGCGCTGCTCGCCGACTTCGCCGGGTGGCGCGTCGCGCTGCTGGTGCTGGGCGTCGTTAACGCCGTCGGCGCCGCCGTCGTTTGGCGCTGGCTCCCGCGCTCGGCCGCGCCGCACGCGCCCACGCCTTGGGGCCAGGCGTTGCGCGACATGCGGGCCCACCTCAAGCGCCCCGAGATGCTCGCCACGTTCGGCCTGGGCCTCGCCGCCCTCTTCGCGCTCGCCGGGTCGTTCACGTGGATCACGTTCTACCTCGCCGGCCCGCCGTTCGGCCTGTCGACCGCCGCCGTCGGGCTGCTCTTCCTCGTCTACATGCTGGGCGTGATCGTCACGCCGTTCACCGGCCCGATCATCGCCCGCACCGGTCACCGGGCCGCGTGGGTCGGCGCGGCCGTCGTGTCGATCGCGGGCGTCGCGCTCACGCTCGTCGCAACGCTCCCCACCGTGGTCGCCGGCCTCGCCCTGATCAGCACCGGCGTGTTCGTCTGCCAGTCGGCCGCCGCCAGCTACCTCGGCCTGATCGCCGGCCGCGGCCGCGCCTCCGCCGCCGGGCTGTACACGACGTTCTATTACCTCGGCGGGACGCTCGGCGCCGCCGCGCCCGCGCTGGTCTGGTCCCGCGGCGGCTGGCCCGCGTGCGTCGCGCTCATCGCCGCCGTCCTGGCCGCCGGTTGCGCCTGCGCCCTGCTCGGCTGGCGCCGCGCCAAGGTCACGACGACTGCCACCCGCCGGACGAGCGTCGAAGAATCGGAAGCGCGGTCGGGCGTGGCGACGGGCGACTGACGCAGTTTCCTCTTGTAGCCGCCCCACTTGCGGGGCGCGTCATGATGCCCCGGTGGGTGGTCCGTGTCAGTGCGCGAGCCACGCGCGTCGAATTCCTCGGATGACAGAGCCGCTGAAGCGGCCCCGCCGGCTTCGGTGGAGCGTTGCGCCCGCGCCCGCAAAGCTTCTCCGCCTTCACGCGCGTCGTCCGCCTGAGGCTCCGTCACCCCTCCCAACCCGCACGACCCGCCCACGCCCACCGCGCGCGCCTGTCGTTTGCCACGATTCGATATCCGCCCCGCTCAAGCCCCGTGATACAACCGCCGGCGGCCATGAAGCACCTCCGCTGGGTCCCCCTCGCCTTCCTCGCCGGCCAACACGGCTTCGCGATCTTCGCGCCGTACGCCGCGCTGATGATCGCGACCGCGATGATCCTGAGCCGGTGGCGGCGGCGGCCGGCCGACCCGCGACCGGCCGCCGCCCCTCAGTCCCGGCCGGGGATCTTCCAGAGCGTCAGCGCCTCGCCCTTATAGTGACCGCTGTCGGCGATGACGAGTGTCCGGCCGTCCGGGAGGAACGCCAGGTCGTTGACGTAGTTCGATTTCCGCCGGGCCAGTTCCTTGCCCGTGCGGGTGTCGAAGACCGCGACCGCGTACCGCGGGGCGACGCCGATCCGGTGCAGCTCGCACGCGAGCAGTGTCCCGTCGGGCGACAACGCCGGCGTCACTGCCTGGAAGCCGTCGACCCGGACTTCCCGCACCGGCTTGAGTGACGGCAGGCGCAGGAGCGTGACGCCGAACGGCTTACGCTTGGAACGGTCGAGTATGTCGCGCATCTCGAACCACCGGCCGACCGCCAGCAGGCGCTCGCCCGCGTCGGCCGCGAGGTGGAACGCGGGGAGCTTGACCGTGGCGGTCACCTTGCCGCCGTCCGGGTCGAGCCGCACGAGGAGCTTGCCGGTCGCCGCCAGGATCGGCCCGTTGGCGAGCCACAGGAGCGCGCTGGCCGTGTCGGGGATCTTGTGCGTCGCGAGGGTTCGGAGGTCGGCGGGGTCGAGCAGGGCGACGGTCTTGTCCGCCAGCGCCAGCGCGAGGCGCGACCCGTCCGGGGAGACGGCCAGCGCGGTCCCCTGGGCGTTCAGCCGCCGCTCGTGAGTGGGCTTGCCCCGGTCGTGGGCGAAGCGCATCAGCAACCCGGCCGACTCGCCGTCGTCGCCGACCTGCGTGCGAAGCGCGTACACGGCCCGCCCGGCCGGGTGGGCCACCAGCGCCGCGACCGAGTCGCCGTCGTTGGGGTGCGCGAACGCCCACCGCCTTGTGAGCTTTCGACCGGCCAGGTCGACCCGGGCGACGTGGTTCTCGTCCGAATCCTCCCCGTCCTGGTCGTCCCGCGTGCCGGCGACGTAGATCGTCTTGCCGCCCGGCGCCAGCGCGATCACGTCGGCCGCCGCGTACACGCCCTCGACCGCCGTCTCCTTCTCGAACCGCTTGACCACCGCCGGCGGGTTCAGCCGCTTGGTCGCCTTGTCGGCCAAGCCTTCGTCGTCGTCCGCGTCCTCCAGCAGCACCGCCAGCAACAGGCCGGCGCGGGCCTTGCCCTTGCCGAACAGCCCCTCCTTGTCGAGCCGCGCCAGCGCGTCGGCCGCCGTCTTGACCAGGAGCACGTAACCCCCCGCCCGGTCGAGCGCGGCGTCGTTCCCTGCCAGCAGCGCCTCGGCCGCCGGCACCCGCCCCTCGAGCGCGTCGAACAGCGGCGAGTCCGCGACCGAGTACCGCAGCGCCTTGCGCGCCTCGTCCAGCGTGTCGTGGTAGCCGTCCTTCAGGTACCGCTGCGCGACCCGCGTCAGACCCTCTTCGGTCAGCACGTGGGGCTCGAGCCGGGTCGGGTCTTCGACCCCATACATGACGAACGCGTAGGGCGTCTGGTCGCCGTACTTCGTTCGAAAGTACTCCCACGCCGCCCGCAGGTCGGCGGCGTACGCATCCCGGAGCGCCGCCGGTGTCAGCTTCGTCGCGCGCGGTTTGGCCATGCGGCCGATGGTATCGCGCGCCGGGCGAAACGCGCACGATCGGGCGTCCGGCGCGACAGCGTGGATCGCGTGCGGAAAACCCGGGACGTCGCCTTAAGCTCCGCCTTCGGCGTGTGCCGACGCGGCTCGCCCACCGCTCACACCCCCACCTTCTCACACCCCGGCACCCCGCGCTCCGCCAGCATTCGGTCGTGCTCGAGCTTCGGCCGCAGGTACTCCGCCGTGTAGCTCCCGGCGACGTCGCAGACGTCCTCCGGCCGGCCCGCCGCCACCACCGTGCCGCCGCCGTCGCCGCCCTCCGGGCCCATGTCGATGATCCAGTCGGCGCACTTGATCACGTCCAGATTGTGCTCGATCACCAGCACCGTGTTCCCCAGGTCCGTCAGCCGGTTCAGCACGCCCATCAAATTGTGGATGTCCGCGAAGTGCAGGCCCGTCGTCGGCTCGTCCAGCACGTACAGCGTGTGCCCGGTCGGCGTCTTCCCGAGCTCGCTCGCCAGCTTCACGCGCTGGGCCTCGCCGCCCGACAATTGCGTCGACGGCTGCCCGAGCTTCACGTACCCCAGCCCCACGTCGAACAGCGCCTGCAGCATCTGCTTGCTCTTCGGGTGCGATTCGAAGAACGCCAGCGACTCTTCTACGGTCATGTCCAGCACGTCCGCGATGCTCTTCCCGCGGTAGTGGATCTCCAGCGTCTCGGCGTTGTACCGCTTGCCCTTGCACACCTCGCACTGCACGTACACGTCGGGCAGGAAGTGCATCTCGATCACCTTCGTCCCCTGACCCTGGCACGACTCGCAGCGGCCGCCCTTGACGTTGAGCGAGAAGCGGCCGTTCTCGTACCCGCGGACCTTCGCCTCGCGCGTCAGCGCGAACACCTTGCGGATCTCGTCGAACACGCCCGTGTACGTCGCCGGGTTGCTCCGCGGCGTCCGCCCGATCGGGCTCTGGTCGATCTCGATCACCTTGTCGATCTTCGCGCACCCGCTGAGCGCCTTGTGCTCTCCCGCCTTCACCTTCGACCCGAGCAGCTTCCGCTTGAGGGCCGGCAGCAGCGTCTGGTTCACCAGCGTGCTCTTGCCGGAGCCCGACACGCCCGTCACCAGCACCAGCCCGCCCAGCGGGATCCGGACGTCCACGTTCTTGAGGTTGTTCTCCCTGCACCCCTTGATCTCCAGGCACTCCTTGTCCGGGTCGAGCTCGCGGCGCTCGCACGGGCTCGTGATCGCGCAGTCGCCGACGAGGTACTGCACCGTCGACGACTGCTTCGGCGTCCCCAGCACCGGCCACCCCGCCACCGACGCGCCCGGCCGCGCCTTCGCCAACCCCAGCCGCTCCGCGTCCACCGCCGCCGCGGCCCCGATCAACTTCTGCGTCGGCCCCGCGCACATCACGTTCCCCCCGTGCGCCCCCGCGCCCGGGCCGATGTCCACCAGGTAGTCCGCCGCCCGGATGCAGTCCTCGTCGTGCTCGACCATCAGGACGGTGTTCCCCAAGTCGCGCAGCCGCAGCAGCGTCCGGATCAGCCGCGTGTTGTCGCGCTGGTGCAGCCCGATCGTCGGCTCGTCCAGCACGTAGCACACGCCCACGAGTCCCGATCCCACCTGCGTCGCCAGCCGGATCCGCTGCGCCTCACCGCCGCTCAGACTCCCGGTTTTCCGGTCCAGCGTGAGATATCCCAATCCCACGTCCACCATGAACCCCAGCCGAGACTTGATCTCCCGCACGATCGGTTCGGCGATCACCGCGCCCTCGGTCGACAGCGTGAGGGTCTCGAAGAACGCCTTCGCCTTCGCGACCGACAACGTCGTCACGTCGTGGATCGACAAACCGGGGAGTTGGACTGGGGAGGGCGAGGCTCCGTCCGAGCCGTTTTTCGCGGCCTTCTTCTTGCCGTTGCCGTTCTTGGCGGGGGCGTCGACCGACTCAGATTGTGTACTCGCGGGCTGGTAGCCCACGCCACGGATCCGCACCGCCATCGCCTCCTGCTTCAGCCGCGTCCCGTGGCACGTCTCGCACGGCTGCTCGCTCATGTACTGGTGCAGCCGGCTCTTCACCCACTCGCTCTCGGTCGTCTCGAACCGCCGCTGCAGGTTCGGGATGACCCCCTCGAAGTGCGTGCCGGTCCCGTTGTCCCCCTTCTCGTCCGTCCCGTGCATCAGGACTTCGCGCAGCTTCTTCGGCATGTCCTTGAACGGGCTCGAGTACCCGAACCCGAAATCCCGGCAGAACGTGCGCAACACCCGCGCGTAAAACACGTTCATCCGCTTGCCGTTCTTCCGCCACGCCTCGATCGCCCCGTTCTCCAGCGACACCGATTCGTCCGGTACGACCAGGTCCGGGTCGAACTCGAACACCGTCCCCAGCCCGTGACAACTCGGGCACGCCCCGTGCGGGCTGTTGAACGAAAACAGCCGCGGCTCGAGCTCCGGCAAGCTCACCTCCGGATGCTCCGGGCAGGCGAACGTCTCGCTGAACATCTGGTCGCCCCACTTTCCCCCCTCGTCCTGCGTCGCGATCACGACCATCCCCTGCGACAGCCGCAGCGCCGTCTCCACCGAGTCCGCGATCCGGCTCCGCACCTCGGCCTTCACCACCACGCGGTCCACCACCACGTCGATCGTGTGCGCGAACGTCTTCTTCAACGTCGGAAAGCTGGCCGGCGTCGACAGTTCGATGATCTCCCCGTCGACCCGCGCCCGCACGAACCCCTGCTTGTGCAGCGCCGGGAACAGCTCCTTATGCTCCCCCTTCTGCCCGCGGACCATCGGCGCGAGGATCATCATCTTCGCCCCCGTCGGGTACTTCATCACCGCCTCGACGATCTGGCTCGCCGACTGGCTCGCGATCTCGCGCCCGCACTTCCAGCAGTGCGGCGTCCCCGCCCGTGCGAACAGCACGCGCAGGTAGTCGTAAATCTCCGTCGTCGTCGCCACCGTCGACCGCGGGTTGTGCGACGACCCGCGCTGCTCGATCGCGATCGTCGGCGGCAGCCCGTGGATCTCGTCCAGCTCCGGCTTCTGCAACTGGTCCAAAAACTGCCGCGCGTATGTGGAGAGCGACTCCATGTACTTCCGCTGCCCCTCGGCGAAGATCGTGTCGAACGCCAGCGTGCTCTTGCCGGAACCGCTCAAGCCCGTGATGACGACAAGCTGGTCGCGGGGGATTTCGACGTCGATGTTCTTGAGGTTGTGCTCCCGCGCCCCCAGGATGCGGATCGACTTCAGGTCATTGCTCATCGGATGAACTTCCCGAGAAAGGCGTGCAGACAGCGGCATCGAGGCGACACCCCGACCGAGCCCCGCATTGTAAGGGTCCTGTACGGACAACGCCAATCGCGGGCGCGACGGCGAGATCCATCTCACACATCAGGTGACAGTGCCCCTCATGGTACGCATCGCGCTCGTGTCAGTTCTTCCACGCCGACTCCCTGCGGAGTCCGATTCGCACCGCAGGCGCGAGTGACGGTGTCCCGGCCTGTATACTTTCTCCCGCGTGCCCCCCACCGAAGCCGAACCACTCCTCCTCCGCTTCTACTGGACGGCCGCGTTCTCCCTCGTCGCCGCGGTCCTCGCCGCATGGCTGATTCGCCGTGGCCTCCGTGGCCAGTCCGTCGGCGACCACCCCGTCTGCCGCCGCTGCGCCTACGACCTCTTCGCCCTCCCCGCTGGCGCCGCGCGCTGCCCCGAGTGCGGCGCCGACCTCGCCGCCCCGCGCGCCACCGTCCGCGGCGGCGACCGCCGCCCCCGCCCGCGCACCGTCCTCGCCGGCGCGGCCTGCGCCGCCGCAGCCCTCGTCGGCGCAATCCTCGCCGCCCGCGCCGGCGTCCGCGCCTGGGCCTTCGACGCCAACCGCCCGACCTGGTGGCTCACCCGCCAGATCGCCGCCGACGTCCCGACTGACCAGCGCGAGCAAGCGTCGGCCGAGCTCCGCCGCCGACTCCGCGAGGACCTCCTCTCGCGCGGCCAGATCGACGCGATCACCGCGCGCGTCCTCGACCTGCAAACCGGCCCGTCCCACTCCTGGCGTACGGGCGGCTTCGTGATTATGGCGCGCGAGCGGAAGACGGTCTCCGACGCGGACTGGACGCGCTTCGCCTCGCAGAACGTTCGCTACGACGTCTCCTGTCGCCCGCGGATCGCCGTCGGCGAGGCCCTGCCCGTCGAGATCCAGGAGCGGCAGTTGCAGAGCCGCTCGTCCAAATTCTGGTTCGATCACAAGGTCACCCGCGTCGAAGTCGATGGCGTGCCGCTACCCGCCGTGCCGGACGGCGCTTGGCCTTCCCCCAACCTGACGTCGCGCGCTCCTTACGGCCCGGTGGGATACTACTTGGAGCCGGCCCTCATCGCCCGCGCCGGCGCCCGCCCCGGCGCCCACACCCTCACGCTCCACCTCGACGTCTCCGGCGGCGAGTACCTCCCCCCCAACGGGCCCGAAGGCGGCCCGCCCGCCCTCTTCCGCCGCCAGCAAATCATCCACCTCCCGTGGACGCTCCTCCCCGCCGGCGCGCCCACCGTCGACCTGATCCGCTCCCCCCAGATCGACGCGACCGTCCGCGCCGGCACCGGCCCCGTCGAAGTCGAGTGCGAGGTCCAACACGACGGCCGGCCCAAGGTGAGCGTCCAGGTCCGCCGGAACGATACTTCAGTGACCCTCTCGATGTCCGCCGAGCTCCGCGCCGGCGCCCGGACTTGGCCCGCCGGCGAGTCCGTCAGCACGCCCGACACCGGCGGCCTCTACACGACCCGCGTCCTCCCCGGCTTCGACGCCGACCGCGTCGACGTCATCCTCCGCCCCGCCCCGGACGCCGGCCGCCAGACCGTCTCCGTCACCGAAATCTGGGGCGGCGAGATCACGTTCAAAGACGTACGCGTCCGCTGGAGCGACTACCAGCGTACGATCGGCCCGCCCCGCCCGCCCGGCCGCCGCGTCGGCGCGCAATAGCCGGCGCGAGCTGGCGCCGTAGCGAGCGGGTTGCGGGGCGGCGGGGCGGGGGGGTAGAGTCGGCGGGCGATGACACTGGGGCAACTAGCGGGGCTCGCGGCGGCGAACGTGGCAGGCGCGGTGATCGCGGCCGTCTGGCTGCGCCGGGCTTGGCGGGGGCGGCGGGTCGGCGACCACCCGGTCTGCCGGCGGTGCGAGTACGACTTGTACGGGGTGCCGGGCGTCGCGGTGTGCCCGGAATGCGGGGCGGACGTGGGCGGCCCGGGGGCGGTGGTGGCGGGCGGCGCGCGGCGAAGGCGGCCGCGGGTCGCATTGGCGGCGGCGGTCGCGCTCGTCGGGCTGGTCGTCGGGCTTGTTCTGACCTGGCGCGAGGCGGGGCGGGCGTGGGAGGTCGATGCGAACCGGCCGACGTGGTGGCTGGTCGGTCGGCTGGCCGACGCGCGACCGGCCGAGCGCGACCGGGCCTTCGCGGAACTCGCGCGGCGGCAGGGGGCGGGGACGCTGACGGCCGGGCAGGTGGCGTCGGCGGCGGAGCGGTTGATCGCGATCCAGGGGGACCGGGCGGTGCCGTGGAACGCCGGGTGGGGAGATTTCGTGGAGGCCGGACGCGAGGCGGGCGCGGTGCCGGACGGGCCCTGGGCGACGTACGCCCGGCAGGCACCGGTGTTGGAACTGCGGAACCGGCAGACCGTGCGGCGCGGGGAACCGATGCCCCTCTACATCGGGGTCGGGCCGAGCCGGGTGGGGCGGGGGCAGGCGTTGCAGGTGCGGTACACGGCACGCTTCCGGGTCGGTGGGCAAGCACTGTCGGGCCAACCGTGGGCGGGGGCGAACGACCTGAGCGCGTTCGGGGCAGGCGGCCGGTTCGACCGACTGGATCTGCCGGCCGAGGTGTTGGCGGCGCTCGCGGACGGGCCGCAATCGCTCGAGGCGGATTTCGAGGTCGAGGCGTTCGACAAGTCGGGCCAATCGGCGGCGAAGTGGGCGCTCGCAGAGCGCCGCCCGTGGGCGCTGGTGGCGGCGGGCGCGGCGACGGTGGAGGTCGTGCGGTCTGCCCAGCTCGATGCGGAAGTGGCGCGGGCGCTGGGGGCCCGGAGCGTCCTGTACCAACCGGACGGGTTCGTGTGGGTGCCGTTGGAGGTGGGCCCGGGCATGTCGGCAGACTTGGCGGTGGACGTGAGTTTCCGGGCCGGGGGCCAGACGTGGCCGGCGGGGCGGGCGACGATGCTCGTCAAGCACTCGGGGACGACGGCCGGCAGCGCGCGCGACCTGCCGGCGACGTTCCGCGAGCTTCGGACGGTGGACGTGGTGCTGCGCGGTTCGGCGGACGCGGCGCGGGGAACGGTGGAGATGACCCGCGTGTGGGGCGGGGAGGTGGTGATCCCGGGGGTGCCGGTGGAAGTGATAAACGACGACACGTACGGGCCGCCGCGCGATTACCCACGATTGGCAGCGACGCGGCCGGCGGAACGGTGAGCGGGGGGGGCGTCGCGCGCGTCGCTCAATCCCAAACCGCCGCGCCCTCGACCACCTTCTTCGAAAACGCCCCCGCCGCGACCGTCATCGGCAGGCGCGCCACCATCGGCTCGGCCGCCCGCGCCGCCGCCCGCGCCGCCGCGATCGCCAGATCCGGCTGCGCCATGAACACGTCGGTCGTCACGCCGTTCACCGTCACCCGCACGATCCCCGACTTCGTCGCCGTCGGCATCCGGAACCAGCTCGCGCTGACCGTCGGCACCGCGCCGTTGTCGAACGTCACCGCGACCGTCGTCAGCAGCGCGCTCTTGCCGGCGCCGCTCACCGTGAACCGCAATCCCTGCGCGCTGCCGCTCGGCGGCGCGCCGTTCGACAGCGTCGCGTACTTGGCCGACACCGTCTGGCCCGGCAACAGCACCGGTACCAGCATCACGTCGCCCGTGCCCGTCGCCGTGCGGATCTGCCCGCCGCTGAACTTGGTCGTGTTGCTCGTCGAGAGGTTGAACGTCTGCGTGTACGTGTGCGTCGACGAGGCGCTCCCCCAGTCGGTGATCACGAACATGTCCCCACGATTGTGGAAGATCGCCCGCGCCACCACCGGCGAGCCCTTGAACCCGGTGTACGCGTAGTGCGTCGCCGCCATCTGCGTCCCGCCGTTCCGCCGAACCCACATCGTCAGCTTGGCGCTCTTCGACAGCTCGCTCGCCGCGTGCGACAGGCCGTCGATGCTGATCGTGTTGTGCGCCGGCGTCGAGATGATCTCCGCCCGCTGCGCGGCGTAGCTCGCGCTGTAGCTGAGCAGGCCGGGATCGCTGATCAGCGGCTTTCCGTACCCGTACAGCTCGAAGTTGAGCAAATCGAAGTGCCCGTGGTCGCCGCCCTTCGGGCCCGCATCGAAGATGAGCTGCCGCGCGTCGCTGTCGTCGCCCGTGCGCGAGATGTAGTACCCGCTGTCGCCGAAGTACGCCGTGCTCCCGCGGCCGGGCAGGCTCGTCGGCGTCGTCGGGGCCGACGTGAGCTGCGCCGCCAGCGCCGTCCCGAGCTGCCACACGTCGTCCAGCCGCGGCCGGCTCTTGGGCCACCGCGAATCGCCCAGCAGCAGTGAAGCCCGGCTGAAGAACGTGCTCCCCGTCGACCGGTACGTGTCCGACAGCGCCGCCTGCGTCCCGTCCGGCGACAGCAGTTGGTAGAACGCCTCGATGATGCCGCGCAGCCGGCGGACCGCCTTGTCGCCCCACGGCTGGCCGTTCTCGGCGCTCAACCGGTACACGTCGAAGAACCCGCCCATCGCCCCGCCGTGGTAGCCGGGCGACTGCTCGTAGTGCACGCCGTCCGGCCGGAACTGCGCCCCCATCGCGTTGAACATCTGCGTCGTCCCCTTGGCCTGCCACGCCGCCGCGTTCTTGAACTCCGGGAACATCAGGCCGACCGTCGTCAGCGCCGTCCAGTGCCCGACCGCCTTGTTGCTCGTCAGCTCGTAGAGCTTGGTCGTCCGGTTCATGAAGTCGCCCTGCACCAGCATGCGGTGCAGGAACATCGTGTTCGAGTACGCGTCCCACCCCGCCGTCCCGAGCACCATGTGGTACGCGTACAGCCAGTTCTTGGTCCGCTCGGCGGTCGTGAACAGGTCCCACTTCGGGCGCACCGTGTCCTTGATCCAGTCGTCCGGGTTCGCCAGCCGCGTGTACTGCCGGCTCCACGAGTCCAACTGCGACCGCAGCTCGTTGATGTACGTCGCGCTCCCGGTGAACCGGTACGCCATCGCCAAATCGTTCCAGAAGAAGTGGCGGTTGAGCGTGTACCTAAACTCGGTGTTCGTCGTCGTCGCCGGCTGGTTCAGCCAGTTGATGCTGGCCGGCAGCTGCACCGTGTACGTTGACGAGTTCACCAGTTCGGGGAACAAGTGCGAGACGATGTTGTTCGCCCGCCCGATTTTGCCGTTCTTCTGGTTGACCAGCCCGCCGTCGGCGTTGATGAAGTTGATGATGCCCGGCGCGTCGGCCGGGTCGAACAGGTAGTGCCGGTTCGTCCGCGTCTTCATGTAATTGAGCAGCTCGGCGTCGAACGCCGCCGTGTTGCCGCTGGTCAGGTAGGACTGCAACGTAGCCGCATTGGACCCGACCCAGTTCGCCAGCAACTCCTGCCGGTCGGCCACAGTGAGTGTCGGCGTTCCCGCCATCGGCGTCGCGCGCACGGTCGCGGGTTGGGCGACGACCGGGGCCCCCGACGTCGTCACCGGCGCGGATACGCTCATCAAACACCGGCCCTCCAGCGCCTCGATGGCGCCGACGCCTACCGCCCGACCCGACTGCTGCTCACGACCCGACGTCATCGACGGCTCCTCTCGCCCGCGCACCCATCCGCACCCCGCCCGCGCGCACCGCGGCCGGCCCCTCCTATACGGGATTCATCGACCACCCGTGCGAACCCCGTGCACAAGCAAGCCTTCGAACGTCATCACCGTCACGCCCCGACGCGATTTCACGACTCAATGGCGCCGGAGGATGCGGATTACGCCCTCGGACCCTCAGCAAGCCGGGGCAGAGTGCACGGGCTTTGCCCGAAGCGCTGCCCCGGACCATGATCACGCCCCCTCCACCCGCACCTGCCCCTTCAGCGCCCGCACCGCCTCCTCCGCCTCGCCCTGTTTCCCGAACGGCACCGGAATCTCCGAGATGAATTCTCCCTGCCCGCCCTTGCGGGTCAGCACGATCCGCAAGGGCGAGCCGTCCCCGTCAATCGCCCCGCCCGCCAGCCGCACGTCCGTCAGCGCCCACCCCGGGCCCCAGAAGAGGATCTCGTCCGCCACCCAGGCCGCCCCGCGGGTCAGCACCGTCCGCCCTTTCGTCGCCTTGGCCCGCGCCCGCCGCTCGCCCCGCGCGTTCAGGGCGACCAGCCCCGCGTACAGCAGCAGGGCCGCCTCGGCCAGCACCGTCATCCCGACCGCCCCCGCCCACGACCTGCCCGACCGGTCGGAGAAGATCAGCGTGCCGGCGAGTATCAGCACCGGCGCGGCCACCATCAGGATGGTCACGCACCCCAGCTCTTCCTCGCCCTGCACCGACAGCTTCCCTTGGTGGGCCGTGAACGCCGCCCACTCCGCGTCGTCGTACTCCCAGACCGCCAGTTGCCGGCCGTCGCGCACGTCCGCCCGACACTGCTCGAGGTGGGCCGCGATCCGCCGGGGGGCGAGGTAACCGAGCGCGCCGATCATCGCCACCACGAACGCCCCGAGCATCGCGATGATCATCCCCGACATCAGCCCCGACTGGGCCATCCCCGCCCGGGACACGACGTTCATGCCGACGATCGCCACCGCGAACGCCGCCCCGCCCACGACCAGCAGCCACCCGCCGATCCGCCGATACCCCAGGAACGGGTTCGGCACCGCGGCGTCGCGTACGTATTGAAGGGTCTGGGTCGCCATGGGCCGCACCAGTTGAGCACTGCAAATCCTACCGGCGGGCACCGCGGCCCGCGCCGACATTCCACGTACGGCACAACCCCTCGCATCTGGCGCACGTCTCGAACAAACCAGGGGCCCTCCTCTGCCCGCAGTGCCGCCCGGATGTGGCGCACAACTTTCGCCATTCCGATCACTTTTTCGTTGGCCGGTTCACTACAGGCGTTACAATTTGCCCAGCTTCACCCGGAGCGGGGTGGGGAGAGTCGGCCGGCAGACCGGGCACGGGACGCGCGTTTCGCGGCCACGAGGTCCACATGTCACGCTTCGAACGAATCCGCCGCACACTCGGGGGCCGCACGCACGACGGGCCACGGCGGGCGTTCACCCTCGTCGAGCTCCTCGTCGTCATCGGGATCATCGGCCTGCTCGTCGCGATCCTCCTCCCGACGCTCGCGCGCGGCCGCGCCGCCGCCCAGCAGGTCGCCTGTGCCAGCAACCTCCGCCAACTCGGCATCGGCCTGCACCTGTACGTCGACCAGCACCGGTATTACCCCGGGAGCTGCGCCCTCCGCGACGAGGTCATCTACGCCGCCTGGCCCACGCGCCTGCGCGGCGCCCTGGGCCTGGCCGTCGACGTCCGCAGTTTGGGTCTTTTTCACTGCCCCGCCCGCGATTCCGACCTCCAGTGGGACCCCGCGTTCAGCACCGGCCCCCACTTCGCCCTGCCCGCCGACGCCGGCTTCGGCTACCTGCCCGGCGAGCGCCTGCTCCTGATCACGGCCCGGTTCTCGTACGGCTACAACGACTGGGGCTCGTCCCCGCTCCAGGGCCCGCCCTACGGCACCACCCACCAGAAGGGCCTGGGCGGCGACCTCGACAAGCGCTTCGCCGGCATGAAGGAAATGGCCCGCGGTCGCGTCCGCCGCGCCGCCGAGATGATCGCCCTCGCCGATTCCAACGCCGACGGCACGTGGGACTACTCGATCGACCCCAACAACCCCGCCGAGCAGCCCGGCGCCCCCCACAACGGCGGCACGAACGTCCTGTTCGTCGACGGCCACGTCGAACGCCGCGACCACGCCGAATTGATCGCCCCCAACACCCCCGAAAAGGCCCACCTCAACCGCCTGTGGAACAACGACCACAGCGTCGTCCTTCCCAGCGCCCAGCGCTGAGCGCAACGCCCCACCGTGAGGCTCCGGGCGAATGGGGAAAGCCTGTGGATAACTATTCCGGAGTCCGGATCCGATTCTCTTAAATGCCGGAACGGCCAGTGCATATCTCTGGATACGCACTGGCCGGGCAGGGGGATAACTGAGTGGAAAAGACGGTGGAACACGCGGGACGGCCCCGCCCCTCCGAAGACCCTTACTTCGCCGTGTCCTTGAGGTCCGCCTTGACTCGTTCGAGCTCCTTCGTCAGCCGGTCGCGCACCTCCGAGTAGTCGGGCGCCAGGTAGACGTTTTTGAGCTCGTTCGGGTCCTTCTCCAAGTCGTACATCTCCCACTCGTTGAGCGTGTTGAAGAAGATCAACTTGTGCCGGTCCGTCCGGATCCCGTAGTGCGGGTGCACGTGGTGCGGCTGGGGGAACTCGTAGTAGCGGTAGTAGATGCTCTTGCGCCAGTCGGCCGGCGCCTGACCTTCCAGGATCGGCCGCATGCTCCGGCCCTGCATGTCTTCGGGGACCTTCACGCCCGCGTAGTCCAAAAACGTCGGCGCGAAGTCGACGTTGTTCACCAGTTCCTTCGCCACGCTCCCCGGCTTGATCTTCGCCGGGTACCGGATCAGCAGCGGCACGCGCATGCTCTGCTCGTACATGAACCGCTTGTCGAACCACCCGTGGTCGCCCAAAAAGAACCCGTTGTCCGACGTGTAGACGACGATCGTGTTCTGCGCGAGCCCGGCCTTGTCCAGGTAATCGAGCACGCGCCCGACGTTGTCGTCCACGCTCGCGACGACGCGCAGGTAGTCCTTGATGTACCGCTGGTACTTCCACTCGACGAGCTTCTCGCCCGTCAGCCCGGCCGGCGGGTCGATCTTCAGGTCCGTCTTGGTCAGCGTCCTGGCGACGCTCATGTCCTGGTCCTTGGCCGCCGTCCCGCGCGTCTCGTATTTGTCCCAGAACGTCTCGGGCAGGGGGATGTCGCCGTCCTCGTACATCTTGGCGTGCTTGTCGTCCGGCTCCCACGCGCGGTGCGGGGCTTTGTGGTGGTAGAGGAAACAGAACGGCTTGGACTTGTCGCGCTTCTCGAGCCGCTCGATCACCTTGTCCGTGATCACGTCCGTCACGTACCCCTTGACCACGTTCCGCTGGCCGTTGGTCAGGAAGATCGGGTCGTGATACCGCCCCTGGCCGGGCATGATGTCCCAGTAATCGAACCCGACCGGGTCCGACCCCAAGTGCCACTTGCCGACCACCGCCGTCTGAAACCCGGCCTTCCCGAGCAGCTTGTGGAACGTCTGCTGGTTGCCGTCGAACTTCGCATCGCCCCGGTTGTCCGGGAACCCGTTCAGGTGCGAGTACTTCCCGGTCAGAAGACACGCCCGGCTCGGCCCGCACAGCGCGTTGGTTACGAACGCGTTGTCGAACCGGATCCCCTCGCGTGCCAACCGATCGAGGTTCGGCGTCCTATTGATCTTCGACCCGTACGCCGAGATCGCGTGCGACGCGTGGTCGTCTGACATGATGTAAAGAATGTTCGGCGGCGCGTCCGCGGCGAACACGAGCACGGGGTACACCAGGGCGAGCAGCGCGGCGGTGAGGTATCTGACCATAGGTAAGGATGATACCGCGCCCGATCCCTCTTGTAGCCGCCCCGCTTGCGGGGCGCGTCCAAATGCGATGGTCGGAATCGGGTGCCGTCCAAATCGAGCACCGCTAGACGCGCCCCGCAAGCGGGGCGGCTACAAGAGGGGTATCATGTTCTCCGAACCCCCATGCCCGACATCGTCCTCACCACCCTCAACGCCAAGTACGCGCACGCCGCGTTCGGCCTGCGCTACCTGATGGCCAACCTCCCGCCCGCGCTCGCCGCGCGGGCCGCCATGCTCGAGTTCGACATCGCCCAGCGCCCGATCGACATCGTCGAACAAATCCTCGCCCACGACCCGCGCATCGTCGGCCTCGGCGTCTACATCTGGAACGCCGAGCAATCCACCAAGCTCGCCGCCGACCTCAAGCGCCTCCGCCCCGACCTCACTCTCGTCCTCGGCGGCCCCGAAATCTCTTACGAGACCGATCGACAGGAAATCGCCCGCCACGCCGACTACGTCATCACCGGCGAAGCCGACCTCGCCTTCGCCGAGTTGTGCGAGCGCCTCCTCGCGGGCCGACGCCCGCTGCAGAAGGTGATCGCCGCGGATTTACCGGAGTTCGAGGAAAAGAACCCAGAAGTCAGAATCCAGAAGCCAGACGCCGCCCGCGCTCAATCGGCAATGAGCAATGGGCAATCGGCAATCTTACTTCCCTACCACCTCTACACCCCCCACGACCTCGCCGACCGCGTCGTCTACGTCGAGGCCTCGCGCGGCTGCCCGTTCAAGTGCGAGTTCTGCCTCTCCTCCCTCGACGTCCCCGTCCGCAACGTGCCCACCGACGCCTTCCTCGCCGCCATGCAGGACCTGCTCGACCGCGGCCTCCGCCAGTTCAAGTTCGTCGACCGCACGTTCAACCTGAACCTGAAAATCTCGCGGGCGATCCTCGAGTTTTTCCTCGCCCGCTACACGCCCGGCCTGTTCCTGCACTTCGAGATGATCCCCGACCGTTTGCCCGAACCGCTGCGCGAGCTGATCGCCCAGTTCCCGCCCGGGGCCCTCCAGTTCGAGGTCGGCATCCAGACGTTCAACCCGCTCGTGTGCGACCTGATCTCCCGCCGACAGGACACCGCGAAACTCGAGGACAACCTCCGTTACCTCCGCGCCCACACCGGCGTCCACGTCCACGCCGACCTGATCGTCGGCCTGCCCGGCGAGGACGTCGCCAGCTTCGCCGCCGGCTTCGACCGCCTGGTGCGCCTGCGCCCGCAGGAGATTCAGATCGGCATCCTCAAGCGCCTCCGCGGCACCTCGATCGTCCGCCACGACGCGGAGTGGCAGATGGTCTACAGCCCGTCGCCGCCTTACGAAGTGTTGCAAACGAAACTGATCGACTTCCCGACGATGCAGCGCATGCGGCGCTTCGCGCGCTACTGGGACACCATCGCCAACAGCGGGAATTTCCGGGAGACGACGGACCTGCTGCTGGGTCTCACGGACGACCCGAAACGGGAGGGCGAGGCTCCGTCCGAGCCGCGGGGGGACCCCGCGCACCCTGCGAACGGCTCGGACGGAGCCTCGCCCTCCCAATCCCCCTTCCACCGCTTCCTCACCCTCTCCGACTCGTTGCACGCGCGCTTTTCCCGCGCACACGGGATCGCCCTCCAAGACCTCGCCGAACACCTCTTCACCCACCTGACCACCAAGCTCGCCATCCCCCCGGAAACCGCCGCCCGCGCCCTCTGGGCCGACTACCAGCGCACCGGCCGCTCCGACCGCCCGGCGTTCCTCCGCCCGTTCATCGCCCACCTGCCGATCCCCCGCCCGTCGCGCGCCGGCGATTCGACCATCCCGAGAAGGCAGGCGCGGCACCTCCCGTAATTGCGAATGAGCGCACTCGTGGCATGGGTACGCCCAGTCAGGGGCGTACCCGTGTCTGGCGCCGGTCGCGCGAGCGAGCACAGAACACGGGTATCGCCCTGCGGGCGGTACCCATGCCACCAGAGCCGCGTCGGCGCGGACCGCGCGAACCGTGCTCGCCTCTGGGCTCGTCTTAGACTCGCCCTACGGGTCGCGGCTAAACTGGGACCCGTCATGACTTCAAAGCTCCCCGCCGCCGCCCGCGCCCTCGCCGCCCAAAACCTCGACGCCCTCCTGCTCACCCCGGGCCCCGACCTCCAGTACCTGACCGGTTTCACCCACGGCCACGCTTACGAGCGGCTGCTCGCGCTGGTCCTCCGCGCGGGCGGGGCCGCGCGGTGGATCTGCCCGACGATGAACGTCGACCAGGTCCGCCCCCACGCCGCCGGCGCCGCGGTCGTGCCGTGGACGGACCAGGCGACGTACCACCCCGCGCTGGCCGACGCGCTCAAGGGCGTCTCCTCGCTCGCGTTCGACGACGAGGCCCGCGCCGCCTTCCTCCTCGACGCCCTGGCCATCAACCCCGCACTGAAGATCGCCAAGGCCAGCACGGTCATGCGCCCGCTGCGCATCCGCAAAACGGCTGACGAGATCGCCGCGCTCAAGGTCGCCGCCGACACTGTCGACCAGACCATTCCCCAGGCCATCGTTCTCTGCAAGCCCGGCCAGACCGAAGCCGACATCGACGCCGCCCTTCGCGCCGCGCTCCTGACGCGCTCGCCCGACCAGTCCGTCGCGTTCACGATCATCGCCGGCGGGCCCAACGCCGCCTTCCCCCACCACGAGACCGCACGCCGACCCCTCGAAGCCGGCGACGTCGTCATCCTCGACTACGGCACGATCGAGCCCACCGGCTACCGCAGCGACATCACGGTCACCTGCTCCGTCGGCGAGCCCCGCGACCCCGACGCCCGCAAGGTCTACGCCACCGTCTACGCCGCCCAGCAGGCCGCCATCGCCGCCGTCCGCCCCGGCGTCACCTGCCAGGAGATCGACCGCGCCGCGCGGGATGTGATCGCCGCCGCCGGCTACGGCGACTACTTCACCCACCGCACCGGCCACGGCCTCGGCCTCGCCGGCCACGAACCCCCCTACATGGTCGCCGGCAACGTGCTGCCGCTCGAAGAAGGAATGGTCTTCTCCATCGAACCCGGCATCTACCTGCCGGGCCGGTTCGGCGTGCGGCTGGAGGTAATCGTCGCCTGCGGCGCGACCGGCGCAGTCATGATCAACCGGCACAGTGCGCCCGAGCTGCCGATCGCCCGGTGACGCGATCCGCCGACGCCAGCGCGCCGACGCGTCTATCGGGCGCCAATTCAGGGACAACTCTGGCGGCGGCGGCGGCGCGTGAGTTCACGGCCGTTCCGCTCCCCCCGGCTACGCCCCCAGCGCCTTCCGCGCCGTGGCCCTTCCGACCTCGAGCGCTTCGCCGAGCTTGGCGGGGTCCTTGCCGCCGGCCTGGGCCATCTGGGGGCGGCCGCCGCCGCCGCCGCCGCACGCCTTGGCGGCGTCGCGGATCCAGTCGCCGGCCTTGAGGCCCTTGGCGATCAAATCGTCCGAGACCGCGGTGATGAGGGTGACCTTGTCGCCCGCGGCCGCGCCGAGCATGACCGCGTAGCTCGCGGCCTTCTTGCGGATCGAGTCGATCACGCCGCGGAGGGCGTCGTCCCCCGCGCCGGCGATCTCGGCGACGACGACCGTGCCGCCGCCGAGCGTCTCGGCGCGGGCGAGCAAGTCGGCCGAGACGGACGCGACGTCGACGTTGCCCGCGCCGCCCGCCGCCTTGGCCTGCTGCTTTTCCCACGCCTTGTGCTTGGCCTGGAGCTCGGCGACGGCGGCCTGGGCGGCGCGCTTGACGCGGAGCGGGAGAACGACGCCGGTCGGCCCCGTCACGGCGAGCTGCTTCTGCACATTCGCGATCGCGGCGGGCAAGTCCTTCTCCGCGGCCGAGCGCGCGGACGTCACGACGGCGTTCAAGTCGCTCGCGAGCTTCTGCGATTCGCTCGCGCCGTCACCGGTGAGCCCGACGATCCGCCGAATCCCCTTGCTCACCGATTCCTCGGCGGTGATGACGAACCCGCCCGCGTCGGCGGACGACTTGAGGTGCGTGCCGCCGCAGAACTCGATCGAGAACTGCCGCCACTTCGCGTTGGCCGGGTCGGCCAGCAGGTCCTTGACCGGCGCACCAATGCTGACGACGCGCACCATCGGCGGGTACTTCTCGCCGAAGACGGCCCGGAGGCCATTGATCTTGAGCGCCTGCTCCTGCGGGGCCTCCTCGGCGTAGACGGGGAGCTTCTTTCCGATCGACTCGGCCACGAGTGTTTCGACGCGCGCGAGCTCGTCGTCGGCCAGGGCCTTGGCGTGGCTGAAGTCGAAGCGGAGCTTTTCGGGGTCGACGAGCGAGCCCTTTTGCTGCACGCCCTCGCCGAGCACTTCGCGCAGCGCCCAGTTGGCCAAGTGCGTGGTCGTGTGGTTCTTCTCGGTGCGCGGGCGGGCGCCGGTGAGCGTGGCGGTCACGTGATCACCGACCTTCAAATGCCCTTCGACCATCCGCCCGACGTGGAGCACGTACCCGGCCGCGACGCGCGTGGCGGTGACGTCGAGCAGGGCTTTTTCCGCCCGCAGCTCGCCGGTGTCGCCGACTTGGCCGCCCATCTCGGCGTAGAAGTTGGTCTTGTCGAGGATAATCGCGACCCCCTGCCCGGCCGCCTCGGCGCCGTGCGTGGTGTCGATCAGCTTGGAGCCGTCCCAGAGGCCGACGACCTTTGCGCCGATCGGCATCGCGTTGAACTTGGCGGATTCGTCAGTCTTGGGGATGTTGTTTTTCGCGAGTTGCGAGAGGGCGTCGGGGGAGAGTTCGAAGAGGCGGGATTCGCCGCCCTTGCCGCCTTCGCGGGCGATTCGTTTTGCCTTCTCCATTTCTACTTCGAACCCGTCGAGGTCCACGGTCATCCCGCGTTCCTCGGCCATGATGCGCGTGAGGTCGATCGGGAAGCCGTAGGTGTCGTGGAGCTTGAACGCGTTGACGCCGCTAATTCGGTCGCCCTTGCGGGGTTTGCCGGACGTCCATTCGTCGTCGGCACCGTTTGTTGCGGCCTCCAGTACCGCTTCCTCGAACAGCTTGATCCCGCGATCGAGCGTCCGCCCGAAGCTGAGTTCCTCGTCCTTGACGATCTCGGCGACGCGCGCGGGGTTCGTCTTGAGTTCCGGAAAGGCGTCGCCCATCGCCTCGACGACCACGGGCACGAGCTTGTGCAGGAACGTCCCGTCGATCCCGAGGTGCTTTCGGCCCCAGAACACGGCCCGGCGCAGGATGCGGCGCAGGACGTACCCGCGGCCCTCGTTGCTCGGCAGGACCTGGCCGGCGCCGATCACGCCGTCCGTGATCGCGAACGTCAGGCAGCGGATGTGGTCCGCGATGACGCGGAACGCGATGTCGTGGCGCAGCTGTGGGTTGGCCGTCTCGGCCTCGGGGTCGGCCGCGTTGGTCTTGGGGTATTGGCCGGTGTACTTGATGCCGCAGATCTCGGTCAGCTTCGCCCAGAACGGGTGAAACAGGTCGATCTCGTAGTTGCCGTCGACGTTCTGGACGACTTGGGTGATCCGCTCGAAGCCCATGCCGGTGTCGACGTGCTGGGCCGGCAGGACCTGCAGCTTGCGGAGCTTGCCGGCGATCTCGTCGCGCGACTTGTACGGCATCGTCTGCCGCTCGGCCTCGGTCGCCTTGTCCCACGCCTTCACCTGCTCGTAGTCGCTCCCCTCGTAATACGAGTTGTACTGGATGAAGACGTTGTTCCAGATCTCCATCACGCGTGGGTCTTCGGCGTTCACCGGCGAGCGGCCGCCGACCTTCAGTTCGGCGTCGATTTCCGCCTCCGGCCGGCGGTCGATGTAGATCTCGGTGCACGGGCCGCACGGGCCGGTGTCGCCCATCTCCCAGAAGTTGTCCTTGCCGAAGTAGTGGATGTGGTCGTCGGACTTGAGGCCGTACTGCTCCCAGTTGGCGACCTTGCGCCAGATGTCGGCGGCCTCGGTGTCGCGCGGGACGCCGGGCGAGCCCTCGAAGCAGCTCACGTGCAGGCGCCTGGGGTCCAGGCCCCAGACCTTGGTGAGCAGTTCCCACGACATCTCGATCGCGCCCTGCTTGAAGTAGTCGCCGAACGACCAGTTGCCGAGCATCTCGAAGAACGTGTGGTGGCGGCGGCTGCGGCCGACGTCGTCGAGGTCGTTGTGCTTGCCGCCGGCGCGGATGCACTTCTGGGTGTTCGCGGCGCGGGAGTACGCGCGCTTCTCCTGGCCGAGGAAGATCGGCTTGAACTGGTTCATCCCGGCGTTGGTGAACAGGAGGGTCGGGTCGTCGAGGGGGACGACGGGCGAGCTCGGCACGAACGTGTGGCCGTGCCGCTGGACGAAGAAGTCGATGAACTCCTGGCGGATCTGCTGGGACGTTTTCATGGGAAAATTGGCGCGCGCGTAAACGACTCGATCGGAACGAAAGCCCCGCGATTATCGGGATGAAGGCGCGGGGTTCAAGGTGCGTGACGGGCCGGTGAGGAGATGAGCGGGTGGTGTGATAGGGAGGTGGTGAGAGAAGGCGCGCGCGTCCTCGCCGTCCGCGTTCGAAACAGAAGGCCGCACTTAGCGGTCGCACCGAAGGTGCACGTGACCGCTCGCCGCCGCCAGTGGCGCCAGTCAATCGAACCCTCGATCCCAAACGAGACCCCCCGCAGGCGTCTGACGGTGCGCACCGGACGATCAAATCGAATACGGCCCCGGTGGCGGCGGCGGTGGCCCCGGCGGGTAACCGCGCCGCGGGTCGTGGTAGTCCGGGTGCGGCCGCTTCCGCCCGCTCCCGGCGATCAGCGCGCCCAGCAGCATCCCGACGAGCCCGGCCGCCGCGACCGTGATCACGAACGTCCGCGGCACCGCGTCCTGGCCGGCGCTCGCGAGCACGTCGTCGAGGTGTTTGATCATCGCCTCGCAGTAGTCGCCCAGCCCCATGAACATCCGCAAAAGCGAGTTCTGGAAGAAGTACGAGACGGGAACGCCGATCCCCGCACCGAGGATCAGCCCGACCAATCCGCCGACGAATCGCCGCATAACGTGCCTCCCGAACAGCGTCCGGCCCGCAGGCTACCACCGCGGGAAGCGCGACGGCAACAAATTTCCGCGACGCGACGGCGGCGGGTCTGCCCGCGTGGTGCCACCAGATCCCCCGGACGGCGCGCCCTCGCGACGAACCCCGGAATGAAAAGAGGCACGACCTTTCGGCCGTGCCTCTCGCTACTTCGTTACTTCAGCGTTTCGCGGCGATCACTCCGACCGCAAACTACGCCGACTCTTTCCGCCGCGGCGCCGGCTCCTGCTTCAGCTCGAACAAGTTCCGCCGGCCCTCGACCACGTCGTCCGTGATCGTGTACTTGCCGTTCTGGCCCTCGTCCGGCAGGCGGTACATCAGGTCGAGCATGATCTCCTCGCACACCGCCCGCAGCGCGCGGGCCCCGGTGTCGCGCTTCAGGGCGCGCTGGGCGATCAGCTCCAGTGCCTTGGGCGTGAACTCGACCTCGCACCCCTCCATCCGGAAGAACTTCTGGTACTGCTTGACCAGCGCGTTCTTCGGGGACGTCAGGATGTTGATCAGCGTCGCCACGTCCAGCGGCTCGAGCGTCGCCGCGATCGGCAGCCGGCCGACGAACTCGGGGATCATCCCGTACTCGACCAAATCTTCCGGCTGCACGTTCGAGAGGATCTTCGCCCGGTCCTTGGCGGACTCGGTCGGGGCGTTCTCGCTCCCGAAGCCGATCTGCCGCTTGCCCAGGCGCTTGCGGATGATGTCCTCGAGCCCGACGAACGTCCCGCCGCAGATGAACAAAATCTGCGACGTGTCCATCTGGATGTACTGCTGCTCGGGGTGCTTGCGCCCGCCCTGCGGCGGGATGTTGGCGATCGTGCCCTCGAGCATCTTGAGCAGGGCCTGCTGCACGCCCTCGCCGGACACGTCGCGGGTGATCGACACGTTGTTCTGCGTCTTGCCGATCTTGTCGATCTCGTCGATGTACACGATCCCGCGCTGGGCGGCTTCCAGGTCGTAGTCGGCGTTCTGCAAAAGCTTGAGCAGGATGTTCTCGACGTCCTCGCCGACGTACCCGGCCTCGGTCAGGGTCGTCGCGTCGCCGATCGCGAACGGGACGTTGAGGATCCGCGCCAGCGTCTTGGCGAGCAGCGTCTTGCCCGAGCCGGTGGGCCCGATCAGCAGGACGTTGGACTTGTCGATCTCGACCTCGTCCTTGGTCTCCTTACCGGCCGCCGCGGCCGGGCCGGTCGCCGGCGCGCCCTCGCCGACCGACAGGCGCTTGTAATGGTTGTGCACCGCGACCGCCAGGGCCCGCTTGGCGCCGTCCTGCCCGACCACGTACTGGTCCAGGAACTCCTTGATCTGCCGCGGGCTGGGGATCGAGTTGAACAGCGGCTGGGCGCTGGTCAGCTTCCGCTTCTCCTGGCGGATGATGTTGTGCGCGAGGTCCACGCAGTTGGCGCAGATGTAGACGTCGGACGGGCCCTCGACCATCGGGCCCACGTCCCGCGAGCTCTTTCCGCAGAAGCTGCAAGTAGTCACGCGTCGTCCTCGGAACCCCGAGCCGGAGCCGGAGCTGTTAGAGTTGCTCGGCGGGTTAGTGCTCCCACCGCCACCGTTGCCGGTGCGTCGATCGTTAGCCATCGGCCGGCCTTCCTCCGCGGGCGTCGAGCGACGACTCCCGTGTAGTTGAAAAGATTGAACCGCGACCGGCCGAACCGTCCGCCGGGCCCGGGGTTACGAACACCCGGCCCGAGCGCGACCACCTGTCCGCCGGCTGAGAGCAACCGGACGCGCCGGCGACTCCCCTCGCTCTGGCTCGTTTATCGAATGCAAACCCGGGTGGACTTGACTGGGTTCCGTGACAGATCGGCGATCCGCGCGGCCGCCCGGGTCACCGGGCCGCCGCCACCACCGACCTGCCGGGAACGCTTTGCGCCGCATCCCACCGGGCCGACCGGCATCATAGGCGACGCGCGCATCGTTTGGAACGACTACCCCTGCGCATTCGATCGCATTTCGCAGCCTATAACACGTTTACCCGCCCGCGGGATTTCTCGGACCTTGCCCGGGCGTGGTCTCGCCCGCGCCGGCGGTCGCCTGACCGTCGCCCCCGAGCGCTGCCCCGCCTCGCGCCGCCGCGCGGTCACGCGCGAGGTCGCGGTGCGGCGTTTCGGTCTCGGCCGACTTCTTGACCGTGCCGATCACCAGCGCCTTGGCCTTTTCGAATTCCTCGGTCGTCATCTTCCCCTCCTTGTGGTACCGCCGCAGGTCCGACAGCGTGAACCCCGGACCGGTGGTGGTGCCCTGGTTGTTCATCCACCTGCGGTAGAGGTAGAGGACCCCGAACAGCAACGCCACCGCGACCACGAGCACCACGGACCAGATGAACAGCTGCCCGTACCCGGCCTCGGCGACGATCGGCGACACGTGCGTCATTGGAAATTGATGCTAGCCCACCGCTTGCGCGCCGGTCAACGGCCGGCGCGCGTCACCGCCACTTGCAGTCGAACTTCTCGCCGTGCGAAGCATGCGCCTTGTCCAGGCAGCGGAGCTCGAACGTCCCGCCGTCGTCCCGCAGGGACAAGTCGACCCACCCGCGCGGGCGTTCCTTGGCGAACAGCCAGGCCGTCGTTGGCAGATTGACTTGGTGGATGCCGGCCAGTTCGGCGCGCCGCCAGACGTGGCTGTGGCCGAAGACGTGGGCCTTGACCTGCTTGCGCGGCGTCAGAACGTCCATCAGGGCCTTGGTGTCGGTCAGGCCGGACAAAGCCTTCTTGATCTTCTCGCGGGCAACGGGGTCGTCCGGGTCGTGGTGGGTGAAGACGACGGCGGGCTTGTCGGCGTGGGCGTCGAGCGTCTTGGCGAGCCAGGCGATCTGCTTTTCGCCCAGCACGCCGGGCGTCTTGTTGGTCACGTCGAGCGAGTCGAGCAGGAACAAGTTGGCCCGGGGGGTGGGGACCACACTGACGTGACGGTCGGCGACGGCCTCGTCGTTCACGCGTTGGTCCGACGCGGGCAGGGCGGCGGAAAAGGTCTTGCGGGCGTCGTGGTTGCCCAGGACGAGGTGGATCGTCACGCCGGCCTTGCGCAGCGGCTCGAGGCCCTCGACGAGGTTGGCGTAGTCGCCGGCGGTGCCCGACATGGCGGCGCAGTCGCCGTTGATGACGACGCACGCCGGGCGGACCGGCAGGGCGACGATCTCGCCGACGGCCTGGGTGAGCGTCTCCCACGGCTTGACGCCGGTCTTGTGCGTAAAGGCTTTGTCGGCCGGGATGTGGACGTCGGACAAAAGGACGATCCGGCGCGGGTCGATCGGCTTCTCGTCGGCGGCCGACAGCGAGCGCGGGAGCAGGGCCGCGAGCCCGGCGGCGACGCCGGCGGACAGGACCCGGCGGCGCGACAAAGGCGAAAGCGTGATCGGCATAAGTTTCTTCCTCGCAAGAGATGTGGGCGCTGGTATTGCCCGGCGAAATGTAACGCGTTTGCGGGTTCGACACGCAACATTTCCCTCCCGCGGCGCGTCCAAGGGTGGGTATCATGTCGGGTTGGCCAGGGGATTCTGCGCCCGCGGACGGTGGATTCCGGAGGTCGGTCATGAAGCGATCCTGCGTGGTGTTGGTCGGCGTGCTCGCGTCGTGGTTCGGCTCGGCCGCGGCCGCGCAGGACGCGGCGCTCCCGCCGGCGGAGGTGACGAAGGTCCGGCAGCTGGTCGTGCAGCTCGGCGACCCGGACTTCGCCAAGCGCGAGGAGGCGACGCGGCTGCTCCGCAACTACGGGAAGGCGGCGCTGCCGCACCTGAAGGCGGCCCTGACCGACCCGGACATCGAGGTCGTGTCGCGGGCGCAGGCGCTGATCCGCAAGGCCGAGGTGCGAACGCTGCCCGGCGGGCCGTTCGACCCGACCCAGGAGCTGCAGCCGACGCGCGTCAAGATGAGCGCGAACAACGGCGCGCGGGTGCTGGAGGTCAGCGACCCGCAGCGCGACGTCCGCATCAGCCAGAGCGCGGACGCGCTGGTCGTGACGGTCACGGGCGACGTCGACGGCGAGCGGGTGACCGAGGAGTACACGGCCAAGGACGCCGCGGCGCTGAAGAAGGACAACCCCGAGGTGTACGCGCTGTACGAGCGGTGGACGGGGCCGGGGAACGGGCCGGGGTTCATTTTGCGCGGGCCGATGCGGATCGGCGGGAACGGCGGGGTGAACGGGCGCGGGGCGGCGATCCAACTGATCGGCCCGGGCATGGTGGCGGGGCCGGCGGGGGCGCCGGACGAGTTGGACCTGCTCCGGTTGCGCCTGGAGAAGCAGTTCCGCGAGAACGAGGTGAAGGAGGCCGACCGCGACGACGTGCTGGGCGCGTTGAACCAGCTCTCCGACGCGCGGCAGGCGGGGGACATGGAGGCGTACACGGCCAAGTCGGACGAGGTCCGCAAGACGCTGGAGAAGCACAAGCTCGACGCGGGCGACCTGCTCCCGCCGCCGGCGAAGGCGCGCCTGGGCGTGAGCATCCAGCAGGGCCTGGCCGCCGACGGCGGGCTGACGGTGCAGCGCGTGGCCGACAAGTCGCGCGGCGAGCGGATCGGCCTGCAGGTCGGCGACGAGATCAAGCGGGTCGACGGGAAGGCGGTCGGGTCGGTGGCCGAGCTCCGCAAGGCGGTGACGGCGAAGGAGGCGGGAATCGTCGTGGAGGTCGTGCGCGAGGGGAAGGAGTTGAAACTCGAGGAGAGGGGCGAGGAGAAGAAGTGAGGGGGTCGCGCTCTGCGCCCGGTCTCCGGGCCGGCAGGCGCTCGGTCTCCCCTACGGGAACACGCCCGCCTGCGGGGCCGCCACGTCCGCCCCGACCCACGCCGGCTGCCGCTCGATGACCCACGTCGACCCCGGCCCGAGGCTTCCGCCCACCACGAACTGCAGCGCGTACTCGCTGATCTGCATGACCGAGAACGGCACGTTGCCGTCGAACGTGACCGCGTCGTCCGGCGACGGCCCGCCGCCCCCGGTGCCGTTCAGCCAGACCGGCACGTCGAACGTCAGCGTCGCCACGTTCCCCTCGCCGGTCGCGTTGACGACGGTCGCCGGCGGGAACACCGGCCACGGCAGCGCGTCCCCCGCGACGCCCGCCCACGGCGCGTCGCCGTCCTGCGCGACCACGCCGTTCGCCGCGCCGACGATTAGCGTCGCGCCCAGCCCCTCGTACGCCCCCGTGCTCGC
>DASPKW010000119.1:0-16543 GCA_035627895.1 Tepidisphaeraceae bacterium | reverse complement strand
GGAGGTCGAGGCCGTCCACGCCAAGCCCGACCGGCTCGCCGACGTGCTCGCGCGGTTCGCCAAGGAGACGCTCCGCCAGCTCCCGCCGCTCGAAGTGCACCGCCGCCTGCTCGGGCGAGAGCCGGAGGCGCGGGAAGTGATCGTCGAGGTCGAGCCGGCGCGGTCGGCGGCGCCCGGGTGGCGCGAGCCGGTGCGCCTGCGGTTCCACGTGCTCCGCTGGCGCCACGGCGAAGAGGCGTGGGTCGCGTACGTGCCGGCGCTCGACATCGAGGTCGTCAGCCCGCGCGAGGACGAGCTCGACGCGCTGATCCCCAAGCACATCCTGTTCTCGCTCGGCCGAACCAAGGCGGCGGCGCGGCTGATGGACCTGGTGCAGCTCGCGCGGGTCGGGGCCGTCCACGTCGAGCGGCGCGAGGTCACGCCCGAGATCCGCACGCCGGCGCAGATCGAGGCCGAATCGGAGAAGGAGGAGGAGCCCAAGCCGGTGATCGGCGACGTGGGCGACGACCTGTCGAAGCGCGAGTTGCCGCGGGCGTATGAGGCCGGGCCGACGGTCGAGCGCATCGCCGACGCGCTCGGCGGGCGCACCGGCCGGAGCGTGCTCCTAATCGGTCCCAGCGGCGCGGGGAAGACGGCGGCCGTGCACGAGCTTTTCCGGCAGAACCGGTTCCGCACCGACACAGGCGTCGCGCCCCTCTGGGCGACGAGCGGGGCGCGCCTCGTCGCCGGGATGACCGGGTTCGGCATGTGGCAGGAGCGGTGCCAGCGACTCGTGCGCGAGGCCGGCAAGGCCGGCGCGGTCGTACACCTCGGGAGCCTCATCGAGCTGATGGAGGTCGGGAAAGCGGGCGGGAGCGGGTTCGGCATCGCCAGCTTCCTGCGCCCCTCCCTGGCGCGCGGGGACTTCCTGGCGATCGCCGAATGCACGCCCGAGCAACTCACGCTCGTCGAGAAGAACAACCCGCACCTGCTCGGCGTGTTTCAACAGGTGCGCGTGGACGAGCCGGGGCCCGGCGTGTCGAAGGCGATCCTGCTGAGCGTTGCGATCGAGGCGTCGGCGAAGCTGGCCGAGGAACTACGGCACCGCAACCCGGCGGTACCGTCGACGGCGATCGCCGAAGAAGCCATCGACGCGACCGACCGCCTGCACCGACGATACGCCACTTACTCGGCGGCGCCGGGCCGGCCGATCCGGTTCCTCAAGAACCTGCTCGCGGATCACTTCGGCGGAGAGCCCGGCGCGTCGCCCGTGGGCGCGGTGTCGCCCGAAGACGTGACGCGCGCGTTCGCCCGGGAAACGGGCCTGCCGCGGTTCCTCCTGGAAGATTCGGAGCGCTTGGACCTGTCGGCCGCGCGCGCGTTCTTCGAGTCGCGCGTGATGGGGCAGCCGGAGGCGGTCGGCCTGGTCACAGACCTGCTTGCGACGGTGAAGGCGGGCCTGAACCGCCCGCGCCGGCCGATCGCGTCGCTCCTGTTCATCGGGCCGACGGGCGTCGGCAAGACCGAGATGGCCAAGGCGCTGGCCGAGTACTTTTTCGGCGACAGATCGCGCATGGCCCGGTTCGACATGAGCGAATTCGCCAGCCCGTCGGCCGTCGCGCGACTCGTGGGCACGGCCTGGGGCACCGAGGGTCTGCTCACCTCCAAAGTGCGCGAGCAGCCGTTCTGCGTCGTGCTGCTCGACGAGTTCGAGAAGGCGCACCCCGCGTTCTTCGACCTGCTGTTGCAAGTGCTGGGCGAGGGTCGACTCACCGACTCGGCCGGCCGACTCGCCGACTTCTCCAACGCGATCGTCGTGATGACGTCGAACCTCGGGGCGCAGTCGTACCAGTCCGGCCGGTTCGGCCTGGTCGCCGCCAGCGCCCGGGACGCCGGCCGAGAAGCGCGCGAGCACTTCACCGATGCCGTGCGAGACTTCCTCCGCCCCGAGATGTTCAACCGCATCGACCGTGTCGTGCCGTTCCTGCCGCTGGGCGAAGAGACGATCCGGCAGATCGCCCGGCGGGAAATCGACCTGATCGCCCGGCGTGACGGCGTGCTCCGCCGCGACGTGCGACTCGAGGTATCGGACGCCGCCGTCGCGGCGCTGGCGCAAACAGGGTTCGACGCGCTCTACGGCGCCCGGCCGCTCAAGCGCGCGGTCGAGCGCGACCTGCTGGCGCCGCTCGCCGACGCGGTCAACGCCTACGCCGGCACGCAGGGGCTGGCGGCGACGGTCGACGTCGTGGCGGGCGGGCGGATCGCGGTGGACGTGCGAGCCGTGCCGGCCAACGAGGCAGCTGGCGACGCCGGACAGTCGGCGCTCTGGGCCCGCCGGTCCTCCGCGCTGCGGCGGGACGCGCAGGCGGTCGGCCGGTGCTCGGGCGTCATGGCCGTGCGAAACGAGGTCTACCAGATCGAGCGGCTGCTCCTCCGCAAGGGCGCGCACCCGGGCCGGCGGTTCATCGACCCGGCCCACCGCGACCGGCTGGCGCGGATCAAGGCCATCGCCGACGAGCTCGGAAACCTAGCGCGGGCGTCGGTCGACATCGAGGACGCGGTGCTCGCCCACGTGTACGAGGCGACCCCTCTTCCGTACGACCCGGCCGAGTTGTACCGCCGGCTGGACGAGGGCCGGTCCGCGTACGACCGCCTGCTGCTCGACCTGTACGCCCTCCGCTGGGAAGACCCGAACTGGGCAGTCGTCGGCCTGTACGGCGCGGCCCACGCCGACGTCCTGGCGCTCGCGCGCGCGTACTACCGCCTCGCCGGGCAGCATGGCGCGGAAGTCGGCGTGTCGTGGTTCGCGCGCGTCGGCAAGACCGGCGTCGTCCACTACGGGGTCGAGGCGAAGGACGTCGACGCGTTCCTGTCGTCCCCGCGCAGCGGCGTGATCGGCGTCGTCCTCGGCATCCGCGGGCCCTTCGCGATCGCCCGGTTCGAGCCCGAGGGCGGGCTGCACGTGTTCGAAAGGGAGAAGGGCAAGGACCCGCACGCTGTCTGGGTCGACGTGTCGGCGATCCCCGTCCGCGAGTACGCCCCGCCCGACGGCGTCGAGTTCCGCGCCACCGCCGTCGGCCAGCGCCGACGCACCTACGTCACCGAGCAGTCGGTCGCGACCGACCCGGTCGTCGGCGGCGAGTACCGGTGGGGTAACCAGACGTTCCACGCTGCCGTCGGCGAGGCGATCGGCGATCGGCTGGCCGCGCTGATCAAGGGGGTGCTCGATGGGTGAGTTTTCTTCTGCGGCAGTGGCACTTCAGTGCCACCGCCAAGGGGCCCGCGCATGAACCTCTCCATCCCCATCTACGTCGAAGAGCACAAGGTGCCCGGCAGCCCGCAATCGCGGTTCGTCCTCCGGCCCGTGTTCGCCGCCGAGCCTGCGGAATCCGGCCCGCAACTGTCGTCGGCCGTTTCAAAGCTCGCGCGGAAGATCCGGGACCGGCTCGACAACCTCGCCCACGCCACCCAGCAGGGCGGCCTGATCCCGTGGACGTTCGCGCCGGCGCTCGCCGAACACGCGCTCAAGTTCACCGTCCACCTCCGCCGGCACACCGTCGACTGCAAGTGCCTCGTGCTCACGTTCGACGCGCTGGACCGGCGGCTGGCGGTCATCCCCGGCGTCGAAGATTTGTGGTTCGAGATTCAGCGCGGCCAGACGGTCGAGGCGCGCACACGGGAGGTCATCGAGCACCACCTGCGGGCCCGCGAGAAGGACCTGCCCGAGTCCAACGAGCCCACCCGCCTGACCTCCTACACGCGAGCGTGGGTCACGCAGCTCGAGCTCGACGTGCACCCCAACCCGAAACTTCCCAAGGCCGACAGCCGCGGCCTGATGGCCTTGTTCGGCGGCGGCGTCGGGAGCGGCCGGGCCGAACTGCAAAAGGTCGGCCGGTGCCTCGACTGGCTCTACCCGGACGATCTGGACCGCGTCGTCCTGCGCGAACCCGAAGTCGAGGAGGTGCGCCGCCTGCTCGCCGAGCCCGACCGCCGGCCCGTGCTCCTCCTCGGCCCGCGCAAGGTCGGCAAGACCGCGATCGTCCACGAAACCGTCTACCGGCGCGTCGACGAGCGCAAGCAGCCCCACGTCGCCGAGCGCAACGTCTGGCTCCTCGCCCCGCAGCGGCTCATCTCGGGCATGGCGTACGTCGGCCAGTGGGAGGAGCGCCTGCTCGCGATCCTGACCGAGGCGAAGGAGCGCCACCACGTCCTCTACTTCGACGACGTGCTCGGCCTCTACCAGGCCGGCATCTCCGCCGACTCGGACCTGAACGTCGCCGCCGTCATGCGCCCGTGGGTCGAGCGGCGCGAGTTCCGCATGCTCGCCGAGATGACGCCTGAGGCGTTCCGCGTGCTGCAGGAGCGCGACCGCGGCCTGGCCGACCAGTTCCACGTGCTCCCGGTGCGCGAGCCCGGCGAGGCCCAGACCCGGCGGGTGCTGATCCACGTCGGCCGGCAGCTCGAGAACCGCCACAAGTGCCGGTTCCACGTCGAGGTGCTCCCCGCCGTAATCGACCTGCAGGCCCGCTACGTCCGCGACCAGGCCATGCCCGGCAAGGCCGCCGGCCTGCTCGCCCAGCTCGCCCTCAAGTATGCGGACAAGGACGTCACGCGCGACACCGCGATCAACGAGTTCCAGGCAACCAGCGGCCTGTCCGTCGCGTTCCTCGACAGCGAGAAACGCCTCGCCCGCGCCGGCGTGATCGACGCGCTCGCAAAACAGATTATTGCTCAGCGCGCCGCGCTCGAAGCACTCGCGGACGTCGTCACCGTCGCCAAGGCGCGCCTCAACGACCCCGGCCGGCCGCTCGGGACGCTCCTGTTCCTCGGGCCCACCGGCGTCGGCAAGACGCAGTGCGCCAAGGCGCTCGCCGCCTACCTCTACGGCGACGAGGACCGCCTGCTCCGCTTCGACATGAACGAGTACGTCGAGCCGAATGCGCTCACCCGCCTCGTCGGCACGTTCGCCCAGCCCGAGGGCCTGCTGACCGGCGCAGTCCGCCGCCAGCCGTTCTGCGTCGTCCTGCTCGACGAGATCGAGAAGGCGCACCCGGCCGTGTTCGACCTGCTCCTGCAAGTGCTCGGCGAGGGCCGGCTGACGGACGCGCTGGGCCGCACCAGCGACTTCACCAACGCGATCCTCGTCATGACGTCGAACCTCGGCACCGGCTCGGCCGGCGCGCGGTTCGGCCTGCGCCCGGCGACCGAGGCCCCCGGCGCGCACGATGTGGCATACGTCGACGCCGCCAAGGGATTCTTCCGCCCCGAGTTCTTCAACCGCATCGACCGGATCGTACCGTTCGCCGAATTGACGCGCGACCACGTCGCGCAGATCGCCAACCACCTGATCGCCGGGCTGCTGGCGCGCGAGGGGCTCGTGCACCGGCGGTGCGTCCTGAGCGTCGAGCCGGCCGCGATGGCGCGCATCGTCGACCAAGGTTACCACCCACAGCTCGGCGCGCGGGCGCTGCGCCGCGCCGTCGAGCGCCAGCTGACGCGCCCGATCGCCGAGCGCTTGGCGGCGGTCCGGCCGGACGCGCCGACGATCGTCACCGTCTACCCGAGCCCGGACGGCGGCGTACTCACGGACATCCGGGCGCTGTTGCCGGCGACGCCGACCGCCGGCGGGCTCATGGCCGTTTGCGCCGACGACGCCGACGCGGTCCTCGGACGCGTCGAGGCCTACCTGGACGGGCTCGAGGCGCGGCTGGCGGCCGACGAGGCGGCGCGCGGCGGGCCGGGGCGGCGCGTGTCGGCGGCCGAACTCTCGGCTGCGCACTTCCGCTACTTCGCGATCCGCGAACAGGTCCGCCGGGTCGACCAGATGATCGGGGCGATCGACCAGGAGCAGGCGCGGGCCGGTTCGACCCCGCGCAACGTGATCCGCGGGCACGCGCGCGGGCCGCGGCACGTGCGGCGCGTGCGGTGCGTCGCGGCCGCGGACGCCGGCGCCCTGGCCGACCTGCTGGCGGCGGCGGACGCGCCGGCGCGGCTGTCGGCCGTCCTTGACCGGGCGCTGGCCGCCGAGTCGGGCATCGCCGACCGCGTCGCCGACCTGCTCCAGGAGGTCGCGCTGCTCCGCGCGATGGAAGCCGGCGCCGCCGACCCGCCGACCGCGGGCGACCGGCCGGCGGACCGCGTGCTCGTCGAGATCCGCCGGATCGGGGGCGGCCGCCACCCCGCCGTCGACGCGCTGCGCGACGCGTACCTCGGCATGTTCGCCCAGCGGCACGGGTATTCCGGCGCGGCAATCGCACTCGACGGCGCGAGGGGTGCCGACTACCTCGTACTCGATATGCCCGGCGTCGGCCCGCTGATGGCGGGCGAGGCGGCGACCCACGTGATCTACCCCCCGCACGAAAACCTCGTCCCCGTCGCCGTCGCGCTGGTCGAGTTGCGCGACGGCGAGGACCCCGCCGCGGTCGCACGGCACCGAGTCGCCGAGCGCGGCCCGGCGATGGCCGGGGCGAGCCCCTCGCGCGCGGCCGACGAGACCGGGCCGGTCGTCCGCCTTTACGACGCGTCGTCCGCGACAATCGACCTCCGCACGGGCCTGATCTGCCCCGGCATGCCGACGGCGGACGACCTCCGCCGGATGGTGCTGGCCGGCGCGGCGCTGCCCGCAGAGGTGGCCGCGGTCGGAACGGACGACTGACGAATGATCAGGCGCGTCGGGCGCGCCACACGGCCACCGCGCCGAGCGCCGGCGCCGCGAGCGCCGCGAGCGGAAGCGGGACGCCGTTCGGGTTCCCGCCGCCGCCCGAGTCGAGCAGGGTCCCGACGATCTCGATGCTCGCGCTGACGCGCGACGGGAACACGACCGAATTGTCCCCGGGCGTGGCGTCGATGACCGAGCCGGCCAGTTCCCCGTCCGACTGCAGGCTCGCGAGCAGCGCGGCCGCGTTGCTCGGGCCGGCGATCGTCAGCGTGACGATCTGCCCGCCGTCGAACCCGTCCAGGAGCAGGCCGGTGTCCAGGCCGTCGAGGCCGAGCGTCCAAGCCCCCTCGTCGAACTCGCCCGCGCCCGTGTTGCCGTCGCTCACGCTGAGCGTCACGGTGATGCTGTCGATCGAGGCGAGTTGGCCGTACTGCTGGCCGACGAACGACCACGGCGTCGCCGTCAGCGGGTTGACCGCGCCGGTCGTCGCGTTGAACCCGGACTGGTCGACCGTGCTCGTCAGCGTGACCTGCGCGGCCGCGGCGGACCGGGCCACGAGGAGCGCGGCCAGGACGGCGGCGACGTAGCCGATCAATCGGCCGACGGCGGGACGGTACGGTTCGGGGAGCGGGGCGGTCATGGGCGGGCCTCCGGGACGACGGCCGCGCGCGAGACAAACGGTCGCGCGGCGGCGTCACAGGAGACTCTGCGCCCTGGCGGCGGGGAAGCAAACCGGCCCGTCGAAATCGCGCGCGAGTTCTCGCCGACAGTCGCCCGCGGTCAGCGAGATTATCGGGCGCCCGCGCCGCCCGCCCGCACAGGTGGTACGGACGGTACCGGCGCGCGCGCGCGCGGCGGCGTGGGCCCGGTGCGGTCATTGGCGCGATGCGGTCGGCGCCGGGCGTGGAAACGAAACAGCCCCCGGCCGTGGGCCGGGGGCTGGTGAGTTGCTGGATGAGGATCGCGGGGCTTACTTGGCCTTGCGGAAGCGACGGGAGTACATGCCGGCGAGGCACGCGCCGATCGGGGCCAGGACGACCGCCGCCGGGAGCGGGATCACGCCGGGGCCGCCGGGGCCGCCGCCATTGACTTGGCCGGTGATGTCGAGGAACGTCTGAATCGACCCGGGGAAGCCGATCGTGTCGAGCGCCGGGCCGTCCACGTCGTTGTCGAACACGCCGCCGATAAGCCGATTGTCCGCCTGGAGCGCGGCAAGGATCGCGGCGCCCGTGGCGGGGGCGAGTTGGTTCAGCGTCAGCGAGACGATCTGCCCGTTAGTGAACCCCTGCAGCGACAGGCCCGTGTTGATCCCGTCGAGCGACAGGAACAGGTTGTTCTCGTCGAAGTCACCGACGTCGCTGTCGCCGTCGCTGATCGACAGGGTGACGACGATCTCGTCGATGGTGGTGAGCGAGGCGACCGTGGCCGCGTCGGCCGAGAAATCGTAACCAAGACCGGACGTGTATACGTACGTGCCGCCCGCCTGCAGGGGCGCCGTCCCGTTCTGATTCACGCCCGCCGTGATCGTGGCCGCGGACGCCGAAGCGCCCAGCGCCCCGATGAGCAAACCCGCCGCGATCGAAGACTTCTTCACTCTCATGTTTCTGACCTCCTGAAGGACCCAGCAACCCACTGGATATGAACGTCGCTTAGGTTACTGGAGTTGCGACCGGCGTGTCAAGCGGTATCTGTCGAGCCCGATGCGATTTTAACGGACTTCGCAGGCCGCAATTCTCGTACACGGAGTTGGGAGGGTTATGACGATTGTGACGGCGAAATTCGCGGCCGATCCGCCACCGCCCGCGCGTCACCCGATCGCCTGCGGGATCGGCGTCTCGAGCGGCCGGCGCCAGAGCAGGTGCAGTCGCCAGTGCGCGTCGTCCAGCCGCGGGTAGTCCATCCGGAAGTGGCACCCCCGCGACTCGGTGCGCGTGTACGCCGCCATCGCGATCAGCGCGCTGACGGTCAGCATGTTCTGCACCTCCCACCCGGCCGTCGCCGCCGCCGGGCCGACCTGGTGTGGGTTGAAGATCTTGTCCATGACGTACCGCGACCAGAACGCGATGATCTCGCGCGTCTCGGTCAGCCGCTGGCCGTCGCGCTCGATCCCGACGTTGCGCCACAGGACGGACCGGAGGGACGACTTCACGTCCGCCATGTCGAGCTCCGTGCGCGTCGACGGCGGGATGCGGTGCTCGAGCTTGAGCGGGAAGTGCCCGTCGTGCGCGGCGGCGGCGGCGGCCGCGTGCACACCGGCGCGGGCCCCGTACGCGAGCCCCTCGAGCAGCGAATTGGACCCGAGCCGGTTGGCCCCGTGCAGCCCCGAGCAGGCCGCCTCGCCCACCGCGTACAACCCGTCGAGCGACGACCGCCCGTGCTCGTCCGCATCAACCCCGCCGATCATGTAGTGCATCGCCGGGTGCACCGGGATCAGGTCCTTGCCCGGGTCCAGGTCGAACTCGTGCAGCAACCGGGCGAGCTGCGGGAACCGCTCGCGGAACGGCTCGGTCGGCAAGTGCCGCACGTCGAGGTAGACGTGCGTGTAGTGCGTCTTGCGGATCTGCTCGACGATCGCCCGGCTGACCACGTCGCGCGGCGCGAGCTCGGCCGACGCGTGATAGTCCGGCATGAACCGGTGCCCGTTGCGGTCGACCAGGTGCGCCCCCTCGCCGCGCACGGCCTCGGTGATCAGCGCTCGGCTCGCCCCCGCGACGTACAGCGTCGTCGGGTGGAACTGCACCATTTCCATGTCCTGAAGCGTCGCCCCCGCCCGGTACGCCATCGCGTGCCCGTCGGCCGTCGCGATCTTCGGATTGGTCGACTCGCGGAACAACTGCCCCGCCCCGCCCGACGCGATGATCGTCGCCTTCGCCCAGATGATCTGCACGTGCCCGTCGATCAGCGCCAGCGCCCCGACACACCGTGGCCGCGCGGAGCCGCCGGCACCTGACTTCTGACTTCTGGCTTCTGACTTCTCCCCCTCATCCTTCATCCTTCCGCCTTCATCCTTCTGTCCATCGTCCGTGATCAAATCGATCGCGAACGAGTTCTCCGACGTGCGGATGTTGTCGCGGGCGCGGACGGTGCGGATCAGGGTCTGGGCGAGCTCCTTGCCGGTCGCGTCGCCGTACGCGTGGATGATCCGGGCGAACGAGTGCCCGCCCTCGAGCGTGAAGGCCAGGCCGTGCGGGTTGCCGGGCTTCTTGTCGAAGTTCGCGCCCCACTCGAGCAGTTCGAGCACGCGCTTCGGGCCCTCCTCCACGACGATCCGCACGGCCCCGTCGTCGCACAGCCCGGCCCCGCCGACGTGCGTGTCGTGCACGTGCGACTCGGTCGAATCCAGCGGCTGGAGCACGGCCGCGATCCCGCCCTGCGCGTACCACGTGTTCGACTCGGCGATCGTGTCCTTGGTCAGCAGCAGCACGTCGGCCCCGGCGTCCGCGGCCGCGATGGCGGCACGCAGGCCGGCGACGCCGCCGCCGATGACGAGGACGTCGGTAAACCGCTGCGGCAGACGGGCGGCGTGAAACGGGAGGAGGTAGCGGCGCTGGGTCAGGGGTTCGAGCATCGGTGAGCCGCCGAGTGTACGGGAAATCTGCCGGGCCTGCGACCCGGCGCTTCGGGCCTGCGACGGTTCGATTCGCTCCGCAACTCGACGCATCGGACCGCGTCTAAGCTCGAACCGCTACACGGAGGCGCGACCTATGACCCCGTCCCAACGCTTCGGCATCGCGATCCTCTTACTCGTCGCCTCCACGGCGCGTGCGACCGACCCGGCCGCCGGTGCGGGCGCCGCCCCGCGCGGCGCGGGTGGTGCCGCGGCGGGGATGTCCTACGAACATTTCATCGGCTCTCGGGAGGGCGGCCTGCTCAACCACCCGGGCGTCGACGTGGTCGTCGCGACGGTGAGCGGCGTCTCGGACAAGCCGGCGACCAATGCGGACCCGCCGCGCGTCGAGCTCGAGGTCCACGAGGTCTTGCGCGGCGACCCCAAGGTCAGCCGCGCGCGGGCCGTGTGGCGGCCGTACCCGCACGACGTCGATTACGGCGAGCCGGAAAAGAACCCGCGTTACCAGACGTGGGCCGCGGCGGCCGCGGACAAGCCGAGGGTCGGGCAGAAGTTCGTCCTGGCCGGGTACCCACCGGCCGCGGACCAGCCGTGGTACGTCTCCGCGGTGGGGCGCTTCGAGTTCGCCGCGGGCAAGCGCGAGTGGGCGCTGAAGATCATGGCGGCCGCCGAGGCCGAGGCGAAGGCCGAGGCGGAGCGCCGTGCCGCCGCTGCCAAGGCGCGGGCGGACGCGATCGCGAAGTGGCGCGCGGGCGTAACCGCCGACGAGATCGCGGCGCAGACTGTGGCCGCCGACCTCGTCGTCGTCGGGCGCCTCGCGGGCGGGAGCGGGGTCGAGGTCACGCGCGTGCTCAAGGGCGCCACCCGGTACCGGTACGTCCGCGACGACATCAACTACCTGTCCGTCCCGCTCGGCGAACGGGCGGCGGCGATGGTCGAGGGGACGAACGAGTACGTTTGGTTCCTGTCGGAAACCGGCATGACCATGGGCACATCCGGGATCGCCTACACCCGCGCGGGTAAGGGCGACGGGGTCGTGCTGGCGGACGCGGACGCGCTGGAGGCGGTCGCCGGCGCGCTCGCCGCGCACCCCGCCGCGCCGCCCCGGCCGGTCGTCGTCCTGGGCGTGCACGAGTCGTCGGGGCGCGCCCAGGCCGAACAGGTGGCCGATGCCGAGCGACTCCGCGCCGGGGTCGAAGCCGCGGCCGGCCGGCGGGTGGCGGTCCTGTTGTCGCGCCTGTACTCGGCCGAATCCGCCGCCGTCCGGCATGTCGGGCAATCCATCCGGGAGCCCGCGGCGGTGATCTACGCCGAGGTCAGTCCGGCCGCGGGTGGGAAGGGGCCGACGGTCGCCGCGATCTCCGCGTTCGACGTGCGGGGCGACCCGAAGGGCCGCGAGGTGTGGCGCGGGAAAGTGACGATGGACGTGGATGCCCTGACGAAGGACGTGCGACCGGCCGTCCAGGCCATCCTCGCGCCCGCGAAGTGACGCACGATTCCCCCTCATGTTCATCTCCTCGCGTTCTACGCGCTGTCGCGGGTGACGATGCGGTAGTCCTCGCGCTCGCCGACGCCGCGGAGCGGGTAGTCCTTGCGGAGCGGGTAGGAGCCGAAGCCGTTCCAAGTGAACAGCCGGCGGAGGTCGGGGTGGCCGACGAAGATGATGCCCATCATGTCGTACGCCTCGCGCTCCATCCAGTCGGCGCTGGGCCAGACGGGGTAGACGCTGTCGACCTTCAGGCCGGGGTCGCCGCTGGCGACGACGTCCTCGTCGCGGTGCATGCTCGCCGGGCCTTTGGGGGCGGTGTCCTGGGTGGGGGTGAGGAAGACGCGGAGCCACAGGCGCTGGTTCGACTCGACGTTGAGCAGCCCGTAGTTGACGGCGAACCGGCCGGGGAGCTTGTCTGCGCCGGGGAAGCCGAGGTAGTCGACGGCGTTGAGCTCGAAGAGCATGTCGTAGCGAAGGGTCGGGTCGTCGCGCAGGTACAGGCAGATCTCGCGGATTCGCTCGCGCGGGACGATCACGGTGACCATGTCGCGGAACTCGCCGACGCGCAGGCCGGCGTCGGGGAACTTGGCTTTGAGCGGGGCGAGGGTGGGGTGGGTGATGGTGCGGGGCATGTTGTTCGGATGATACGGGGTGCGCGGTTCGTCCGGGTCACAGCGAACAGGCGACGATCGGCTCGGGCTGGCCGTCGGCGCAATGCATCCAGCGGCGGCCGTCGTGCTCGATGAGGTCGATCGAGCGCTTGGGGCCCCAGGAGCCGGGGGTGTAGGGGTCGGGGGCGCGCTTGGATTCCTTCCAGCCCTGCTCGATCGGGTCGATGACGGCCCAGGCGGCCTCGGCCTCGTCGCCGCGGATGAAGAGGGTCTGGTCGCCGGTCATCGAATCGTAGATCAGCCGCTCGTAGGCCTCGGGGGCCTCGACGTTGAAGGCGGACTTGTAGAGGAAATCGAGGGCCACGGGCTTGATGTTGACGGCGCCGCCGGGAACCTTGGCGTTGAGTCGCCAGCTGATACCTTCCTCGGGGGCGATCTTGATCACCAGGTCGTTCGGGTAGACGGGCGAGTCGGTCTGCTTTTGGAAGAGCGTGAGGGGCGGGCTGCGGAAGCGGACGACGACTTCGGACAGCTTGGTCTCGAGGAACTTGCCGGTGCGGATGTAGAACGGCATGCCGCTCCAGCGCCAGTTGTCGATGTACAGCTTGAGGGCGGCGAACGTCTCGGTGCGGGAGTCGGCGGGGACGCCCTTTTCCTTCAGGTAGCCCTCGGACGTCTGGTTGGCGTGGCTGCCGGCGCTGTACTGGCCGCGGACGGTGTAGTGGTCGACCTGGTCGGGGCGGATCGGGCGGATCGACTTGTAAACTTTGGTCTTCTCGTCGCGGATGCTGACGGCGTCGAGGGCGGCGGGCGGCTCCATGGCGACGAGGGCCATGAGCTGAAAGATGTGGTTCTGGACCATGTCGCGGAGCGCGCCGGAGCGGTCGTAGTACCCGCCGCGGGAGCCGACGCCGAGCGACTCGCTGACCGTGATCTGGACGTGGTCAATGTACTTGTAGTTCCAGATCGGCTCGAAGATCGAGTTGGCGAACCGCATGACCATCAGGTTCTGGACGGTCTCCTTGCCGAGGTAGTGGTCGATGCGGAAGACCTGGGACTCGTCGAAGTACGTGTGAATCAGCTTGTTGAGGGCCTTGGCGCTGGGCAGGTCGTAGCCGAAGGGTTTTTCGATGATCAGGCGCTTGAAGCGGGCCTCGGGGTTGTACTGGGGGTTGACGGCGCGCTCGCCGAGGCGGGTGATGATCGGCTCGAAGGTGTTGGGCGGGGTGGACAGGTAGAAGAGGCGGTTCTTCTCGTTGTTGCCGTACTTCGTGTCGAGCGCGGTCAGGGTCTCGGCGAGTTTCTGGTGGGCGTCGGCGGAGCCGTAGTCGTCGCCTTGGAAATAGTGCAGGCGCTCGATGACTTTGCGCAAGATGGCCGCGTCCACCGGCTTGGTGCGCGCGAACTTGTTGACGGCGTCTTCGGACTCCTTGCGGTACTGCTCGTCCGTCATGGGCGAGCGGGCGAAGCCGACGACGTAGGAGTTTTCGTTGAGGAGGTTCTCGCGGGCCATCTCGTAGATGGCGGGGATCAGCTTCCGCTGGGCGAGGTCGCCGGAGGCGCCGAAGATCACGATCGCACAGGGCGGGGCGGTGGACGGCATAGCGGGTCTACTTCCTTGTGTCTCGGTCCGGTAGCGCGGACGGGAAAGAGATAAGGGGTGGGGGTGTGGAGGTCAACCCGGGGTCGCGGGATCGGGTGGGAGGGCGCGCCGGAAAAAACGTGCTCGCGCGGGTGTGATCGGGGGACGGCTGAACGCAATGCGGGGCAGACGCGCGAGTTAGGCGTGATCGGGGGCCGTGAAAAACCGGGCAAAAGCGGGCAAAAGCGGGACAAATCGGTACTTTTCGGTACCGAATCGGTTCCTTTCGGTACCGGGCGCGAACGGGGGCGGGACGGGATGTCAAAGAGCGGTCGTTCTACCTTACGTGCGGTGTCCCGCGGGGGTGGTCATCGGGGCGCACGGACCGTGGGTTCGCGAGCGTGGGGTGGGAAGATTCGCCCGGATTCCCTGCTGTGCCCGTGGCGCGCGAGTGGTCAACGGCGCGCACGGGGGGTGAGGCGCGCGCGACGACCGCACGCGGGGCGTGCGGTCGTCGCGGGCGTGCGAAGGGTGTCGGGCATGCTCACTGAAGTGAGCACACCGCGCCCCCCCCTTGCTCTTACGTTCGGGAGCGGGTGCGCGCACGGGCGCGTTGGGGTTAGAGGACCCCGCGTCCGACGCGGTGGGAGGCCATGGTGCCGGTGGCTTCGTGGGACTGTTCGGACATGCCGGTGCCGCCGCCGCCGGCGTTCTCGCCGGTCATGCGGGCGCCGCCAACGGTGGTGCCGAAGTCGGGGATGGGGTTGGCGCGGGATCCGCCGGCGGAGCGGGTGCGGTCGGATTGGCCGGCGCCGTGGGAGAAGATGTCGTAGAGGGAGTAGACGGCGTAACCGGCGAGGGCGAGGGTGCCGAGCTTGATCAGACCGCGGATCATGGTTGCCTCCTAGAATGGAGTTCGGGGAATAAAGTTTGAGCCGCAAAGACGCAAAGAGCGCGAAGCAGTAAAGGGGTTTCGCGTGGTGGATGAGTTGCGAACGGCGGACCAGTTCGCGCGAGTCGCAAACGCAGGTTCACCGCAGAGACGCAGAAGGAGCGGAGGGGGCGCAGAGAAGACCGGGGTTCGCGGGCCTTGTTCAGTACCGCACCGGACCGTGTCGGAGCTTTTTGAGAGGGTAAATGGGGGCGCGGGGGTTCGTCTGCGCGGAAAATGCGGGTCGGGGCGGTCGGGAGATGGGAAAAGCGCGGGCGGGGGCGCGAGATGGCAAGGGTTCGATCGGCTCAGGCTTCCCCTGATCGAGGCCGCGCATACAATCGCGGGCCGATGCGCGACCCCCGATTTTCCAAGCTCGCAGACGTTTTGGTGAACTACAGCATTGGCGCCAAGCCCGGACAGCTCGTCCGGATCAGTGGCCCGCCGGTGTCGCAGCCGCTGATCGTGGAGCTGTACATCAAGTGTCTGGAGGCGGGGGCGCACCCGATGGTGCGGATGGTGCCGGAGGAGTTGAACGAGCTGTTCTTGAAGATGGCGAACGACGAGCAACTGCGGTTCTGCTCGCCGATCAACTTGTACGAGTACGAGACGCTCGACTGCTCGATCGGAATCTGGGCCGAGGAGAACACCAAGGCGCTGACGAACTGCGACCCGTCGAAGATCGGGACGACGCAGGCGGCGCGCAAGCCGCTGATGGACACGTTCATGAAGCGGGCGGCGGAGGGGAAGCTGCGGTGGGTGGGGACGCAGTTCCCGTCGATGGCGTGCGCGCAGGACGCGGAGATGAGCCTCTACGAGTACGAGGACTTCGTCTTCAAGGCGGGGCACATCTACCACCCGGACCCGATCGGGGCGTGGAAGGCGATCAGCGAGCGGCAGCAGCGGCTGGTGGACTTCCTGCAGGGCAAGAAGGAGTACCGGGTCGTGTCGGCGAACGGGACGGACGTGCGGATGTCGCTGGCGGGCAAGACGTGGGTCAACTGCGACGGGCGCGAGAACTTCCCGGACGGGGAGGTGTTTAGCGGGCCGGTGGTGGACTCGGTCGAGGGGCAGGTGAACTTCAGCTTCCCGGCGGTGCACCACGGGCGCGAGTGCGACGGGGTGCGGCTGACGTTCCGAAACGGGAAGGTCGTGGACGCGGGGGCGACGAAGGGGCTGGACTTCCTGACGTCGATGCTGGACATGGACGCGGGCAGCCGGTTTCTGGGCGAGTGCGCGATCGGGACGAACTACGACATCCAGCAGTACACGAAGAACACGCTGTTCGACGAGAAGATCGGCGGGACGTGCCACTTCGCGCTGGGGGCCGGGTACCCGGAGAGCGGGAACACGAACCAGAGCGGGCTGCACTGGGACATGGTCGTGGATTTGCGGAACGGGGGGTACATCGAGGTGGACGGGATCAAGATCAACGTGGACGGGAAGTTCACGCGGGAGGGGTTTCCGGGGCTGTAGGTTCGTCGGGATTCGGAGATGTTCACCGCGGAGACGCAGAGGGCGCGGAGGGGGCGCAGAGAAGAACGGAGTTTGGCTTCTTGGCGGAACAACCCATGGTGCAAGCACCGTGGGCTTTCGCGTGCGCGTCGGGTGCTTGCGGGTGCTGGGTGTCGCGCGGGATAATGGCGCTCGATGAGTGAAGAGATTCCACCTCCACCACCCTCCGGTCCTCCACCTCCACCGGTATTGCCTCCGGTGGCGCGGGGG
>DASPKW010000118.1:0-8461 GCA_035627895.1 Tepidisphaeraceae bacterium | reverse complement strand
GCAGATCTGGGTGCAGCCGCCGGGGACGCCGGCGGTGGGACAGACGTTCGTCCGCGCGTACCGGGCGACGAAGGAGGGGGTTCACCTGGAGGCGGTACGGGCGGCGGCGGACGCGCTGGCGTACGGGCAGCTCGAGTCGGGCGGGTGGCACTACATGGTCGATTTCGACCCGCCGGCGGACCGGTCGTATCGGCGGGCGCTGGCCAAGGGGGGCCGCGGTGCGGGGAAGCTGAAGAACGTCACGACGTTCGACGACAACGTCACGCAGTCGGCGACGCGGCTGCTGATGGACGTCGCGTTCGGCGGATTGCCGGCCGACGCGGACGCGGAGCGGGCGGCGCGGATCGACTCGGCGCTCAAGTACGCGCTCGACGGGTTCGCGCGGGCGCAGTACCCGATCGGGGCGTTCCCGCAGGCGTACATGGGCGGGGCGCGGAACGCGGCCGACTTCCCGGTGAAACAGGCGAGCGTCCCGAACGACTGGAAGGAACTTTCGCGGATCAAGGAGTACTGGTTCCACTACACGCTGAACGACGACACCCACGCGGATTGCCTCCGGCTGTTGCTGGACGCGGGCGAGCGGTTGCGGGACGACCGGCTGCTGGCGGCGGCGCGGAAGGCGGGCGACTTCCTGCTGCTCGCGCAGCTCCCGGCGCCGCACCCGGCGTGGGCGCAGCAGTACAACCCGGCCGACATGCGGCCCGCCTGGGCGCGGAAGTTCGAGCCGCCGGCGGTCTGCACGCACGAGTCGGCGTTCGTCGTGCGCACGCTGACCGACCTGTACCTGCACACGGGCGAGGAGAAGTACCTCGCGCCGATCCCGGCGGCGCTCGACTGGCTGGACAAGGTGAAACTGCCGGGCGGGCGTTGGTCGCGGTTTTACGAGCTGAACACGAACAAGCCGCTGTACATGAACACGCGGTACGAGGTCGTGTACACGGACGACGATCTGCCGACGCACTACGGGTTTCAGGGCGAGTACGGGATCGCTTCGGCGCAGCAGCATTACGAGGCGGTCAAGGCAGTGGGGCGCGACGCGTGGCTGGCGAAGCAGAAGGCGGCGGCGGATCGGAAGCCGGCGGTGACGGCGAAGCTCGAGGAGCGCGTGACGGCGGTGATCGGGGCGCTGGACGAGAAGGGGCGGTGGCTGGACAAGGACGGGCGGATCAGTTGTCGGTTGTTCAATGAGAACGCGCGGGTGTTGTGTGACTATCTATTGGCTGTCGGGTGATATTCACGCCGACTCCTGTGGAGTGGGATTCGCACCGGTGGTGCGAGAGGCCGGACGGTTTGGGGTGCCATGCTCCGACCCGCCGAGACGATCGTTGCTCGGGCGAGGTGCGTGGTCGGCGGGGATGAGCATGCGGGATCTCGATGCCCGTTCGATGTTCGGCATGCTCATCCCGGCCGGGCGACGGAGTTACGCGAAGGGACGTATCCCGCGGCCGGTCTGAGCATGGCACCCGAGACGGGCCGACCACAGTCCGACAAGACTTGCCTGAATTCGAGGACGCATCGATGGTCCGAACTCTCCTCATCCTCCTCTGTGCCTTCGCGGCTTCGTCGTCCGCCTCCGCGATGGAGGCCCGGCGGCCGAACGTGCTGTTCCTGCTGACCGACGACCACCGGCCGGACGCGATCGGGGTGTTGAATCCGGCCGTGAAGACGCCGGCGATCGACAAGCTGGCGGCGCAGGGGACGCTGTTCACGCGGGCGCACATCATGGGGGCGATGCAGGGGGCGGTGTGCGTGCCGAGCCGGGCGGCGATCCTGACGGGGCGGACGCTGTTCCGGTGCCCGGAGCAGCCGGCGAACGTGCCGACGTGGCCGCAGACGTTCGCGAAGGACGCGGGGTACCGGACGCACCAGGTCGGCAAGTGGCACAACGGGCCGGCGGCGCTGGCGCACAGTTTCCAGTCGTCCCGCGACTCGTTCATGGGCGGGATGTCGGACCAAAAGAAGATCCAGCTCACGGAGATCGCGAACGGGAAGGTGAATCCGAAGCGGACGGTCGAGCGGTGGAGCGCGGAGATCTTTGGCGACGCCGCGGTGGACTTCCTCGTCAAGCAGTCGGAGCGGACCGAGCAGCGTGACCAGCCCTGGCTTCTGTGGGTCGCGTTCACGACGCCGCACGACCCGCGGACGTCGCCCGAGCCGTACGCGTCGATGTACGACCCGGCGAAGGTCGAGTTGCCGAAGAACTTCATGCCGACGCCGCCGACCGAGACGGGCGTGCTGGGGATCCGCGACGAGAAGCTCACGCCACACCCGCGGACCGAGGCGGCGGTCCGGAAGGAGATCGCCGACTACTACGGCACCCTCTCGCACACCGATTCGCAGATCGGGCGGATCCTGGAGGCGCTGGACAAGACCGGGCAGCGGGACAACACGATTATCGTCCTGGCGGGCGACAACGGCTTGGCCCTCGGATCACACGGACTGCTGGGCAAACAAAACGTGTACGAGCACAGCGTGGGCGTGCCGCTAGTCATGGCGGGGCCGCAGATCGGGAAGGGGAAGCGGTCGGACGCGCTGGTGTACCTGCTCGATTTGTTCCCGACGCTCGGGGCGTTCTGCGGCGTCAAGATGCCCGAGGGCGTGGAGGGCAAGTCGTTCGACCGCGTGGTCCGCGCGACGCCCGAGCCGGGGCCGCGGACGGATTTGTTCTTCGCGTACGCGAAGCTGCACCGGGGCGTGCGCGACGACCGGTGGAAGCTGATCGAGTGGACGGTGCCGGGTCGGGAGAAGGTGACGCAGTTGTTCGATTTGCAGGCGGACCCGGGGGAGGCGCGGGACGTGGCGGGGGCGAACGCCGAGGTGCTGGGGCGGATGAAGGCGCGGCTGGCGGAGTATCAGAAGGAGTTAGGGGACCCGCTGGTGAAATGACCGGTCGCGCGGCCGAGCGCCTCCGCCGTCATTCCGAGCGCAGCGAAGGATCTGGCCGGCAGGCCGAGCGGGTTCGTTCGCGCGCGCCGGCGTCCGAACTGTCATTCCGAGGTACTCCGAGGAATCCGGCGGGCAGTCGCGGGCGGTTCGGCATTGGCGAATCGCGTTCGAATGCTTCTTCCAAGGTCGGGCAGGCCCCTTCGTTCGGGGCCAGATCCCTCGTGCCTCGGGATGACAGATCGGACGCATTCGCGCGAAGGGGCGGCACTCACGTTCGCGGCAAGTTCCTTCGCTGCGCTCAGGATGACGGTCGCGTCGCGGGCCGACGAGCGACACCTCGGCTCGGCGCGTCACCTTCCCTCCCCTGCCCGCGCCGCCCGTGTTACAACCCACCGCATGACTCACGACCTCAAAGGCCAGGTCGCCCTGGTGACCGGAAGCGCGCGGGGGCTCGGGCGGGCGATGGCGCAGCGGCTGGCGGAGATGGGGGCGGCCGTCGCGATCCACGACATCAATCCGACCGCGTGTGCCGAGTTCGGGGAGGCCCCGCACATCGACGAGGTGGCGGCGAACCTCGCGGAGTCGGCGGGGGTCGACACGACCGCCGTGTGCGGGAACATTGCGTCCGAAGAAGAAGTCGCGGCGATGGTCGCCCGGATCGAGCAGAGCCTGGGACCGATCTCAGTTTTGGTCAACAACGCCGGCGGCGACATCGCGGCCAGGGGCGGGAAGCCCAAGCCGAACAACGGGCTGGGCGTGCCGATGGACGACGTGCGGGCGATCTTCGACCGGAACGTGATCGGGACGATGATCGTCTGCCGGGCGGTCTGCCCGGGGATGGCGGCACGGAAGCACGGGAGCGTGGTGAACATCGCCAGCGCCGCGGCGCACTTCGGGGTGGACGACGGCGTCGCCTACGCGGTCGCCAAGGCGGGCATCGTCGAGTGGACGCAGTGCCTGGCGGTCGAACTTCGGCCGCACGGCGTGCGCGTGAACGCCGTCTCGCCCGGGCCGACGAAGACGGCGCGGTTTCTCGTCACGCGGGTGATCGACGAGAAGCAGGCCGACGAGACGGTGCCACTGGACCGGTACGCAACCCCGCCGGAGATCGCGGACGCGGTGGCGTTCCTGGCGGGGCCGGGGGCGCGGTTCGTGAGCGGGCAGACGCTGATCGTGGACGGGGCGCGGTTCACGCGGCTGTATTTGTGATGGCCGCACATCGGCCGTCGATCGCGATGTAACGATTAACGATTAATACTTAAGGGCGTCCTCGGTTAAGCATTAATTGTTACTCGTTACTCCGCCATGCCCCGCACGACCACCACGTCATCCGTTTCCGTGACCGCCGAGCACCGGCGGTTGCTGGCGTGTCGGGAGCGGCGCGAGGCGTGGAAGCGGTGGGGGCCGTACGTGGCGGACCGGGCGTGGGGGACGGTGCGGGAGGACTACTCGGCGGACGGCTCGGCGTGGGCGTTCTGCCCGCACGACCACGCGCGGTCGAAGGCCTTTCGCTGGGGCGAGGACGGGATCGCGGGGTGGTGCGACGAGCGGCAGACGCTCTGCCTGGCGCTCACGCTCTGGAACGGGCGGGACCCGATTTTGAAGGAGCGGCTGTTCGGGCTCGCGGGGCCTGAGGGGAATCACGGGGAGGACGTCAAGGAGCTGTACTACCACCTCGACGCGACGCCGACGCACTCGTACGGGAAGTTTTTGTACAAGTACCCGCAGGCGGAGTTCCCGTACGCGAAGCTGGTGGCCGAGAACGCGCGGCGAGGGACGTTCGATGCGGAGTACGAGCTCGTCGACACGGGGGTGTTCAACGAGTCGCGGTACTTCGACGTTTTCGTGGAGCACGCGAAGGCGGGGCCGGAGGACGTGGTCGTCCGGATCACGGCGCACAACCGCGGGCCGGAGGCGGCGGCGATCCATCTGCTGCCGACGCTCTGGTTCCGCAACACGTGGGCGTGGCGGCCGGACGGGCCGGGGGAAGTGCCGGTGATCACCGCGCTGGCGGCGCGGGACGACGCGGTTGGGCTCGTGGCGGATCACGGCGTGCTCGGCCGGCGGATCTTGTACGGGCCGCCCGGGGCGACGCCGCTGTTCACGGACCACGAGACGAATCGCGAGCGGCTGTACGGCAGCGCGAACACGACGGAGCACGTGAAGGACGCGTTCGACGCGCACGTCGTCGGCGGCGACCCGCACGCGGTGTCCGCCGACGGGCGGGGGACGAAGGCGGCGCTGTGGTACTCCGCGGTGATTCCGCCGGGCGGGTCGTACGAGATCGTGTTGCGGCTGACGCCGGACGAGATGCGCAAGCCGCTGGCCGGGGCGTCGAAGGTGCTCGCGGAGCGCATCGCCGAGGCGGACGCGTTTTACGCCGCGATTGGTCACCCGGCGGCGACGGACGAGGAGAAGCGCGTGCAGCGGCACGCGCTGGCGGGCATGCTGTGGTCGAAACAGTGGTACGCGCTGGACGTCAGGGCGTGGCAGCGGGGCGACGATCCCGCGCACCCGCCCCCCGAGCAGCGGCACGCCGGGCGCAACCGCGACTGGGACACGCTGACCGTCGCCGACGTGATCTCCATGCCGGACAAGTGGGAGTACCCGTGGTTCGCCGCGTGGGACCTCGCCTTCCACGCGATCCCGCTCGCCATGGTCGACGTCGACTTCGCCAAGGCCCAGCTCGAACTGCTGATCAGCGAAAAGCTCATGCACCCCAGCGGGCAAATCCCCGCGTACGAGTGGGAGTTCAGCGACGTCAACCCGCCCGTGCAGGCGTGGGCCGTGTGGCGCGTGTACAACATCGAGAAGCACGCGAACGGCGAAAAGGGCGACTGCGCGTTCCTGGAGCGGTGCTACCACAAGCTGCTGCTCAACTTCACGTGGTGGGTGAACCGCAAGGACTCGCGCGGGCACAACATCTTCCAGGGGGGCTTTCTCGGGCTGGACAACATCTCGGTGTTCGACCGGTCGCAGCCGCTGCCGTCGGGTGGCCACCTCGAGCAGGCCGACGCGACCGGGTGGATGGCGCTGTACGCGCTGAACATGATGGCGATCGGGCTGGAGCTGGCGCAGCAGGACTCGGTCTACGAGCATTTGGGCATCAAGTTCTTCGAGCACTTCATGCACATCGCGTCGGCGCTGAACCAGGCCGACCCGGACGACGCATCGGCGCCCGTTTCACTCTGGGACGAGGCGGACGGGTGGTACTACGACCGCGTGCACGGCGTGGAGGGGGCGGACGCGCCGCGGCGCCTCAAGGTGCGGTCGCTGGTCGGGCTGATCCCGCTGTTCGCGGCGCAGATTTTGGATCACTCGTGGTTCGAGCGGCTGCCGAACTTTAAGGCCCGCTACGACTGGCTGATGGACAACCGGCCGGACCTGGCGACGGGGATCATGTGCATCTGGACGCCGGACGGGCAGCGGTGTTTGCTGTCGGTGGCCGGGTACGACCAGCTCAGGCGGATTTTGGCGCGGACGCTCGACGAGGCCGAGTTCCTCGCGCCGTTCGGCGTCCGGTCGCTCTCCAAGTTCCACCAGGCGCAGCCCTACGCGATCTCGATGGGCGGGCGCGAGTGGACGGTGCGGTACGAGCCGGCCGAGTCGACGACGCGCATGTTCGGCGGGAACTCGAACTGGCGCGGGCCGATCTGGTTCCCGACGGCGTTCATGCTGGTCACGGCGCTTCGCGTGTTCGACCGGTTCTACGAGCAGACGCTCAAAGTGGAGTGCCCCACGGGCTCGGGCAAGCTGGCGACGCTGAACGAGGTGGCGATCGAGATCGGGCGGCGGTTGACGGCGCTGTTCCTGCCCGACCCGAAGACGGGCCGGCGGCCGTGCTGCGGCGATCACTCCCTGCTCGCCGAGGACCCCGCGTTCCGCGACTACCCGTTGTTCCACGAGTACTTCCACGGCGATACCGGCGCGGGTCTGGGGGCGGCTCACCAGACGGGGTGGACGGGGCTGGTGGCCAAGTTGATCGAGCAGTCGGCGGTGGACCGGGCGCGGTGAGTTAGTCGGGTGCCATGCTCAGACCCGGCGCGAGTGGGTGTGATTCGCGGGATGGCGCATTCGCCGGGGATGGGCATGCGGACCCCGAGGGCCGCTCGAAGTTCGGCATGCCCATCCCGGCCGATCGAGCCATTCGCGCGAGCCGGATTCACTCGCGGCCGGTCTGAGCCTGGCACCCGGAGATGGCACCCGGAGATGTCGATTCCGCACATTTTTCTTGCATCGGCGGGCGACTCATGATTCTCTCACCCCCGGCGTAGGACACTTCTCGATCCCCGGCGCGTGACGGCGTGCGACGCCGGGGGCAGCGAAACGAGGAATCCAGCGAGGTCGGCGATGATTGCCGCCACGGCAGAGCGCTCGTCGCGGACGCGCACCGGGTCCGCCGGACACGGCCACCACCGCGCGCTGGTGCTGTGGGGCGGAGGGGCGGTCGTCGCGGTCGTCTTTTTCGCGTGGCTGTTCTGGGGGCGCGGGGGCGGGGCGGAGGGGGTGTCCGCGGGCGCCGCCGAGGTCGCCCGGTTGGAGCGCAAGAAGGACGCGGCGGGGCTTGGATCGATGATGACGGGCGGCGACACCGAGCGCGCCGCGCTGGCGGCGGGCGCGCTGGCCCGCGCGACGGGGTCCGCCGCCCTGCCCGCGCTGCATGCCGCGCTCGCCGATGCCCGGCCCGACGTCCGCCGCGCCGCCGCGACCGGGCTGGGTCACACCGGCGACCGGGCCGCCGCGCCGGCGCTGCTCAAGGCGCTGGCCGACCCGCAGGCGCCCGTCCGCGCCGCGGCCGCGGGGGCGCTCGGGCGCGTCAGGCCGTGGGACGCCGTGGACCCGCTGCTCAAGGCCCTCGATGACGAGGACCTGGCCGTGCGCGGGGCGGCGGCCGATGCGCTGAACAAGATCGCCGGCGTCCGCCTGCAGTTCGACCCGGGGCAGGTGTCGCGCGTCGAGCGGCGCAAGGCGATCGCCAAGGCGCGGCAGACGATGGCGATGTCGAAACCGATGTACGACGAGTACGAGAAGACGCGCAAGTGACGTCCGTGCGCGACGGGGCCGGCAACGCCGACCCGGCCGCGCGAGGGGATTCGATGTTGGTGCCGTGACCGTCAGGAGACCCGACCCATGTCCGTCCGACCCAGCCGCACCCGCGCGTTCACGCTCATGGAACTGCTGATCGTGATCGGGATCATCGCGATTCTGTTCGCGCTGCTGTTCCCGTCGCTGTCGCGGGCGCGGGGGCAGGCGCGGGTCGTCGCGTGCGCGTCGAACCAGCGGCAGATCTTCCAGGCCGCCCAGACGTGGCGGACGGAGAACCCGAACGCCGATCTGTCGGCCGCGGGGTGGCGGTACACGCTCCGCAAATACCTCATCACCGGATCGCAGGAGCTGACGACGGCCGAACTGGAGAAGATGGCGTCGACGCGCATCTACCTCTGCCCGGAGGACGAGAACATGGGCCTGGCCGACGCGGCCGGCGGGTACTTCGCCGGCACCGTCCCGGGCGGCAACTCGATCCCGGGCAAGACGTCGTCGAAGTACGACGGGCCCGTGCCGTCGCTCGAGAACC
>DASPKW010000117.1:0-8430 GCA_035627895.1 Tepidisphaeraceae bacterium | reverse complement strand
CTGGATCGTGGCCGGCGTCATCCTGCTGGTCCTGTTCATCATCATGTTCAACTTCGTCGGGCTGTACGTCCGCGCCCTGGTGTCGGGGGCGCGCGTGACGTTCATGGAGCTGATCGGGATGCGGATCCGGAACGTGAACCCGACGATCATCGTCAACAGCCGGATCCAGGCGATGCGGGCGGGCATCCCGGTGACGACGGGCGAGATGGAGAGCCACGTGCTGGCGGGCGGCAACGTGATGCGCGTGATCAACGCGATGATCGCGGCGAGCAAGGCGAACATCGACTTGTCGTGGAAGACGGCGACGGCGATCGATTTGGCCGGGCGCGACATCCTGGACGCGGTGCAGACGAGCGTGAACCCGAAGGTGATCGACGTGCCCAACCCGGTCATGGGGCGGTCGACGATCGACGCGGTCGCCAAGAACGGCATTCAGCTGAAGGTGAAGGCGCGGGTGACCGTGCGGACGAACATCCAGCGGCTGGTCGGCGGGGCGACGGAGGAGACGATCATCGCCCGCGTCGGCGAGGGCATCGTGACCGCGATCGGCTCGGCCGCCGACCACGCGGACGTGCTCGAGAACCCGGACCACATCTCCAAGGCGGTGCTGGCCAAGGGGCTGGACGCGAACACGGCGTTCGAGATTCTGTCGATCGACATCGCCGACATCGACGTCGGCGAGAACATCGGCGCCAAACTGCAGGCGGACCAGGCCGAGTCGGACAAGCGGCGGTTCCAGGCCGAGGCCGAGAAGCGGCGCGCGATGGCCGTCGCGCTGGACCAGGAGAACGTCGCCAAGCAGTCGGAGAACCGGGCGGCGGTCGTGCTGGCCGAGGCGGAGGTGCCCCGCGCGATCGCCGAGGCGTTCCGCAGCGGCAACCTGGGCGTGCTCGACTACTACAAGCTCAAGAATCTGCAGGCCGACACGTCGATGCGCGAGTCGATCGGGCAGCCGGGCGACGGGAAGTCGGCGTAGGGTATTGCCGATTGCCGATTGCCGATTGAAACGCCCACGGTCTCTTCACGTTTCATGATTTCATGTTTCACGTTCCTCCTTCCATCCTGGCCGCCTCCGACGACACCGGCACGCTGATCAAGATTTTGTTCGGGGTCGGGGCGGTGGTCATATGGGCGATTAGCGCGACGGCGTCGGCGGCGAAGCAGCGGGCCGAACAGGCGCGGCGGCGGCAGGCGTACGGGCAGTTGCCGCCCGACGTGGTGCAGCCGACGTACGGGGGCGTGCCGCTCCCGACGGCCGCCGGGTACGGGGGCCAGCAGCCGCCCGCCTACCCGCCGCCCCAGGCGTATGCCCCTCCGCCAGCCTACCCACCGGCGTACGCGCCGGCCGCGTACGCGCCGCCGCCGCCGCCCGTGCCCCAGAAGGCGGGGCCGACGAAGAAGCAGCGGAAGCAGCAGCAGCAACAGCGCGCCGCGGCGCAGAAGCGGGCCGCCGAGGCGGCGGCGGTCACTGCGCAACAGGAGACCCGGGCGGCGGTCGTGGCCCGGCGGGACGTCGAGGCGGCGGAGGAGGCGCGGGCGGCCCAACCCCGCTCCGGCGGGGCCCGGGGGGGGACGCCGGCGGCGCAGATCGCCCGCCTCGCCCGCCGGCGCGACTCGCTCCGGGCGGCGTTCATTTTGAGCGAGGTGCTTTCGGTCCCCAAATCCCTTCGCAACGACAGTGGACAAATGCTATAATCGGGCCTCCACATCTCTCTCTCGTTTCCGGAGGCGCCTTGATGTCCCAGCAGTCCACGTCCCGTTCGTGCCCGTGCGCGCCCGCATTCCGCCGCCGCCGCCGCCGGGCGTTCACCCTGGTCGAGTTGCTCGTCGTGATCGGGATCATCGCCCTGCTGATCTCGATCTTGCTGCCGGCGCTGTCGAAGGCGCAGGAGCAGGCCCGGACGACGACCTGCCTGTCGAACTTGCGGCAGATCGGGCAGGCGCACGCCCAGTACGTGATCGACTCGAAGGGGTACATCGTCCCGTGCGACATCCAGGACTGGACGGCGGGCACGGACGCGAACGGGTACAAGACGAAGGACCACTGGTCGACGCTGATGGTGATCGCGGGGTACATCCCGTACCCGCCGACGAACCCGAACGACCCGTCGGTGCCGAACTCGATCTTGCGGTGCCCGTCGGGGAACGACGACGTCGTCGGGACGACGAGCATCAGCAACGGCATCCCGACGAGCCGGACGGACGCGCGCGGGTCGATGGGCCTGCAGCACACGTCGGGGGCGACCGGGCTGCAGCCGGGGCGGATCGTGTACTGCTGGTACGGGATCAACGGGACGTCGAGCGACGACAAGGCGATCCCGGTGCGGCGGTGGCCGCCGGACGGCAAGACGCCGGCGAACGCGCCGGCCCCGGCGCGGATGTCGGCGGTCCGGTGGTCGTCGGAGGTCGTGTTCATCTACGACGGGTTCGCGCTGAACTTGCACAACAACGGGAACCGGCTCAACGCGCGGCACCGCGGGGCGAAGGCGACGAACTTGCTGTTCTTCGACGGCCACGCGGCCACGTTCGACACGGCCGAGCTGCCGGGCGGGCTGGGCAACGCGATGAACGAGTTCGACTACACGCCGTCGTCGAAGTCGGGGCCGCTGACGAACTGGACCAAGCCGGGGATCCGCTGGCGGCTGGACTACCCGGGGTGAGGGATGGGAATGACGAAGGGGCCGAAATGACGAATGACCAAATTCGAATGACGAAACGGGCCGGGCCGTGGCGTGGGCGACCCGCCCGCGAGTCCGTTGCCCGCGAACCCCACCGCCGTCGTTCATTTCACGAATGACCACGAATCGTCACGAATGGTTCCTCCTCCCATTCGTGTTCATTCGTGTTCATTCGTGAAACCCTCTTCCCGATTTCCGCACGTCAGCCCTCGAGCGTCCCGCCCTGCGGGACCGCCAGCGGCGTCGCGACCCACGCCGGCTGGGCGAAGACTTCCCACGGATCGGACGGGTTGAGCGCGAACCCCATGTGGAACGCGAGCGCGTCGGCCGCCGGCCGCGTGACGGTCTCGGCCCACGACCCGGCGATTTGAATCGCCGGCCCCGGGTCCGCCGACCCGGGCGAGTCGATCGGTTGGTCGAAGACGAGGACCGCCGACTCCCCGCCCGGCCCGAGCCCGGCGGAGACGACGACGGCGGGGCCCGGGGGGGGCGGGGGCGGCGGGGGTGGGGCGAGGGGCCGGACGACCCGCCGCCCGGGCCGCCGCACGAGGGGCGTCGGAAAGATGATCATGGCAGGAAGGATGAAGGAGGAAGGATTCGGCGGAAGCGACAGAGCGACGCGGCGACGCGGCGACGCGGCGACGAAGGGAAGGCGATGCGTATCGCGGGCGTCCCGCCCGCGCGTCAGCGGACCAAGGCAGAGACACGGAGTCACAGAGGACCGGAGGAGAAAACGCACGACTCGAATCGTTCTCTCCTCCGGCCTCCGTGCCTCCGTGGTGAACTCTCCCGCCCCCCCTTACTACGCCGCGACCTTGAGCGTCGCCGCGCCGCCGGGCAGCTCCGCGCCCGCGTACTGCAGGACGGTCGTGACCGGGGCGCACATCGGGCCGACGGCCAGCCGCGGGTTGACCCACGCGGCCCGGAGCCAGACCTGCGTGCCGGCCGGCAGCGCATCGCCGAAGGCGACGTCGAACGAATTTCGCGTCGTCGCCCCTTCGAAAACCCAGGCCGCCGGGTCCGCCGGCCACTCGGTGCCGACAAAACTGTAGACGTACGCCGCCGCGCATCCGGATGGCCGGGCGCGCCGGGCCGGGTTGGCCGCGTCGTGCACGCGGACCGACACGGTCCGGCCCGACACGCCGCGGACGTCCATCCCGGGCTCGGCGCCGGGGACCGGGATCGGGGTCGGCGCGGCGCGCAGGTGGATCCCGATCAGGATCTTGTCGGACGCGGCGATCGCCTCGTTGGCCAGGATCGACGCGTAGACCTGCCGCCCCAGGCCCAGCAAGTTCTTTTTTGCCAGGTCCTTCGACGCGACCAAAGAGGCCGACCGGTCGCCCGCCGCGCGGGCCTCGATCATGTCGTCGTACGCGGCGACGTAGAGGTCGTGCAGCGTCGTGTACTGCGTGACGACGGCCGGCAGCTGCTTGTAGGTCGTCGCGCCCGACGCGACGAGGCGGGCCTCGAAGTTCGTCGAGAACGGCTTGAGCAGCGTGTCCTTCGTGGGGAACGCCATCGGAGTCTCCTTTCGGGGAGAAGGCGGTCCCCGCCGCGCCGACCGGGGGTACGCCGCGATCCGGGAAGAACTCCCGGCCGGCGGGTCGTGCAACGCGTGCCGCTGACAGCAAGGATCGGCGCGGGCGCGGCTTTACGACACGGTTGAAAAAATTCTGGAACGCGGGACGCGTCGAGAGTTGCGGCGACCGCCGGGCGGGCGCGGGGGCGACTCGTCCCGCCCCGCCCGCGCGCCGTCAACTCCGGAGATGGCCAAACAATTTAAGGAGTCGGCGTGACCATTTAAGGAGTTGGCGTCACTCACTCCGGAGTTGGCGGAACAATTTAAGGAGTTGGCGTCACCAACTCCTGAGTTGGCGCAACAATTCAAGGAGTTGGCGTGACCATTTAAGGAGTGGGTGACACTAACTCCGGAGTTGGCGAGACCATTTAAGGAGTTGGCGTGACCCACTCCGGAGTTGGCCAGACAATTTGAGGAGTTGGCGTCGCCAACTCCGGAGTCGGTGACCCCATTCAAGGAGTTGGCCAGACCATTTGAGGAGTTGGCCACACCATTTGAGGAGTCGGCAACGCTGACCCGGGCTCGCGCGCTGACGCGGAATGGCGGGTCGGGCCGTCTCCGGGCCGCGGTCGGAGGCGGAGAGTCCGCACGCCTGCCGGGCGCAGCCCGCTTCGTCTCCGCCGCGCAGCGATGGTCGGCCGAGTAGGCCGAAGCGCGTCGGGTGGGAACGCGTCACCACGGCGGCGTCAGCGCCCCGCACTCCGGGCAGCGGCCGCGGCTCGCGCGCAGGTCGTACCCGCACCGGGCGCAAACTCGGCCGCCCGCCCGGCGGGCGCGGCGGGACGCGAGCAGGCGCAAGCCGACCGCGACGACCGCCCACGCCGCAAAGGCGGCCCCGACGTAGAGCATCGCCCGCAGGGCCACCCACAGCCCGACGATCAGCGCGTACGCGACCAGCGCGACGATCGCGCCCACCATGACCTTCTCGTTCCGGCGCAACCGGCCCATAGCGGCCATTGTAGGAGGCAGAGGGCCGGGCCGCGGCCCGCTTCACCCACGCGGGCCCGCCCCGGCCAGAAGAGCGGGGCCAGCTTATGCCTCGCGGTCTTCCGGAGGGGAGCCGCACGCCCGCCGGGCGCAGCCCGTCCGCCCGTGCGCAGCGCGATCGGCCGCGTAGGCCGAAGCGGCGGTCGGCGGTAAGATCAGTGATTGATACCGGACCCCGTTAGCTTGCCTATACCCGATGCGCGACCCCCACCCCGACGCGACCGATGGCCACCTTCGGCGACTCCTGGCGGCCCTCCCCGGCCTGCCGCTGACCGCCTTCTGCGCCTTCGAGGGGTTCGCGGTCACGTTCGACTTCGGCACCCGGAACCGGGTCGTGGCGCGGTCCGGTTGGGCGTACGCGAGCGACGTCTCGCTCCACGTCCAGTGCGGGTGGCGGCTGGCGTTCGGGGAGCTGGTCATGGTCGGGTCGGACGACGCGCATCAGCCGCCGGCCGAACCGGGGTCGGGTGCGGCCGACCGGATGGCGGAGCGCGTCGTCGAACTCAACCCGGCGGTCCTCGGGTCGGTCGTCAGGCGGGCGCGCGCGGGCCCGGGCGGGCGGCTCGAACTACGGTTCGTGGGGGGCCTCGTGCTCGACGTGGTCCCGCTCGCGTCGCCCGCGCTGCCCGACGACGCGCATTGGCGGCTGATCGAGGCGGCCGGGGCCCGCGTCCACGTCGTGGCCGAGGCGCGGGGCCTGCGCGCCGAGCATCCGGGGAACGCGTGATGCGCGGTTCGGGCTGCGCGACCACCGCGGGATGGCGGGCCGCAGCCTGCTCCCCCAGTGCGCGCCCGCCCCGGCCAGAAGAGCGGGGCCAGCTGACGCCTCGCGGTCTTCAGGGGGGGCGGAGGGGAGCCGGACGCCCGCCGGGCGCAGCCGGTCCGCCCGTGCGCAGCACGATCGCCGCGTGGGCCGAAGCTGCGGGGGCAGTGGTAAGATGCGCGCTCGAAACCAACCCCTTTTGCATCCCTGGTCCGGGTGGCACAATGCGGGCGATAGGGGTGATGGCCTTGGAGGGATCGGCGATGGCACTCGACGCACAGCCGGCGTTCGACGGCAGGATGAGCGGCACGATCCTGTCCTTCCTCACCGCGAACAAGTTTCGGGTCGAGTTGGACGACCGGCAAGTCGTGGACGCCGTCGTCCCCGATCACCTGATCGAAGAAATCCGGCCATTCTACGTCGGCCCCCCACTGGCCGAGCGGATCAAGGTCGAGGTCGAGTTCCGCCAGCCCCCGGCGATGCACCTCATCGTGCGGGTCTCGGCCCGCGACGGATGGTGCGGCGCACCCAGGGCCAGCCGCCGGTAGGTCCGCACGCAGCGCGCGCGCGCGTGTCACCGCGGGATGGCGGGCCGGGCCGTCTCCAGGCCGCGGTCGGAGGCGGAGAGTCCGAAGGGGGGGCACGCCCGCCGGGCGCAGCCCGCTGCCGCCCCCGTCGCGCAGCGACGATCGGCCGGGTAGGCCGACGCGGCGGTCGGCGGGTAAGATGTGCGACCGGCACCCGACCACCGGACCCCTTCCACGATGTTCGAACCGAACTTACAGCCCTTGCGCATTCCGGCCGGATGGTCGGTGTCTTGGAACTCGTTCCACGAAGCGGGCCCCGGCGAGGCGAACTTGATCGCGTTCGACGGCGGTTCGCTCTTCGCCGCGGATCACCGCGGCGCGAAGGTCGCCCTCGACCTGGAGTGGTCGCCGAAGAACCTGGAGCACGGGCGGTTCGTCGTCTCTTACGTCAAGTACGACGGGCGTCGGGCGGACGAGCGTGCCGTGCTGCTGGGAACGTTCGCGACGCGCGACCGAATGGAGATGGTCGCCGAGTTGGAGCGGTTCATGGTGACGCTGACGCCCCCGGCCGTCCGCGAGGGCACGTCGCCCGCCCCGGAAGATCTTGGGGCATAAGCTGGCCACTCGCTTCCGACCGGGCCGGCGCCCCGCGCGCGGCCGGCGTCCCGTCCGGCCTGCGGAGGGGAAGTGAGAAGGACGCGGGGGCGGAGGAGCGGGTGCGGGAGCCCCCCCTTGGGCGGGGGAGAAAACTTGAGCCGATGGTGTCTTCCCCGCCTCCTCTCCTGCGGGGGGGGCGACGGTAGGATCGACGACCTGACCGTTGTGGCATTCCCGGGCCGGTTGAGTCGGCCGCCCCGTCCCGATATCCTGCGGGGGCCCCGCCCGTTCAGTGCGGGACGGACGAGCGCCCCGAGGGAGACCATGCGACACCGATTCCGAATCGCCGCCCGCCTTTCCCTCGCCGCCGCCGTAGCCGCTCTGGTCGGCGGGTGTGACGACCCGCCCGCGCCGCCCGCCCCGCCGCCGTCGTCGCCCGTCCGGCCGCCCGCGGCCGCGCCCGCGGGGGACGCGTCGGGGGCTCACATCCTCGACATGCGGATCGACGCGACCGGCCCGGTGCCGGACGGGCTGAAGGGGGCCGTCGCCGACCACGTGAGGGCGAACCTGCACCGCAAGGGCGAGTCGTGGTTCGCCACGACGGACGGCGGCCGGACGCTCTACGAGTTCCGCCTGACCACCGTCCGGGTGAGCGAGCCGTACAACCTCACGGACGCCGACCGGCTGAACGGGCTGACCGAGGCGCGCGGCGCCTGGGTGGTCGGCTCGTCCCGCGCGTACCACGGTGCGTGGCAGAACGCCAAGTGGTCCTCGTGGACGCCGCACGACCGCGAGGGCATGGGGTGCACGCTCGTCAACGGCAAATGGTCGGTCGTCGACGGGCCGGGGTCGCTCGCCCGGTACGACCCGTGCCCCGACCCCGACCGGTGGCTGGCCGACGCCGCCCGCGCGGCCGACGCGGCCCCGGCCGCCGCGCCCACGACGGGCCCGGCGGCCCCGGTCATCGTCAAGTGACGGTCGCCCGCCGCGCGCGGCCCCGGCTCGTCGGGCCCGGAGCAGATAAGGGGACGACGAGCAGATAAGGGGACGACGAGCAGATAAGGGGACGGAGCAGATAAGGGGACGGGATCCGTTTCGGCCGCGCCTCTGATGCCGCCCGTCCGAGGGGGCGGGGAAAGGCACCAGCCGGACTCCCAGGTTTGGACCTCCCCACGAATGGTGGGCGCGGCGGCGGGCGGCGATAATCGCCGCCCGCGTACCGTGAAGGAGTCCGAACGATGGCGAATCGAAGGCACACCCGCGAGTTCAAGGTCGCGGCCGTCCGACTGGTGAACGAAC
>DASPKW010000116.1:0-10883 GCA_035627895.1 Tepidisphaeraceae bacterium | reverse complement strand
CTGGCGCAGCGCGCAGGAAGGCCGCACGATCGCCCTGTAGGGTGGGCACTGCCCACCGCAGGGTCGCGGAACATCCCCGTTTGTCGCCTCACGCTCAATGTCGGATTGCCCGGTAATCCCAGATCTGCCAAAAGCACTTCGTGCGCCCCGCCTGTGGCCGGTGCGGGCCAACGCCGTTGTTCGAAACCACCGACAAATGGCGGCCGTCCACCGAAAACTCAACGTGGGTCGCGCTCGCCGGCTCCGGCAAGTCGAAGAGGTCGGTCACCTCTCCGGTGCGCAGATCGAGCCGTCGAACTTTGCCGAAGTGGTCGCCGAAAACGAGTCCCGCGCCGTCCGCTTCCTCGGCAACCGTCGCGACGTGGCCGGCCGGCATCCAAGCGATGCCCTTGAAGTCGTAGCCTTGGTGGCTCAGATCGACGTGGAATCGAGGCGCCGGTAGCACCGTCTCCCCGGCATCGTACGCCGTGGCGACCTCCGCCCAGTCGACGACGCGGAGCCCGGCGTCGGTCCCGCAGAACAGGAACCGGCCGTCCGCGCTCAATCGCGGGTTGAACGGCGTCTCGCCGCCGAATCGCGGCGCTTCCGCATCCTCGACGCGCAGTCTTTCGAGGTACGCCAGCCGCTCGTCGAGTTGCCGCTGCTGCAATCGCCGGTGGTTCGCCAAAATCCGCGCCTGCTCGTCCGCCGGGAGCCGCACGAGGCCCTCGGTGCGGATTCCGCCGGCGGGTTTGCCCGCGAGATGTCCGGCCATCTCGGCAACCGAGCGCTCGTATTCCGCCCGCTCCGCCGCGATCAGCGCGTCCACTTCGTCCGCCGACGGGATCGTTATCCCTCCCCGCGCGTCGTCCGGGCTCACGTCCCAGTAAGCGCCCACCGCGAATTCACGCCACCGAGCACCGGGGCGAATCGGCGCCACCGATAAGCTCCATGATCCGCCCGCCACGAGCCACTCGCCCGACGGGTGAAACTCCGGGTGATGATCGGCATGCCCGAGGATCGACACGACGCAGCGCCCCGTGGCCACCTCGACCACGCGCGTCTCGTAGCGGCCGCAGGTCGCGGCGAGGCGTCCGTCATCGGAGAGCACCACGCCGCGCCCCGACGACTCGGCCGGCAGCGCCCCCACTGCCGCCCAGTCATCACCGGTGGAGTAGACGGCCGCCGGCGCGTGGCCGTCCGAAACGACCGCAAACCGCCCCCCGCGCGGCGCGACCACCCGACACCACGGCCCGGTCGACAGCACCCGCCGCGGCGTCTTGAACGGCGCAGAGTAGAGCTCGATGCCGAGCTCGTCGTCGGCCGTCATTCCCGGCCCGCACATCGTCGGCACCGCGAACCCTCCGACGACCGCGCTGGGCAATTCGACGTGGCGAACGCTGGAAACGCTCATTAGGAGTGCCCCCGACTTCTTCAGACGCTTGACCTCCGCGTTGATCCGCGCCCGCCGGGCCCGCCCGTCCTCCTGCTCACGGCTCACGTCCTCGCGCGGGACCTCAACGAACTCCCGCCACCCGCGCACGCCCGACGGCTCCTCCTTCATGCTCTCGAACGACTGGCACGCGTTCTCGATGCCGAGCAGCCGTGCGAGTTCCCGCAGTCGCTCTTCCACAAACCCGCTCGCCGCCTCCGATCGCTCCAGCACACGGGCGAACTTCTCCGGCGTCGAATCCGCATGCGTCGCTATGGCGGCGAGTACGATCGGATCGCCCGTCATCGCGGCCTGTTCCGCCTCCCCCTCGCCGAAGTATCCGGGCCGCGACCAGTACGAGTCCACGGGCGTCCCGTCCCGCCAGAGGTAATAGGCCAACACGTCCGAATCGTGAACGACCAGTTGGATCGCGATACCCCCCGCACGCTCGGCAATCGCCTGGCAGGTGAACTGATCTTGCCCGTCCCCCGCCGGATACGCGCCGATCCAACCGCCGAGACACGGTCCGATCAGGCACCGCACCCCGCGCTCGCGCGCGACCGCTTCGACCAACCGCACGACCACGTCGCGATCCTCGGACTTCAATTGCACCGAACCGTAGAACGCACCCATTCTGCCCGCTCCTTCCTTGAGCCGCGTTGTGGCGCGGCGGTCGTCGTCCGCGGATCAGTTCCGATCGTACCCGATCCGCACGCCTTGACCGCCCATCGCGCCCCGAAGAACAATCCCGCCCATGGCCAAGCAGAAGCGCGATTACGCCCTCGCCGGCACCACCCCCACCGCCCCCATCCCCGCCCCGCCCCTCCGCTATCTCCCGCAAGACCCCAAGCGCTACAACCCGCCCATCGCCCTCATCGCCTGCGGCGGCATCACCGAGTACCACCTCCGCGCCTACCAATCCGCCGGCTACAACGTCGTCGCCCTGTGCGACCGCGACGCCGAGAAGGCCAAGCTCCGCCAGAAGCAGTTCTACCCGGATGCCGAGGTGTACACCGACTATCGCGACGTCATCAATCGCGACGACATCGAGGTCCTCGACGTCGCCACCCACCCCGCCGCCCGGGTCGACATCCTCAAGGAAGCGATCGCCGCCAGGAAACACATCCTCTCGCAAAAGCCCTTCGTGACCGACCTCGATGTCGGCCAGCGCCTGGTCGAGCTCGCCGACAGCCACGGCGTGCGCCTGGCCGTCAACCAGAACGGCCGCTGGGCCCCGCACTTCGCCTGGATGCGCGCCGCGATCGCCAAGAACTTGATCGGCCAACCCATCGCCGCCCACCTCGGCGTCCACTGGGACCACAACTGGGTCAAGGGCACCCCGTTCGAGACCGTCCGCCACATCGTCCTCTATGACTTCGCGATCCACTGGTTCGACATCGTCACGAGCTTCATGGGCGACCGCGCGCCCAAGCGCGTCTTCGCGAGCAACGCCGTCTCGCCCACACAAACCATCACGCCCCCGATGCTCGGCCAAGCCCTGATCGAATACGACGACGCCCAGGCTACGCTCGTGTTCGACGCCGACGTCCGCCACGGCGCCGAGGACCGCTCTTACGTCGCCGGCACCAAGGGCACGCTCATCTCCGAGGGCCCCGGCCTCACCAAGCAGTCCCTCCGCCTGATCACGAGCAGGGGGGTCGCCACGCCCGACCTCACCGGCGACTGGTTCACCCACGGCTTCCACGGCACGATGGCCGAGCTTCTGTTGTCGATCGAGCAAAAGCGCCAGCCCTCCAACAACGCCCGCGACAACCTCCGCTCCCTCGCGCTCTGCTTCGCCGCCTGCGCCAGTGCCGACGCCGGCAAGCCGATGACGCCCGGGAAAGTACGAAAGCTCCCGAAGTAGGCGCGCCGCCGCCACCGACGCATCTGTCCGATCGCAGTCGAACGGCACGAGATCGCGAAAGGTGCGTTCCTCTTGTCATCCCGAGGTACTCCGAGGGATCTGGCCGGCGCGTCGGGGCCCGCTCGACTTGGGCGATCTGTCCTCGAACGCGATTAGCCAACGTCGAACGGGCCCTGACGTGCGGGGCCAGATTCCTCGGCGTACCTCGGGATGACGGTTCGGACGCCGCTGCATAATGTCGCGCGTCGAGGTCCCAGCGCGGCCCGCCGCGCGAAGGCACTGGCCGCAGCTGCCAAGTTGTTGCCGTGCCCCGAACAGGGCACACGGAATACACCTCAACCCAGTTCGGTTGTCCTCCCCGGCGCGCCGATCACCGGGAGATTTTCTTCGGAACTGCCTCCCGCGCGCGTTAAAACTGAACCAACCGGAGACCCCATGCCCCACCCACGCCGCCTCCCCTGGCTCGCCGCCCTCGGCCTGATCCTTACCGGCTGCCAGACCAATTCCCCCGCCGGAAGCCCGACAGTCGTTGAAGACGCCACCCCCCCGCGCCTCCTCACCGGCCTGGGCCCCGTCCACATGTCCGTCACCACCGCCGACCCCCAGGCCCAGAAGTTCTTCGACCAGGGCCTCGCCCTCATCTACGCCTTCAACCACGCCGAGGCCGCCCGCGCCTTCCGTCACGCCGCCACCCTCGACCCGCGCCTTGCCATGGCCCACTGGGGCCTCGCCTACGCGCTCGGGCCCAACATCAACGCCCCGGAGATCGACGCCGACGCCGCGAAGGCCGCCCGCGCCGCCGCCCAGCGCGCCGTCGAGCTGTCCGTCCATGCGTCGCAGGCCGAGCGCGACTACATCAACGCCATCGCCAGGCGCTACCCCGCCGACCCCAAGGCCGACCTCCGCAAGCACGCCGAGGAATTCGCCGGGGCGATGAAAGCGGTCTCCCGCAAGCACCCGACCGACGTCCACGCCGCCACGCTCTACGCCGAATCCATGATGAACCTGCGCCCGTGGCAGCTCTACACGCCGGACGGCAAGCCCCAGCCCGGCACCGAGGAGATCGTCCAGACGCTCGAGTGGGTCCTCGCCCGCGACCCGAATCACACCGGCGCCAACCACTACTACATCCACGCCACCGAGGCCTCGCTCAACCCCGGCGTCGCCATGGCCGCCGCCAAGCGCCTGCCCAAGCTCGCCCCGAACGCCGGCCACCTCGTCCACATGCCCGCCCACGTATACATCCGCACCGGCGACTACGCGTCCGCGATCGCCGCCAACGAGGCCGCCTCGAAGGTCGACGAGATGTACATCTCCTGCTGCGGCCCAAGCCCCAAGGGCGCCGGCGCGTTCTACGCCGCGCTCTATTACAGCCACAACCTCCACTTCCTCTCCGTCTGCGCCGCGATGGCCGGCCGTTCGAAAGAGGCCACCGCCGCCGCCAACAAGCTCACCGCCAACGTCGACCCCGCGATCGACGCCATGCCGCCGGTCGAGGGCTTCGCGATCTTTCCCGCCCTCGTCGCCGTCCGCCAAGGTCAGTGGTACGAGATCCTCAAGGCCCCCGCCCCGAAGGCCAACCGCCACCTCACCCGCGCCTTCCACAACTTCGCCCGCGCCATGGCCCATCTGGCCACGCGCAACACGGCGGCCGCGCTGACGGAACGAGACGCCTTCGAGGCCGCCGCCGCCAAGGCCGATCCCAAGCTCCCCGTCGGCAACAACACAGCCGGCCAGATGATCCAGATCGCCCGCCACGTCCTGGCCGGCAAGCTCGCCGCCGCCCGCAACGACACCGCCGCGGCCAAGGCCGAGTACGAGAAGGCCATCGCCCTACAGGACGTCATGAACTACGAAGAGCCGCCCTCCTGGCCCTGGCCCGTCCGCGAGACGCTCGGCGCCCACCTCCTCAAGACCGGCGACCCCGCCGCCGCCGAGGCCGTCTTCCGCGAAGACCTCAAGCGCACCCTCAACAACCCCCGCTCGATGCTCGGTTTGTCCGAATCCCTCAAGGCCCGCGGCAAGCACGTCGACGCCGAGACCGAACGGAAAAAGTTCGACGCCGCCTGGCGCGACGCCGACATGAAGCTTAACGTGGCGGACTACTGATACCCACCCCTCTTCAAACGTCGTCAAGGCCCGCGGAACTCGTTTCCGCGGGCTTCTTTATGTGCCCTTCGTGCCCGTTACACGCCCCCTCAATTCCTATACTCCGTCGACACGCTCCATCTTCCGATAGATAATGTTGTCAGAAGCATATGAACTGCACCGCCTGTCAAACCCCCATCCCGCCGAGCGGCAAGTTCTGCCCCAAGTGTGGACGCCCCGCGCCCCCCGGCGCGTTCCCGTCGCACCACGGCGTCATCGCCCACCCGCCGACCGCCCCCATCCCCAAGGCCGGCAAGGTCTTCTTCGGCCTCCTCGTCGCAGGCGTCATCCTCGCCATCCTCGGCTACTCCGCCGGCGCGGCCTGGATCGGCATCGCCGGCACCGCCGTCGTCGCCCTCCTGGTCCTCGTCCTCTTGGTCGGTGACGCCCTGTTCTGAACCCGTACCGGAGCTGTCGAACGAAAAGAGGCGCCGCGGTCATCACCGCGGCGCCTCACTTCTTCTTTGCGACCTTCGCGTCTTTGCGGCCCACCCTCCGCGCCTTTACCCGATCTTCTTCGACTTCCCTTCCTTCGCCGCCTCCATCGCCGTCAAGATCACGTCCAGGCTGCGGTACCCCTCTTCTCCGTCGATCACCGGCGGCGTCTTGGTCAAAATTGACTGCGTGAACGAGTCGATGATCCCCGACGCGACCTGCTTCTCGTTCGTCGAGATCTCCCCGACCTTGTGGAGTTCCTTCTCGCCGTTCCGGTAATTCACGATCACGCCGTACGTCGCGTCGGTTCCAAGGGCCATCACGCCCTTGGTGCAGTAGAGGACCGTGTAGTTCTCCTCGACGCCGTAATTCGTCCACGACAAAATCATCGACCCGATCACGCCCTTGCTGCTCTTGAGCGTCAGGAACGCATTGTCGTCCAGGCCGATCAGGTTCCCCTCGTTGTCGCGCTTGTCGAGGGTCGTCACCATCCCGCTCGCCTCGACGAACTCGTCGGCCAGCAGGAACCGCATCAGGTCCGCCTTATGGATGCCCAAATCGCCCGTGACGCCCATGAACGCCTGGTCCTTACGGAAGAACCAGCTCTTGGCCGCGTCCACGCTCCACCCTTCGGGGCCGGGGTGCTTGAACGCCGTCCGGAAGCTCAGCACCTTGCCGAGCCGCCCCGAATCCAGGATCTCCTTCGCCCGGACGTGCGGCGGCATCAGCCGCTGGTTCAGCCCGATCATGAGGTACTTGCCGCTCTTCCTGGCGGCGTCGATCATCGCCCGGGCCTCGTCCCGGTTGATCGCCATCGGCTTCTCGCAGAGCACGTGTTTGCCGGCGTTCAGCGCCTCGATCGTCATCGGCGCGTGCAGCGCGTTCGGCCCCGCGACGACCACCGCGTCGACCTCCGGGCTCTTCACCATCTCCTGCCAGTCGGTGTACGCCTTGGCCTGGTACTGCGCGGCCAGCGTCTCGACCCGCTCCTTGTTCGCGTCCGCCAGCGCCACGAGCTTCGAATCCGGATTGGCGACGCACTCGGGGATGTGACGCCGCTGGGCGATCGCGCCGACGCCGACAATTCCGTACCTGACCGGCATGTGAACTCCTCCACGCGCACGAACCGCGCGTTTCGCGCGCGACCCGGGACTGACCTGATTGGCTGGCGGGAGGCTCCCGCCGAGTTGGAAAGCCCCGTCTTTTCGGGCATTCCCCCCGCAAAGTCAAGCATCGCCCGAACCCCGCGCGTCGCCCTTGCTCCCGTCTTCGATTACACTCCCCCCGCCATGCCCCTCTCCGCCGTCTACGCCCGTTTCCGCTCGCGCCGCCGCGGGTTCACCGCGATCGAGCTGCTCGTGATCTTCGTGATCCTCCTGCTCCTGCTGAGCATCTTCATCCCCTTCATCCGCAAGACGCGCGAGACCGACCACCGCGTCCGCTGCCAGTCCAACCTCCGCGCGATCGGACAGGCCCTGTCCAAGTACGCCAAGTCCAACGGCGGCACCTACCCGCGCGTCGTCGCCGACGCCGCCGGCACGAACTTCCCCGGCTACTTCGCCTACACCGGCCCGTACGCCGACAACCCCTTCGCCGGCGACGGCCGGGTCTCGGCCAACGACGTCACCGCCTCCCTCTTCCTCCTGATCCGCCAGGGCTACGCCACGCCCGACCTGTTCGTCTGCCCGAGCACCGGCGACGTCCCCGACCCGCTCACCGGCCCGGACGCCAAATTCGCCCCGCCCGAGTCGCGATCGAACTTCAAGCGCGCCCGCAACCTCAGCTACTCGTACGCCAACCCCTTCGGCCGCGCACCCGGCTACCGCCTCGACGAGTACCGCGATGCCGTCTTCGTCCTCATGGCCGACCGAAACCCGGGCAAGGCCGACCAGTCCGACGTCACCGCCCCGCCCTTCGACGCCAAGGCCCTCGACATGGCCCGCGCCAACAGCACGAACCACCGCCGTGCCGGCCAGTCCGTCCTCTACGCCGACATCCACGTCGAGTTCCGCTCGAGCCCCTACGCCGGCGTCGGCGGCGACAACATCTACACCGCCCTCTCCCCCACGCCCCTCCCCGAACAACCCCAGCCAAACCTGACCGCCAACGGCGTCCTCGGCCGCGAGTTCTCTCCGGCGTGGAAGTTCGACAGCTATCTCGTCCCCGTCGAGGGCGAGGACCGGCCGTGATGGTGTGATAGGAAGTGCCTCCGCTGGCGCTACGCCTCATCACCTCATCCCCTCACCTCCCCATCATTTCCCCCCACCCGGCGTCAGCCGCAGCAACTCCCCCGCCTTCCCGTCCGTCAGCACCAGGATCGCCCCGTCCGGCGCCTCGATCAGGTCCCGAATCCGCATCTTCATCTCCAGCCGCTCCTCGCTCGCAACCTTATCGCCATCGAGCGTGACGCGAATGATGGCCTTCGACGACAGCCCACCCATCAAGATGCTCCCCTTCCAATTCGGGAACAGCGAGCCGTTGTAGAACAGCATCCCGCTCGGCGAGATGACCGGCGTGTACCCCTTTACCGGCCCCGCGAACTCCGGCCGCGTGCTGTGATCCGGGATCGGCGCGTCGTTGTAGTGCACCGCCTTCTCCGCCACCACCGGCCAGCCGTAGTTCTTCCCCGCCTCGATGGCGATCAATTCGTCGCCACCCTTCGGGCCCATCTCGTGGATCCAGAGCTTGCCCGTCATCGGGTGGACCGCCGCCCCGAGGGGGTTGCGGTTGCCCATCGTGTAGCGGTCCGGCCGCGCGCCCGCCTTGCCGACGTACGGGTTGTCGGTCGGGATCGAGCCGTCCGGGTTGATGCGGACGACCCCGCCCAGGTTCGACGCCGGGTCCTGCGCCGGCTCGAACCGCTGCCGCTCGCCCGACGTGATGAACAGCTTGCCGTCGGGGGCGAAGACGAGGCGCCCGCCGATGTGGCCGCGGCCGATCGTCTTGGGCTCCTGCCGCCAGATGACCGTCACGCCCGTGAGTTTGTTCCCCTCAAGCTTCCCGCGCGCCACGGCGCCGCCCTTGATCTGCGGGTCCGGCGCCTTGAACCCCGCGCCCAGCCGCGGCTCGGGCGAGTCCTTCGTCCCCGCCGGCTGCACTTCCGCCGCCTCCGCGTATGACAGGTACACGTACGAGTTCTTCGCGAATTCCGGGTCGACCGCCACGTCGAGCAGCCCGTTCTGCCCGCCGAACGCCACCGCCGGCACGCCCTCGATCGGCTCCGACACCTTGCCGTCCGCGAACACCTTCAACCGCCCCGGCTTCTCCGTGATCAGCAGCCGCCCGTCCGGCAAATACGCCATGCCCCACGGCATCTCAAACTTCGCGAGCGACTCGACCTTCACCGGCCCGCCCTGCGACTGCACGGGCGGCAAATCGGCAGCGTGGGCGACGGACGCGAGCAATGTAAGCGCAGCAATCGGGCCGAAGCGGTAGGTCATTCGAGTTCTCCGTAGAAGTGCGCGGCGATTGTCGTCAGCCACACCCCTCTTGGGAAGGCGCGATCGCGCCACGACCGCCGTCTCCCCTCTCCCAGTCGCGCCAACAGCGTTGCCCGCAATCGTGCGCACTCGCGACGGGGAGAGGGCAAGGGTGAGGGGCGAATGACCAGAGGCGCCGCCAGCCCAGATCCCGCACCCGCGATACTACCCCGATCGTCACCCACCCTCGATCGTCGCCCGTTTCGATTTTGCCTCCCCGCCATTGGCATCCCCCCCTCCTCCCCGCCTAAACTACGGCTGATATGCCCACCGCCTCCCCCACCCGCGAAAGCCTCGGGCGGCTCGCCGCTGCGCGCCCCGTCGTCGAATTGGCCGCCGCGCTCGAAAAACACGGGGCCGCCACCGCGTCCGGCCTGTGGGGCTCGTCCGTAGGCGCGGTCGCCGCCACGCTCCACTCGTCAATGCGCCGGCCAGTGCTCCTGGTCTGTGGCCACGTCGATGAGTCCGACGACATCGCCGACGACATCGAACTGTTCCTGGGCACGCGCCCCGACGTCCTCCCCGCGCTCGAGCTCTCCGGCGCGTTCGGGAGCGCCTCCGAAGAGCAGGTCGCGAACCGCATGCAGCTCGTCGCGCGGCTCGCGGGGCTCGATGATCCCAAGCAGGGGGGGCGCGGTGTGCCCACTTCAGTGGGCATGCCGGAAATGCCATTCATCGTCGCGCCCGTCCAGGCGCTCATGCAACCCGTCCCCTCCAAATCCCAACTCGACCAACTCATCCGCACCATCCGCAAAGGCCAGTCCCTCGAGCCCGAAAAGCTGATCGTCTGGCTCAGCGAACACGGCTACAACCGCCTCGACCAGGTCGAGGTCCCCGGCGACTTCGCCGTCCGCGGCGGCATCATCGACGTCTACATCCCCGGCGAGTTCGAACAGGCCGGCGACCAGGTCGGCCTGACCGTCCGCTTCGACTTCTTCGGCGACGAGGTCGAGTCCATCCGCACCTTCGACCTCTCCACCCTAGGCTCCGGCCAAACGCTCGACCAGGTCCGCCTGATCGACCTCCGCGGCAAGTTCGACGACTACGAGTCCACGCTGCTCCTCGGCCACTTGCCGGAAAACACGCTCGTCGTCCTCTGGGCCCCGCTGGAGATCGCCGAGCAGGCCAAGAGCTACCTCGACCGCCTCCCGGAGTCCGTCAAAGGCATCTACCCGCTCGCCGCCATCCTCCGCGCCGCCGACCGCTTCGCGCGCGTCGAGCTCTCTCAATTCGACTCGGCCGGCGTCGCCATCCACAGCTTGGTCGACAAGCACCGCGACGTCCCGCGCGTCCGCCTCCCGATCCGGTCGATCCAGAAGTTCGAGACCGTCGCCAAGGAAGCCCTCAAGGAGCTCGCCGAGATCGCCCAATCCGCCGACGTCACCGTCTTCTGCGAAAACGACGGCGAGCGCCACCGCTTCACCGAACTCCTCGACGCCGACGTCCCAGGGTTACGAAAGAAGCTGCGCCTGGAGTTGGGCTACCTGCATCACGGCTTCATCTGGGGCGAATTCTCAGGAGATGAGGAGCAGGGGCGCAAGGG
>DASPKW010000115.1:0-3790 GCA_035627895.1 Tepidisphaeraceae bacterium | reverse complement strand
CACGGCCTGGAAGTGCGCCAACCCCGCCGGCTCGGGCGGCACCGCGTACACGATCGCCCGCAAGATCGGCGCGGACGGGGAATTCACGCAGGTCGGCATCAGCGGCATGCGGAAGTGGGTCGACACGACCCTGCCCGCCGGCTCGCCGGGCCCGGTCACGTACCAGATCCAGGCCTTCCGCTCGACCGCGGTCGGCCCGGCGGCGCAGTTCCTCGTCAACTTCGGCGTGGGCGGCGGCGGCGGCGGCGGCGTCGCGACCGCGACGGTGGTGAGCGCGCCCAAGCTCGCGGCGTAGGGATCAACCACGAAGGCACGAAGACACGAAGCAGACGATCAGATTTGCGCGGGTGGCCACGGATCATGGAGTTTGATCCGTGGCCGTCCGTGTTGATCCGTGGCTGACGCCCTCTCTTCCGTCTGCTTCGCGCCTTCGTGCCTTCGTGGTTCAACGTCCCGCGCGCCGCCGGCGGGCGAGGGCGGCGAGGGCGGCGGCGGCGCCGAGCGCGCCCGCGGGGCCGGGCTCGGGGGTCGGGGTGGGCGGCGACGGGGGGGCGAGGTCGGCCCAGGTGACGCGGTCGGACAAGTCGAGCCAGGCGACGGGGAGGGCGGACAGGTCGGCGACGCCCAGGTCATCGGCGAGCGGGGCGAGCAAACTGGCGAGCTGGTCGGGGGTGAGGCCGCCCGCGGCGACGCCGGGGGGCAGCCAGGCCTCGGGGAGCAGCAGCCAGGAGTGGTCGGCGGGGAGGACGATGCCGCGGGCCCGGCGGAGCGTGCCGGCGATCCGCGAGGAGCGCTGGAGGACGCTGGAGACCATTTCGTGGTCGTCGGCGGCGTCGTCGTCGGTTCCTTCGTCGACGAAGAGGACGGCCAGGGGGAGGTCTTCGAGCGGGGCCACGTCGGAGACGCGCACGAGCAGGGGGCGGGCGAGGGGGCCGTCGTGGAGCAACAGGTTGATGCCCGAATCGTCTCCGCCGCCGCCGCCGCCACCTTGGAAGACGATGGCCGAGGTCAGGGTGGTGGAGCCGACGGGCGACCGCGGCGTCCGCGTCGTCGGCGGGCGGTACCGTTCCGGGTCGATCAACGGCGACCCGGTGGGCGACAGGACGAACACGCCGTGGACGGACAGCATCGGCGCGGGCGCGGAGCCGGCGCCCGAGGAGGACGACGCCGACACCGTGGCGCCGTGCGTGCTGACGACGACGGCGGCGACGTCGGCGGCGGCGCGCGCGGCGGGGGGCGGGAGCGGGTTCGACGGGGCGCGGCCGCCCCCACCGCCGCCGCCGCCGCCGCCCATCGGGCCGCCGCCGCCGCCGGCGGCGAACTGGCCGTGGCTCTCGGGCACGTCGTCGTCGGGCGGCAGGAGCCAGTCCCACCACGGGCGGTCGGCCCCGCCGGCGCGGCCGTCGGCCTCGGCCGGGCGGGCGTCGGCGGGCGCGGGCGGCTTGGCGGCGGTCGCGCGGTCGAGCCAGTCGCGGAGCCAGACCAGCGCCTGCTCGGCGCGGCCGCGGCGGGCGTCGGCCTGGGGGTCGGGAGCCGGGCCGGGCGGGGCCCACGCGCGGCGGGCGAGGCCGTGGACGGCGTGGTCGGGCAGGTCGAAGGTGCGGCGCGGGCGCAGCGCGTCGACGCGGTCGGCGGCGTCATCGAGGAGGGCGAGCGGCGCGGGCCGGCCGTCGTCGGGCAGGCGGGCGAATCCGACTGGGTCGGGCGGGAGACTCTCGGGCCAGTTCAGGGCCGCGAGCCAGCAGAGCACGATGAGCATCGCGGCGGCGATGGCGGCGGCCAGGCGGCGGCGCGCGTGGCGGAGCGAGAGGAGCGTGACGGAGACGATCTGTCCTGCGCCGGCGCTCATCGCGCCCGCGCCACTCGCGGCGGCGGTGAGCGACGCGCACACGCCGGCCGGAAGGGGGGCGGCGTTGCTTTGGCCGGCCCAGAGGATCGCGGCGAGCGCCGCGGCGGGGAGCGTGATCCCGCGGCGGCCGAAGAAGGCGGCGAGCCGGCGGACGGCGCGGGACACGCGCTGGCGGGCGGTCGGCTCGGTCGTCCCGATGGCCTGGGCGATCTCGGCGAAGCTCCGGCCCTCGTAGAAGCGGAGCAGGACGGCCTGGCGGTCCGATTCGGTGAGCGACGCGACGGCCTCGTCGAGGTGCGGGCCCAGGCGCTCCCAGGCGCGCTCGCCGGGCGCGGCGGCGGGGTCTGCGGAATCGGCGGCGAGCGTGTCGGCGGCGATCGCGGCCTTGGCCTCGTGGCGGCGGCGGCGACCTTCCTTGCGGAGTGCGGAGAGGGCCGTGTAGCGGACGGTCTTGAACAGCCAACCGGAGACGACGCCGGCGTCCGCCGGCTCGCGCTCGACCAACTCGGCGGCGCGGCGGGCGAGTAGGACGAACACGGACTGGGTTACGTCCTCGGCGAGGGCGGTGTCGCGCACCTGGCGGAGACTCGCGGCGTACACCCACCCGGCGTGCGTGCGCACGACCGCCTCGAACGGCTCGGGCGAGCCGTCGGCGACGTAGCGGCGGAGGAGGTCGAGGTCAGTCACGGAGTGGTCGGCTCCGGGTCGGGGACACGTGGGAGGCACATTGGGTGAGGCCCGGTCAACTGATCCGCGTCGTCGAGAACATGGCCAGCGCGTCGTGGGCGATCTGCTTCGCGCTCCGGGTGGAGCCGGCGGCGCGGGCGTCGGCGATGGCCTGTTCGATCGCGGCGGTTTCCATCGCTACGCGCTTGGGACTGCGCTTGGAGCCGGTGGCGCTCTTGGCCGCCTCCTCCAGGGCGATGCGTTTCGGACTGCGCTTCGAACCGGTGGTCGACTGCTGGGCGGCCTGCTCCATGGCGATGCGCTTGGGACTTCGGCGCGACTGCGGGTTGGCGGCGGGGGCACCCAAGTCGAGGCGGAGGACCGCCAGGTCGCCGCCGTGAACTGTGGCCGAGGCGTCGGGCGCGACGCCGGCGACGATGAGTTTCCCGTCGGCGGTCAGCGCGAGGGCGGTCGCCTGGTCGTCGGCGCCGGTCGGGCCGAACGACGTGCGGAAGTCGCCGGCGTTGGCGAAGGACGTGTCGAGGGACAGGTCGGCGTTCAGGCGGATCACGTCGAAGTCGAGCGGGCCGTCCTGGGCGGGCGCGCCGTCGCGGGTCAGGCCGGCGAGGTAGATCTTAGCGTCTGGGGCGACGAGTATGCGGTTGATCCCGCGGCCGGTGGCGACGATCGTGCCCGTGCCGCCGTTACCCACGGGCGAGCCGTCGGCCGCGTTCAACTTGTAGACGACGGTGGCGGGCGGGACGTCGTTGCCGTTCCACGCGTTGGACACGCCGACGATCGTCCCGTCCGGGGCCAGCGCGATCCGCTCGACGACGCCGTGGGTGCCCGCGGGCGTGCCGAGGGAGACCGTGCCGCCGTTGCCGAACGAAGTATCGGTCGAGCCGTCGGCGTTCAGGCGCCACACGAACCCGGCCCCGCCGGTGTAGCCGTCGCCCATCCCGGTCTGGACGGCGACCATGTTGCCGCCGGCGACGAGGATCTTGCCGTCGGGCTGGATGACCAGATCGGTGGCGAAGTTGCCGCCCGCGCCGCCGGTGCGAATCACTTGGCCGTTGTTCCCGAACGACGCGTCGGGCGTGCCGTCGGCGTTCAGGCGCAGGACGGCGATGTCCTGGGCGAAGGCGTCGGCGCCGGCGCGCTTGGCGGTGCCGACCAGGACGATCTTGCCGTCGGACTGGGCGGCGAGGTAGGCCGAGCGGTTGACGTGGCCGTTGCCGTTGTCGAACGTGAACTTCTTGATCCCGCTAACGCCGA
>DASPKW010000114.1:0-15001 GCA_035627895.1 Tepidisphaeraceae bacterium | reverse complement strand
CCCCTTTTTGTCATTCGTCCTTCGTCATTGATTTGTCATTGGAATTTCGTCATTCGTCATTCCCCCCGGTACTCGCACATCGACGAGCACGTCTCATGCACGATGATCGACGCCAACTGCGGCAGTGGCTCTTTCACCCGGTTCCAGATCCAGACCGCCAGCGCCTCGGCCGTCGGATTCTCCAGCCCGGGGATCTCGTTCAAATAGTAGTGGTCCAGCCGCTTCACGATCGGGTCCACCACCCGCTTGATGTCCCCGTAATCGATCAGGTACCCCTTGGCCGGGTCGACCTCCCCCTCCACGATCACGTCGAACTTGAACGAGTGCCCGTGCAATCGCCTGCACTTATGGCCCTCCGGAAACGTCGGCAGATCGTGCGCGGCCTCGAACCGAAAAGATTTGGACAAACGAACCTTCACCCGCGCCATTGTAGTCGCCCCCGCCCCACGTGCCACCCACCCCGGCCAAACCCGCGCGCCCGCAAATTACCAAACGAACCCACCGAACGCAGCACCCCGCACGTCTCAGACACGCGTCGCGAGTCCCCTTTTTACAAAACGAACCCACCACAGTGCGCCCGGCGTGCCCAAATACCGTTTTACCGAACGAACCCACCGCCCGCACACCATCAAATTACAAAACGAACCCAAACCACCTCCCAGCCTACCCCCATCCCCGATAACCTACACCCCACACCCATGCCGACCCCGCCACCCCTCCTCGCCCCCACCGTCGAACTCAACGGCGATCTCTTCGACCCCACTTCGTGCCGCCTATCGCCCGATGGCAGCCTGCTGGCGTTCTGGGTAGCCGAATCCAGTCCGCGCACGCTCTTCGTCGCCCCGACCGACCAGCCCTCGCGCGTCGGCGACCTCGCCCAGCCCGCCTGGTCCACCACCGACGCCCACCTCGCCGACCTCGCCTGGTCCCCCGCCGGCGATCACCTCGCCTTCACCCTCACCTCCGGTCCACCCCCCGGCGACGTCTCCATCGGCCTCCTCCGCCTGGCCGACCGCCAACTCACCACCCTCCCCGGCCTCGCCTTCGCCTGGCTCTCGCCAACGACGCTCCTCGTCGCCGACCCCGCCACTCAACGCCTGTACGCGCGTGACCTCGCGTCCAACCAGGATCAGACCCTCGCCGAGTTGCCCGACGACGGCGACCCGCACTTCCCGCCAGTCCTCTCAGTCAGCCCCGACGGTCGGCGGTTCATGCTCGTCACCCGCCGCATCCAGGACGGCTGGACCCGCGTCCAGACCGGCGTCCGCGACGACGCCGGCGCCTGGGCCCTCCGCCACCTGACCGACCTCCCCGGCCTCTCGATCCGCGTCGAGCCCTTCTGGTCCGCCGACGGGGGATCCGCCGCCCTCTACATCGTCGACCTCGAGCGCTCCCACTCCGCCATCGTCGCGGTGCCGGATGGCGAAGGCGAAGGGCAGATCCTCTACCAGTCCGAGACCGTCGACGCGGCCGTGCGCCCCGCCCCCCACCCCGGCACGCCCCTGATCGCCTTCGTCCGCGCCCACCCGCGCGACGGGTCGGCCGTCCTGACCGAGAACCGCCTGGTCATGCTCGACCCCGCCAACCACGCCGTCACCCCGATCGCCACCGACCCGAAGGTCATCGGCAATCTCCGATTCATCGACGACCGCACCCTGATCGTCGAAGGCCGGGCTGTCTGGACGATCAAGCTCCGCGCGAAAATCGAAGAGACCGGCGAGTCGACCCAACAGGGGGGCTCCGCCGCCGCCGCGCCGGTCGCGGCGTCCGTGCCGACGTCGCGCGTCACCGTGCAGGCGCCCCAGCCCGCGTGGACGTTCTCCGTCGAGATCCCCGACGGCTGGCAGCGCGTCCCGCTCCCACCGGACGAGCCCGACTTCGACGACATGCGCGTCATGCGCCCGCTGGTCGTCTACATGGCCCCGTACGCGCCGATCCTGTTCACGGTCGCCGTCCGCCCGTGCCCGCCCGGCGCCGTCATGCCGGGCGCCGCCCCGGCCGCCATGCTCAACTTCCTCGCCGGCGCTCAGGGCATGAAAATCGAGAACCCCGGCGAACTGAAACTCCCCGCCGGCCTCGCCGCCCAAGCCACCGCCCGCCAGAACTCCGACGCCGGCCCCATGATCTTCCGCCTCTTCCTCCTCGAACACGCCGGCAACCTGTTTTCGCTGACGAGCATGGCCCCGGAGCCACTTTGGTCGGCAGTGCGGGAAACGCTCGACAACGTCGTCGCCTCCTTCCGCCCCCGAACCGGCGCGACCCCGTTCGCGTAATCGCAGCGCACCTCGGAGAATCCACGCTTCCGACCTCCCCAATCTCTCCTCCGTGCCTCCGTGGTGAATCTTTCACTTCCCTCCGAACAGGATGAACACGATGTCCACCACGAACAGCAGCACGATCATGAGCTCTAGGATCAACATCCAGGTGTTGTTCCGGTCGTGCTGCAACAGCTGGTAGATCTCGTCGAGCGTCTTGAGCTTCTGGTCCACCGTCCGCTGCCAGTCGGCCAAATGGAAGCGCGACGACAGCCCCTGGTAGATCCGGGCCAGGTGCCAGTCGCCGAAAAACTTGGTGATGTTCGACAGCTCGTCCTGCAGGCGGGCCAGGTCCACGCGCAGCTCGCGCAGATCGCGGAGCGTGGTCGCCCCGCTCCAGCGCGTGAACCGCTTGGCCGCCAAATCGCGGTACGCGCGCTCGACCGCCTGGTCCAGCAGCCGGTCGTACGCCTCGAGCTCCGTGAGCTGCAAATTCGCCAGCTCCATCACGTAGATCTGCTCGTCGAAGTACCGCGGCTCGTCCAGGATCAGCGCCGCGTCCCAGTCGATCACGGTCAGGTCGCGCTTGTAGTAACTGAAGTACCGGGCCGTCGACTCGTCCGTCTCCTGGATCGACAGCTGCTCCGGGTCGGGCTCCTCGGTCAGCAGCGACGCGATCTCGCGCCGGTTCGCCTCCATCCACTGCTCGCTCGTGACCGCGTCGCCATCCCGCCCGCGCGTCGGCGCGTGCACGCAGAAGACCGTATACGCCTCCTCCTCGCCCAGCGTCGGGTTGAGCCGAACCGAGTAGGGGGCCAGCGCCTTCCGTACCTCCTCCGCCAGCTCGCGCACCTCGTCGTACAGGTACACGCCGCTCGTGAACCGCAAATCGTGGAACGCGACCAGGTCGCGCACGTGCTCGACCGCGAACGGGACGCGCACCGTGATGCTGATCGCCCCAACCGGCAACACCTTTACGCTCCGCTCGACCCGGATCGGCCCGAGCGGCCCGAACCGCTCCAGGGCCGGCAGGCGGACCATCTGCGCCTTGTAGAAGAACACCTGCCGCGGGTTCCGCTTCGACGCGTCGACCGAAAACTGGGCCGGCGTCTGACCGAGCAAACTCGGGATCGGCGTCCGCTGCATCTCGTACGCGACGTCGAACGCGTAAATGTAGACGACCTCGCCCGTCAGCCGGGCGCCCGGCGCGGCCGCGCCTGTAGATCGCGGCACGATCGCGGTGGACGGGCCGGCTGGATCGGAATCAAAGGTCATGTCAACCAGATTCTACGGCGCAGGCCCGCCTCAAGGGAGCCCGGAGACTCGTTGCAAGACGGAGTCGTTCGGCGCTCGACGCGCAGGTCCTGCGCCCCGGTCGCAGAATCTGCGGCAGCCGCTCAACTCCCGGCCGCACCTTGGCCGATGATGGTGCGGCCGGGACGCGCGTACGACGCACACCCCCGGGCGACCCGACTGAAGGCCCCACCGTATGAACCAGCAGGCCGCACAGAATTACCTCCGCACTAAGGTCTTCACCGCGACCCCGGAGCAGCTCCAGCTCATGCTGTACGACGGCGCGATCCGCTTCGGCGAACAGGGTAAGCTGGCCCTGTCGCAGAAGAACTTCGAGCAAAGCTACAACGCGATCTCCCGCGTCCAGAAGATCGTCATGGAGATGACCGCCGCGCTCAAGCACGACGTCAACCCCGACCTCTGCGGCAAGCTCGCCTCGCTCTATAACTACGTCTACCGCAAGCTCGTCGAGGCAAACATCGACCACAACGAGGCGTCGCTCGCCGACGCATTGGGCGTCCTCAAGTACCAGCGCGAGACGTGGGTCATGCTGCTCGACCAGCTCGGCAAGGCCAAGGCCGGCGTCGCGGCCACCCAGCTCGACATGCCCGCCCCGAGCGCCCGCATGGAAGCCAGCATCCGGCTCTCGGCGTAATCACTCTTCCGAAAATTAACGGACCCCGTTCACGCGCCCCGAAAGGGCCGCGCGTGCCCGCGGTACGATCCCAGGCCCGGCCTCCCTCTCGGAGGCCGGGTCTTCTTCATTGGTGCGCATTGGGAGGGCGAGGCTCCGTCCGAGCCGCGGGGGCACCCCGCGCGAATCCGAAGAACGGCTCGGACGGAGCCTCGCCCTCCCGCTCACGTCCCTTACGCGAGCAGCTCGCGGATCACGCGCCCGTGCACGTCCGTCAGCTTCCGGTCGAACCCGTTGTGATAGTACGAGACGCGATCGAAATCGAGCCCGAGCAGGTGGAGCACCGTCGCGTAGAACTCCCACACCTGCGTCGGCCGGTCGACCGACCGCCGGCCGAACTCGTCCGTCGCCCCGTACGACACGCCCGGCCGCACGCCCGCCCCCATCATCCAGCATGTGAACGCGTCCGGGTTGTGGTCGCGCCCCTTCGTGTCGGCCTGGTGCGTCGGCATTCGGCCGAACTCGGTCGTCCACAAGATCAGCGTGTCGTCGATCAGCCCGCGCGCCTTGACGTCGGCGATCAGCGCGGCGGTCGGCTGGTCAAACACCTGAGTGTGCCGCTCGTAGTCGGCCTTGAGCGTCTTGTGGGCGTCCCAGTTCAGCATCCCGTCGACCCCGCTCGCGCGGGACGCGCAGTACAGGTTCACGTACCGCACCCCGCGCTCGAGCAGCCGCCGGGCGAGCAGGCAGTTTCTCGCGTACGCCGCGACCAGCTTGTTCGGGTGGTCCGTCCCGTACGCCCGATGAACGTGGGCCGGCTCGGCGGACAAATCGGAGACTTCCGGCGCGCTCAGCTGCATGCGGGCCGCCAACTCGTACGCCGCGACCCGCGCGCGGGGCATCGAATCGCCCGGCCGCGCCTCTGCGTGCCGCGCGTTCATGTCGCCGACAAGGTCGCGCGTCGCCCGCTCCTCGTCCTCCGAGATCCCCGCCGGGCGGGCGAGGTTGCGGATGTCCTGGTGGGCCGCCATCACGACCGCTTGGTGCCGGGCCGGCAGGAACCCGCTCGACCAGTTCGCCTTCCCGTTCGGCGGCTCCCCGCGCAAATCCGGCAGCGCGACGTACGTGGGCAAATTGTCGTTGGCCGACCCCAGCGCGTACGACGCCCACGCCCCGGCCGCGGGAAATCCCTCGGCCACGTGCCCGGTGTTCATCAGCACGCACCCCGGGCCGTGCGTGTTCGTCTTGGCCGTCATCGAGTGGACGAACGCGATGTCGTCCGCGTGCCGGGCCATGTTCGGCAGCAGGCTCGAGATCATCTTGCCCGACTTGCCCGCCGGCGCGAACGCCCACGGCGGGGCCATCAGATTCCCGTTCTTCCCCTGAAACGAGACCAATTTCTCCTCGCCCGGCAGCGGCTGGCCCGACCGCCTGTAAAGCTCGGGCTTGTGATCCCACAAATCGATGTGCGACGCCGCCCCCGGACAGAATATCTGCAGCACGCGCTTCGCCTTAGGGACAAAGTGCGGAACGCCCGCCAGCGCGGTGCCATTCCTCACGGAGTCGGCCCGAGCGAGCAGCGACGACAGCCCGACGCCCGCCAGCCCCGTCAGGGTGTTGGCGAGCAGCGCGCGGCGCGAGGGCAGGGGGGTTGGGTTGGTCATCAGTCCACCGAGATCATCTCGCTCGAGTTCAGTACCGCCCGGCAAAACGGCCTGAGCCCGTGCTGCCGCACGACCGCCGTCGCCCGCTCGACCTCCGCCGCCGTCGGGCTCCGGCCATAGGCGAGCGCGTATGCCAGCCGCACTTGCTCGGCCGGATCGCTACTCGCCTGCGTCAGCCGCTCGGCGAGCGCCGCCGCCATGTCGAGCGAGAACTTGTGGTTGAGCAGGGTGAGCGCCTGCAGGGGCGTCGTGGTCGCCGCCCGCCGCGGCTCCGGCAGCGCTGGGTCCGGCGCGTCGAACTCACTCAGAAGGTCCGCGCGCGCCGCCCGGGCCGTGTGCGCGTAGACCGCCCGCCGATACGTGTCGGGCCCGTGCACGTCCAGCGGCACGTACGTCGCCACGTTGTCCTGCTGATAGTCGAACAGCCGATAGCCCGGCCCGCCCACCCGCCGGTCGAGCTTTCCGGAGACGGCCAGCAGCGTGTCGCGCACCTCTTCGGCCGACAACCGCCGCGGCGGGAACCGCCAGAGCAGCCGCGCGTCGCGGTCGAGCCGCCCGGCGTCCTCGCGCCACGCCGACGACTGCCGGTACGCCCGCGACGTCGTGATCAGCCGGTGCAGCGGTTTGACCCGCCAGCCGCCCTCGATCAATTGGCGGGCGAGGAAATCGAGCAGTTCGGGGTGCGTCGGCCGCCCACCCATGTGGCCGAAGTCCGACGGCGTGTCGACGATCCCCCGGCCGAAGTGGTAGTGCCACACCCGATTCGCGAGCACGCGCGGCGTGAGCGGGTTGTCCGCCGACGCGAGCCAGTCCGCCAGCGCCACCCGCCGCGCCGCCTCGGGCGCGTCCGCCTTGAGCGCGTACGTCCCGGGCCGCCCTGCCAGAACGGCCAAGCTTCCCGGCGCAATCGTGTCGCCGCGCTTTTGCGGATCGCCCCCTACGAAAACGTGAAATGGCCCCTCGCCCTTTGTTCGCGTGCCCACCCACCATTTCGGCGGCGCCGGCACGCCCGCGAAGTCCGCCTTCGCCTTCGCCGCCGCCGCGTCGAGCTCTTTCCGCTCGGCCATCAGCCGCTGCTTCTCGTCGGCCGACGTTTTCGGGTCCAGCAGCTTCGCGTCGCCCGCCGCCCGCTTCGCCTTGATCCGAGCCTCCTCGCGTCGCAGCGCCTCGGTGGCCGCCTCGTGCGCCCGCACCGCGTCCGCCGGCCCCACCGGCCGCTCACCGTGCACCACGCCCGCGAACGTCGCCGCCATCGCGTAATAGTCGCGCGTCGCGATCGGGTCGAACTTGTGATCGTGGCACCGCGCGCACCCGATCGTCAGCCCCAGGAACGCCTCGCCGGTCGCGCGGATCATCTCGTCGACCGTGTCCGCGCGGATCTGCGCCCGCGCCGCCGCGTCCTGGTTGTTCACGTCGTCGAACGCCCCGGCGACCAGGAACGCCGCCCCCACTTCGCTAGCCGGGTCGCCGCCGGCAATCGCGTCGCCCGCGACGTGCTCGCGGATCATCCGGTCGAACGGCTTGTCGTCGTTGAACGACCGGATCACGTAGTCGCGGAACGGCCATAGGTTGGTGATGAGATGGTTCCGCTCGAACCCCCGGCTCTCACCGAACCGCACCACGTCCAGCCAGTGCCGCCCCCACCGTTCCCCGTACGCGGGCGGCGCGAGCAACCGGTCCACCAACTCCGACATCGCCCGATCGGCGTCGTCCGCCGACGCGCGGACGAACGCCTCGACCTCCTCCGGCGTCGGCGGGAGTCCCGTCAGGTCGTAGGTCGCCCGGCGCACCAGCACCCGCGCGTCCGCCGGCGGCCCGGGCGTCAACCCGCGCTCGCGCAACTTCGCCAGGACGAACCGATCGACCGGGTTGACGAGCCACGCCCCGTCCGCTCCCGCCACGTTCGGCGGAGACGGATCGCCCACTGGCTGGAACGACCAGAACGTGCCGTCCGCCTTCGATCGCTCGCGGACGACGATCTCCTTGGGCCACGCCGCCCCCGCGTCGATCCACCGCCGCACCTTCTCCAGGTCCGCCGCCGCCAGCGCCGGCTTACGCTTCGGCATCGCCGCCTTACCGCCCGCCTTCGCCGGCACGAGCTGGGTGAACAGCGGCGACTCCTCCGCCCGCCCGGGCACGACCGCCGGCCCGTCCTCCCCGCCCTTGAGCACGTCCGCCAGCGTCTCGACCGACAGCCCACCCTTCCGCGTCGCCGGGTTGTGACACTCCACGCAATGCGCCACCAGCAGCGGCGCCACCTCTTCGTGAAACACCCGCCCCCGGTCGTCGCGCGCGGTACCGCTCCCGTCCGCCGCGCCGGCCCGCCCGGCGATCGCCGCGACGGTCATAACCAGGAGGATCAACCGGCAGATCGGCATATCGTTAACCGCTGATACGAATCAGTTTTCATCCACGCGCCCATTTGTACGGATCAGGTTTGAGACGTTGGAGCGTGTGCCCGGCCGTGCCGCTTGCGGCTTCGCACTTCACGATCCTGAAGCGGACGTTTCTCGCCCGTGACCCGTGCACTCGGACGCCGGCCCCGCGCCCGGGACGACGACCGCGCGTACTATCTTCGCCCCCGCCCGCCGTTGCCTGTGCCGTCGACGTAATTGCCATCGGACCGTCATGGGGCGGTCGCGGCGCGGACCGGTGCGGCGAGTTCCGCGACGAGGCCGACGAGTTCGGCCGGCTCGACCGGCTTGACCACGTGCCCCCCGAACCCCGCCCGCAGCGCCCGCGCGCGGTCCTCCGCCCGGGCGTACGCGGTCAGCGCGACGGCCGGCGTGTCCCCGCCCTCGGCCGGCCCGAGCGCGCGGACGCGGGCGATCAGCGCGTACCCGTCCTCGTCCGGCATGCCGATGTCGCTCACGAGCACGTCCGGGCGGTCCGCGCGCAGGCGCGCGAGCGCCTCCACCGCCGACGCGGCCGTCGTCACGCGCGCCCCGCGCCCCTCGAGCAGCCGCCGAACCAGATCGCGCGCGTCCGCCTCGTCGTCGACCACCAGCAAGTGCAACCCGTCGAGCCGGCGCATCACCCGGGTGTCGTCCGCGCCGTGGCGCCCGTCCGCGGGCGAGGTGGGAACGGGGCCGGGGTCGGTCGGGTCCCCGGCCTCTACGACCGGGCGCACCGCGGTCACGGGCAACGAGACCGTAAACGTCGAGCCCCGGCCGGCACCCGCGCTGTCGGCCCGCACGCTCCCGCCGTGCGTCTCGACCAGTTGCTTGACGATCGCCAGCCCCAGCCCGAGCCCGCCGTGGCGCCGCGTCGTCGACGCGTCCGCCTGCCGAAACCGGTCGAACACGAACGGCAGGAACTCTGGGCCGATGCCCTCGCCCGTGTCCGTCACGCTCACCTCGACGTGCGACTCGTGCCGCCGCGACGCGACGCGCACGACGCCCCCCCGGCCCGTGAACTTCACGGCGTTGGTCAGCAAATTCCAGAAGATCTGCTGAAGCCGATGGGCGTCGCCGCTGATCGGCGTGGCGAGCGGGTCGTGGCGGACGTCGAGGCGCACGCCTTTGGCGTCGGCCGCGGGGCTAACGGTCTCCAGGGCGGCACGGATGACGCCAGCCAGGTCCACCGGCTTGACGTGCAGGCGGATCGTCCCGCTGACGATCCGGCTCATGTCCAGCAGGTCTTCGATGATCCGCGTTTGCGCGCGGGCGTTGCGCTCGATGACCTCCACGCCCTCGCGGACGTCCTCCGGCGTCGCCCCGTCGGCGCTCAGCACCTGCGCCCACCCGAAGATCGCGTTGAGCGGCGTGCGCAGCTCGTGGCTGAGCGTCGCCAGGAACTCGTCCTTCATCCGGCTCGCCCGCTCCGCCTCCGCCCGGGCCGCCCGCTCGGCCTCCAGCAGCGCGGCCCGCTCCTGGTCCGCCGCCTTCCGCTCGGCCAAGTGGTCGCGCACCTCGTACTGCCGCTCGCGCGCGCGCAGGGCCGAGCCGACCACGCTGAGGAACGTGGTCATGCGGACCGGCCGCTCAAGGACGCTCACGTTCCCCAGGGCCCCCACCTCGCGCGCCAGCGCCGGCGATTCGGCCCCCGCGCGGGACAGGACGATCACCGGGAGGTCCGACCAAACCGGCTGGGCGCGCAGGACCGCGGCCAGACCGTCCGGGCCCGCGTGCAGGGCTTCTTCCGAGACGACCACCGCGCCGGCCCCGCGCGCGACTTCCGCCGCGAGCTCGCCGAGCGTCGCACAGACCGCGCACGCGATCCCCGCGCCCGTCAGCACGGTGCACAGCGCGTCGGCGTCGCGCCGCGTCGGCGGGAGCAGCAGGACCCGGCGGTGGTCGGTGGCGGCCGCGTCACCGGGCATCGGCGCCCCTCTCGGCTGCCGCCGGCGCGCCCGCCATCCCGACGAACGTCGGCACGCCCGTCAGCACCCCGTGGAAGTCCGCCAGCGGCTCGCCGATCTCGATCCCCTTCTCGCCGACCGACAGCTCGCGGATCGTCTGTTCGTGTTTGCCGCTCCGCTTCTTCACGACCGACACCGCCCGGCGGACGCGCCCGCGCGACTCGAAGTACCGGAACAGGATGACGTTGTCGGCCAGGTACGTCGTGTCCACCGGCGACCCCATGTTGCTCCCGATCATCCCCGACTGGGTGACCGTCATGATCGTCACCACGCCCTGCTGGCCCAGGTACGCCAGCAACTCGTGCATTTGCGCCGTCAGGAACTTCTCCTCCGGCATCGCGTTCAGGTACCCGTTCAGGCTGTCGATGATCACGACCTTGGCCCGGTTCCCGTGGGCGTCGGCCCCGTCCACCGCCCGGCGGATGATCGCCGAAAACTCGCCCGACGACAGCTCCGCCGGGTCGATCTGCTGCACCGTCATCAGCCCGCTCGTCAGGTGCGGCTCCACCCCGATCCCCAGCTTCCGCGACCGCGTGCGGAACGTCCCGATGTTCTCGTCGAACACGTACATCGCCGCCCGCTCCCCGCGCCGCGCCGCGGCCACGGCGAACTGCGTCGCGATCGTCGACTTACCCGTTCCCGCCGGCCCGAGCAACAGCGTGCTGGTGCCCAGCGGCAGCCCGCCGCACAGCAGCGCGTCGAGCGCGGCGTTACCGCTCGGCAGGTCGGCCTCCGGCACCTCGCCCTGGTGCTCCGACGCCACGAGCCGCGGGAACACGTCGAGCCCGCCCTTGCGGATCGTGAAGTCGTGGTACCCCCCGCGGAACGACACCCCGCGCATCTTCACCACCCGCAGCCGGCGCCGCTCGGCCCCGTACTGGTTGGACAACTGTTCGAGCAGGACGACCCCGTGCGCGATGCTCTCGAGTTGCCCGTCCCCGGGCTCGCCCGTGCAGTCGTCGAGCATCAGCACCGTGCAGTCCCGGCCGCCGAAGAACTGCTTGAGCGCCAAAATCTGCCGCCGGTACCGCAGCGGGTTCTGGGCGACCAGCCGCAGCTCCGACAGCGAGTCGATCACGACCCGCTTGGGCTTGTGCTCGTTCACGACCGCGATCAGCGCCTCGGTCGTCTCCCCGAGCTCGAATTCCGACGGGTTGAACACGGTCAGCTGCGAATCCGCGGACAAGTTCCGCTCGGACGGCGCCAGCTCGCAGATCCGGACGCCGGTCAGATCCCACCCGTGGCTCCGCGCGACCTTGGCGATCTCCCGCCGCGACTCCGAAAGCGTGACGTACAGGCACGGCTCGCCGGCCCGCGCCCCGTCCAGCAGGAACTGCATCGCGAGCGTCGTCTTCCCCGAGCCCGGCGTGCCGGTCACGAGGTACAGGCAGTCCGGCGTGAATCCCCCGCGGAGGATGTCGTTCACCCCCGGCACGCCCGTCGAAAGTGGCGGCGCGTCGGGTCCCTCGTCGTCGTCGAAGTCGTCGGTGCGATCCATAGCCGGTCCAGTCCTTACGGGGCGGCGGCTCGCGAACGGACTGAGTCGCGGCAACGGAACCCGGACGGGCGCACGTCACGCCCCGTCCGCAAAGGCGCGCCGACGCGCCAAGACGTCTCACAACCGCCCTCGCGGGTCGCGAGTCTAACACCCGCCGCATCCCCGGCCAACGCGGGAATCCGCAGACCTCCGCGAATTGTGCCACGAAGTCCGCGGGACCGAACCCCCGTTGCCAAGCCGTTATGGACGACGACACGGGCAGCGCCTGGCAGAGCGCTTGCCCGCGGCGCGTTGCGACTCGTTCCCGCCGACCGCCGCCTCGCAATCGCGGACGAACCTCGCCGCGCGGACCGCCTCGCGTCGGCGGAGGACAGGCCGAACGCATCCCGATAGGCACGCGCGGGGCGCGCGCCGTCGTCGTCCGGCACGTCCGCCAGCAGGCGCCTCGTCATCGCCCCGGCCTGCTCCAGCACGAGCGGGGGCGTTCATCGCGAACAGGGCCTGGGACACAACCGTGGTGGCCGCGCGCGTCCCCGTGACCATGCCGGACTGCGGCGCGTCGAACGCCTCGAACACCTCGTACGGCGCGTTGCGGACAGGGGCCCCAATAGCGAGGCAGACGGATGCGAACTCGCGGAATCACGTCGTTGGCAATCGCCGTGGGCTTAGCCAGCTTCGCCATGGCCGCCCCCCGGCCGCCGAGAGCCTGCTGAAGAACGGGGCATTCGAGGGCGGGGCGCGGTACTGGTTTCTGGCGAACTTCGCCGTAGAAGCCCCGCGCCTCGAGCGCGTGACGACCGAAGTGAAGTGAGCGGCGCGGGGAGACGGGCAACGGCAGGCGGACATGATTCTCGACCCCGGCCGGCCCTTCCTGCGTTTCGAGACGATTGCCGAGACGCGCCGCGCCGGCACGCCGGCACGCCGGCAAGAGCCGAAGGCGAGCGTCCTCGTTCGCGCGGCGTACTCGAATCGGTGGGGGCGTTGGCACCCGCGCCCCGAACGCGTCACGCCAGGATCCCCTTCACCGGGTGCCCGTGGACGTCGGTCAGCCGGAACTGTCGGCCCTGGAAGCGGTACGTGAGGCGGGTGTGGTCGACGCCCAGGCAGTGGAGGATCGTCGCCTGCAAATCGTGGACGTGGACCGGCTCCTCGGCGACGTTGAACCCGAAGTCGTCCGTCGCGCCGTGCGTCATCCCGCCGCGGATCCCGCCGCCCGCCATCCAGACGCTGAACGCCTTGCCGTGGTGGTCGCGCCCGTAGTTGTCGCGGTTGGCGTTGCCCTGGGCGTACGGCGTGCGGCCGAACTCCCCGCCCCAGACGACCAGCGTGTCGTCGAGCAGCCCCCGGGCCTTGAGGTCGCGGACCAGCGCGGCGCTCGGCCGGTCGGTGTCCGCGGTCAGCTTCGGGAGCACGCCCGGGAGCCCGCCGTGGTGGTCCCAGTCCCGGTGGTAAAGCTGGATGAACCTGACGCCCCGCTCGGCCATCCGGCGGGCGAGCAGGCAGTTCCGCGCGAAGCTGCCGGGCGCGGTGACGTCGGGGCCGTACTGCTCGAGCACGTGCCGCGGCTCGCCCGCCAGGTCCATCAGGTCCGGGACGCTGGCCTGCATGCGGTAGGCCATCTCGTACTGCGCGACGCGGGTCTCGATCTCGGGGTCGCCGGCCGTCGCGTGGTTCAGCCGGTTCAGCTCGGCTAGGCCGTCGAGCATGAGGCGCCGGCGGTCGCGCGTCATCCCGGGCGGGTCGTCCAAGTACAGGACCGGCTCGCCCGATCCGCGGAACTGCACGCCCTGGTGGCGGCTCGGGAGGAACCCGCTGCCCCACAGGCGCGCGAGCAGCCCCTGGCCGGCGCGCTCCTTGTTCACCGAGATCAGCACGACGAACGCAGGGAGGTTCTCGTTCGCCCGCCCGAGGCCGTAATCGACCCACGCGCCGATGCTCGGGCGGCCCGGCAGTTGGCTGCCGGTCTGGAAGAACGTGATCGCCGGGTCGTGGTTGATCGCCTCGGTGTGGACCGACCGGATCAGGCAGATGTCGTCGGCGATCGCCCGCGTGTGCGGCAGCAGGTCCGACATGACCGTCCCGCACGCGCCGCCCGGCCGGAACGCGTACTTGCTCGGCTGCACCGCCAGCCGGGCCTGCGACGCGACCATCCCGGTGATCCGCTGGCCGCGGCGGACGGAGTCGGGCAGGTCCTTGTCGAACTGCGCCGTCAGGACCGGCTTGTCGTCGAACAGGTCCAGGTGCGACGGCCCGCCGGACTGGAACAGGCAGATCACGCGCTTCGCTTTGGGGGCGAAGTGGGGCGGCGTCGCGAGGGCGGCGACGGCTGGTGTGGCGGCGGCAGCGTCGTCGGCGCCCAACACGTGTGCCAGGGCGGCCGTCCCGATGCCCAGCCCGGTGCGGGTAAGGACCTCACGGCGGCTGACGGCGCGCTCGAAGCGGTTGCGGGACATGGCGGCCCTTCTCGTGTGGTGCGGGCATCTCGCGCACGGGTGTCGATCAATCTTTCGTGACCGTCTCGTCCAGATTCAGGATGATTCCCGCCACGGCGGCCGCGGCCGCGACGTCGGTCGCCGGCCGGCTCGGATCGGGTTTGGACGCCCCGACCGTCAGGATCGCCGCCGCGTCCTTGGGGTCGGCGGCGAACTCGGCCCGGAATCGCGCCCAGGCCTTGGTCAGCACGCGTACTTCGGCCGCGCGCGGTGGCCGGCCGGTCGCGAGGCGAAACCCGAACGCCGCGCGGGCGGCGTCGTCGCCCCCGCCCTCGCGGAGCATCCGTTCGCCCAGCGCCCGCGCGGCCTCGACCATCCCCGTCTCGTTCATCAGCGTCAGCGCCTGCAGCGGCGTGTTCGTGCGGCTGCGGCGGACGGCGCAGAACTCGCGGTCGGGGGCGTCGAACGTCGTCATCGCCGGGTGCGGGACCGTCCGCTTCCAGAACGTGTACAGGCTCCGCCGGTACAAATCGTCCCCCGTGCTCTGCACCCAGCTGGTCCCCGGGTAACGGGCGCCGACGACCGTGCCCTTGTACAGCTCGGCGGGCTGGTACGGGAACACGCTGGGCCCGCCGAGCCGGTGCTTCAACAGCCCGCCGACCGACAGCGCCTGATCACGGAGTATTTCCGCCGGCAGGCGAACCCGCGGGCCACGGCCGAGCAGCCGGTTTTCCGGGTCCCGCTCGAGCAACGCCGGCGCGACGGCCGAATCCTGCCGGTAAGTGGCCGACAGGACGAGCGTGCGGAACATCGCCTTGGCGTCCCACCCGCCGTCGACGAACGACCGGGCGAGGTAATCGAGCAG